>CALGOO010000095.1 GCA_937960715.1 uncultured Candidatus Competibacteraceae bacterium
GCGAGCCGGACTTCTTGGAGTCGTAGACGAAATAGCCTTGGGCGAAAAACTCCGGGTCGTCGCCGATGATCTTGATCGAGTTTTTGTTGGCGCCGACCGTGCCGTCCGCGCCCAGCCCGAAGAACATCGCCCGCACCACCTTGTGAGACTCGATGTCGAAGCTTGGATCGACCTCCAGGCTGGTGTGCGCCACGTCGTCCACGATGCCGACGGTGAAATGGTTCTTGGGCTGGTTTTTCGCCAGCTCGTCGAACACCGCCTTGCACATGGCCGGGGTGAATTCCTTGGACGACAGCCCGTAGCGGCCGCCGATCACGCGCGGCAGCGTCGCGGTCGGCAGCGCGCCGGCGACCTGGGCTTCCACCAGGGTATTGACCACTTCCAGATACATCGGCTCGCCGGTGGCGCCCGGCTCCTTGGTGCGCTCCAGCACGGCGATGGATTTGACGCTGGCCGGCAGCGCCGCCAGGAAATGGCGGGCCGACAGGGGCTGGTACAGGCGGACCTGCACCACGCCGAGCCGCTCGCCGCGCGCGTTGAGGTACGCGGCGGTCTCGCGGGCGGTTTCGACCCCGGAACCCATCAGGATGACCACCCGCTCGGCCTTCGGATCGCCGAAGTAGTCGAACAGGTTATAGCGGCGACCGGTGACGCCAGCGAACTGGTCCATCGCCGCTTGCGTGATTTCCGGCACCTTGGCGTAGAACGGATTGACCGTTTCGCGGCTCTGAAAATACACGTCGGGATTCTGGGCGGTGCCGCGAATGAACGGCCGGTCGGGATTCAGCGCCCGCTGGCGATGGGCCAGCACCAGCTCGTCGCGGATCATGGCCCGCATGTCGTCGTCCGACAGTAGAACGAGCTTGTTGACCTCGTGCGAGGTGCGGAAACCGTCGAAGAAGTGGATGAACGGCACCCGCGCTTCCAGCGTGGCGGCCTGGGCGATCAGCGCCATGTCGTGCGCTTCCTGCACCGAACCCGAGGCCAGCAGGCAGAAACCGGTCGGGCGCACCGCCATCACGTCCTGGTGGTCGCCGAAAATCGACAGGCCTTGGGTCGCCAGGGCGCGGGCGGCGACGTGAAAGACCGCCGAGGTCAGCTCGCCGGCGATCTTGTACATGTTGGGGATCATCAGCATGAGCCCCTGCGAGGCGGTGAACGTCGTCGTCAGCGCGCCGGTTTGCAGGGCGCCGTGCGCCGCGCCGGCCGCGCCGCCCTCGTGCTGCATTTCCATGACCAGGGGCACGGTGCCCCAGATGTTCTTGACGCCCTCCGCCGCCCATTGGTCCGCCAACTCGGCCATGGTGGAGGACGGGGTGATGGGATAAATGGTGCAGATTTCGTTGACCCGATAGGCGACGTAAGCTGCGGCCTCGTTGCCCTCGATGGTGGTGACTTGCCGTTCGGTCATTACGTTTCTCTTCTGGTGGCCCACCGCGCCGGGCGGGCGATGGTTTGTTCGAATCGTTCCAATCCCGAATCGATTAACCCGCCGATTCCGCCGGCGGCGGCTCGGGGGTCATCTCGATGGCATGGCAGGGGCATTGCTCGAAGCACACCGCGCAGCCGGTGCAGAGATCGTAGTTGTAGCGGTAGCGCCGACCCGGTCCCAGCTTGATGATGGCGTCCTCCGGGCAGGCGCCGTAGCAGCCGTCGCACTCGTAGCAGTTGCCGCAGGACAGGCAGCGCTTGGCCTCGTACAGCGCCTCCTTCTGGCTCAGGCCGGCCACAACCTCCTCAAAGCTGCCGGTGCGCCTCTTCATGTCCAGATGGCCCTGCGGGCGTTGGGCGGCGTCGGTGTAGTACCAGACATGCAGCTTGTCGAAGGTGGCCAAATCGTGCTTGGGCGGCTTGGCGTAGGCGTCGCCCCGCAACCAAGCGTCGATGTTGCGGGCGGCCTTCTTGCCGTGACCGACCCCGATGGTGACGGTGCGGTCGGACGGCACCATGTCGCCGCCGGCGAACAATCCCGGACAGCCGGTCATCATCTGTTCGTCGACCAGCACCACGCCATCTTCCTTGAACTTCAGGCCGGGCACCTTTTGCATGAAGCTGGTGTCCACGTCCTGACCCAGCGCCATGATCAGCGCGTCGGCTTCCAGCGTCTCGAATTGACCGGTGGGACGGGGCCGACCCTTCTCGTCCACCTCCATCACCTCGACGGTGAAGGTGGTTTCCTCGATGTTCTTGATGGTGCGCAGCCAGTGGATCTTGACGTCTTCCTCAAGCGCCTCGGTGGCCTCGAAATCGTGGGCCGGCATGTGGGCGCGGTCGCGGCGATAGATGATCAAGGGCTCGTAGCCCAGGCGTTTGGCGACCCGGGCGGCGTCCATGGCGGTGTTGCCGCCGCCGTAGATGGCGACCCGACGGCCCAGCTTGGGGGCGTTGCCGGTCTCCACGTCCTTGAGGAAGCTCAAGGCATCGAGCATCTTGCCGGCGTCGCGGGACGGAATGTCGGTGCGCTTGCTGATGTGGGCGCCGACGGCGACGAAGATCGCGTCGAAATCGCCGTCGCTCTTCTCGGCCACCAGATCGACGACCCGGTGGTTGAGGACGATCTTGACGCCCATGTTTTCGATGCGCTTGATCTCGGCGTCCAGCACATCGCGCGGCAACCGGTAGGCGGGGATGCCGAAATGCATCATGCCGCCGGCCATCGGTCCGGCCTCGTGGATTTCGACCTCGTGGCCCAGTCGGGCCAGATGGTAGGCGGCGGACAAGCCGCTGGGGCCGGCGCCGACCACCAGCACCCGCTTGCCGCTGGGCGGAGCGGTCACGGTAAACTGCCAGTTCTCCTGAATGGCCAGATCACCCAGAAAGCGTTCGACGGCGTGGATGCTGACCGAGGAATCCAGCCTGCCGCGGTTGCAGACGGTTTCGCAGGGGTGGTAGCACACCCGGCCGTGGATGGCGGGCATCGGATTGTTCTCGGTCAGGCTCTGCCAAGCCTCCTTGAAGCGGCCCGCCTGGGCGTGAGCCAACCAAGCCTGGATATTCTCGCCCGCCGGACAGGCATTGTTGCAGGTGGGCAGCAGATCCACGTAGATCGGTCGCTGGATGCGCTGCGGGCCAACGTTGCGCTTCTCATGCGTCAGGTCCAGCGGGCGCGTCATGTTGATGGGCTTGTCGGTCATCATGCTTCTCTTTGCAATCGTTTGGTGGTGAGGGTTGATTCTCCATCCCTAGGAGACGGGAAGCACCGGGGTGCTTGCCAGCCGCGTCGCCGTCCGCGGTCGTCGTTCTCGGTGATTTCCAAGTATGGGCAAGGGCTGGAGGTTGTACAGGGCCAGCCGTTTCGCTCCATCGAAAATGGTAAGGATAGAATATTCTGGCGGGAAATGAACGACGCCCGGTTCGGCGCGCGTGGAGGGCCGGCGGGAGAATGGGAAAACGGCGGAGTGGGGCGCTCTCGCCCCGCGGTAGCCGAATGGGGTGGGCCAGACCGCGGATGCAACCAGCGTCGTCGCGGAGCGCCGCGATGGCTGGCGAAACGCCGAGACCGCTTCCGGCGTGAAGGGTTCGCAAATAGAAAACGGCTTGGCGGAAATCGACCAAGCCGTTAATTTGGCGCGCCCGGAGAGATTCGAACTCCCGACCCCTTGGTTCGTAGCCAAGTACTCTATCCAACTGAGCTACGGGCGCGTTGAGCGGGGAAGCGGATTATGGGGACTGGATCAAGCCTTGTCAATTTCCGCGCGATCCACCACTGGGGCAGTCGTGCTATTTCAGCATAAAAAATCGGCCAGCCCGACCGGCCAAAAACCGGCTGGAAGTCGGATAAAATGTAATATATATCAAATAGTTAATTCTTGAACAGCCTCTAAGAAGCACCAAGGAACGCATATAGCGCGATTGCCCTGGTCGACGCGGCGCGCCCGGATTCCTCATTCACGCATGGACGCCATGTCGGAACCTTGGCACACTTGGCTTAGAATCATCGTCACAATGCCTGGCGCCCCGACGCGAGAACTCATGATCGCCACCCTCCACAACGACCGCTTGCTGCGCGCCCTGCTGCGGCAACCGGTGGATGTCACGCCGGTCTGGCTGATGCGCCAGGCGGGGCGCTATCTGCCGGAGTACCGCGCCGCGCGCGCGCGCGCCGGCAGTTTCATGACGCTGTGCCAGACTCCGGAACTGGCCTGCGAGGTCGCCTTGCAGCCGCTGGCGCGGTTTCCCCTGGACGCGGCGATTTTGTTTTCCGACATCTTGACCATCCCCGACGCCATGGGCTTGGGCCTGTCCTTCAACGAGGGCGATGGTCCGCGATTCGCCCGGCCGCTGCGCTCGGCGGCGGAGATTGCCCGGCTTGGCGTTCCCGACCCAGAGACGGAACTGCGTTACGTGATGGACGCAGTGCGGCTGATCCGCCGGGAACTGGCCGGACGAATTCCGCTGATTGGTTTCGCCGGTAGTCCATGGACCTTGGCGACCTACATGGTCGAGGGTGGATCCAGCAAGGATTACGCCCGGATCAAGGGGTTGCTCTACAACCAGCCCGACGCGCTTCATTGCCTGTTGGACACGACAACCCGGGCGACGACCGCCTATCTGAACGCCCAGGTTGCGGCGGGCGCGCAGGCGCTGATGGTGTTCGACACCTGGGGGGGCATTCTCGCGCCATCCGCCTATCGGGAATTTTCGCTGGCCTACATGGCGCGAATCGTCGCGGATCTGACCCGCGCGGCGGAGGATCGGCCAGTACCGGTGATTTTGTTCACCAAAGGTGGCGGTATCTGGTTGGAGCATATCGCCGCGACTGGCTGCGACGCGGTGGGGGTGGACTGGACCATGGACTTGAGCGAGGCCCGTCGGCGGGTGGGCGGGCGAGTCGCCTTGCAAGGCAATATCGACCCCGCTGTCCTGTACGCCGCGCCCGACCGCATCCGCCAACAGGTCGCGCGGGTTTTGGCTGACTTTGGCCCTGGTTCTGGCCATGTCTTCAATCTCGGCCACGGAATTCAGCCAGGGGTCGAGCCGGACGCCGTCCGCGCCCTGGTCGAAGCCGTGCATGAGCTGAGCGCGCTCCGCCATGCGAGCGCCGCGTCATGAGGAATAAGGGGGTGACGCGCATGGCGAACCCCCGCTCGGCCAGTTTGCGGACCTTGTCCTCCGGTGTCGTGGTGGTGCATTGGAACCACGGTCGTTATGATTACCTGCTGCTGCGAGCCTACAACTACTGGGATTTTCCCAAGGGCGTGGTGGAAACCGATGAGTCGCCGCTGGAAGCGGCCGTGCGCGAAGTCGAGGAAGAGACGACGCTGACCGGCTTGCGGTTCCGCTGGGGCGATGTGTATCGGGAAACCCATCCCTACAACCAGGGTCGCAAGATAGCCCGCTACTACATCGCCGAGGCGCCGAACACCGAGGTGCGATTGCCGCCGAACCCGGCATTGGGGCGGCCAGAACACAGCGAATACCGCTGGGTGGACCGCGCCGAGGCCTGGACCCTGCTGACTCCGCGCGTGCGGGCGATTCTGGAATGGACGGACGGCATCATCGCCCGGCCCCTGCGTCGCCGCTGAGCGGAGCGTCGGGGTCTTCCCCCTCTCCATAAAATTTCCACGGGAGATTCTTCGATGGCTCACGATTATCAGCCCCTTTCGCTGTACCAACTGGACAGTGGCGCCAGCTATTTTCACCCCCGGCAATCCCTGCCGGAGCGGGTGACCCCCGGCGACTCCGCCCTGACGGTGATGACCGATCTCAGCCAGGTGACCGCTTACACCACCGAGCTGACCACGCCGTTGAACAAGGCGTTGGATATCATGATCAGGCGGGGCGTGCGGCTGTTGCTGGCGCGCGATACCGACCGCCAAATCGTCGGATTGATCACTAGCCGCGACATCGAGGGCGAGAAACCCGCCCGAATCCTGGCCAAGGCCGGCGGCGCCTGGGAAGATCTGCTGGTCGCCGACATCATGACTCTTCAGCCGAAACTGGAGGTGCTGCGGATGGAGGACGTGGCGAACGCGCGGGTGGGCGATATCATCGCGACCCTGCGCCAAACCAACCGACAGCACGCGATGGTGGTGGATGCCGATCCCGAAACCGGCAAGCCGGCAATACGCGGTCTGTTCTCGCTCTCGCAGATCGGTTTGCAGTTGGGGCTGGGCATTGATCCCGCCCAACAACCGACTACCTACGCCGATCTGGCGCGGGCGGGAATCGATTATCCGATTGCCGCCGACGATCTGGCGCCGTAGTCGCTCCAGCTCCACTTTCTTGCAACCTATCGGTTGTTTCCAAGAACCGCGACCAACCCTGGTCCCCCCAGATTTCTCGCGAAATGGCGCCGCCCCGCTCGCGCTTCGCGAATGCCCGGTGCCTCCCGATCCACCGCAAAGTTTCCACCCTCCAGCGCCTCGATGATTCGCGCATCATCCTGGCGCGGTTCGCCCGTCCTCGCGGTTCGCCTTGCGGGAGTTCAAGACGATTGAAACGCCCGTGGATTTTTCTGGAGAAAAATGGTTCATTCATGCAATGAATTACGGATTCGTCGGCTGGAATTGCTCCAGGAATTGGACGAATTGGAAGCATCGGTCGCGGAGCTGACCGCCATGTTGCGAGAGCCGGTCGAAGCCGAGGTTGGCGAGCGCGCCGACTCCTACGATCGACTCGCCTGGCTGCGGCGCCAACATGCCGGCGTGCTGGCGATCCTGAGCGAGACGGAGCGGGCGCTGCTGGGATTCGGTGCCGAGGGTTGGGGCGATTGAAGATCGATTCGGCGCATCCGATTGGGCCATTGATCCATGGTTTTCCTGAATCGCTCCGTTGCGCCCAGTTTGGATAGCCTCGTGCCCGCTTGCGTGAATCGAGGATGCCGGCTCCCAGTCGTTGGAGCATAATTAGGCGCGCGCCAGAGCATGGCAACCCTTAACTTGATCTATTTAACGATACACATGAATCCATTGGTTGGCTTGATCATGGGCTCCACGTCCGACTGGAGTACCCTGGAGCACGCCGCGAACACCCTGGACGCACTGGGAATACCCTACGAGGTTCGAGTGGTCTCGGCCCATCGCACCCCTGACCTGCTGTTCGAGTACGCCGCCAGCGCCGAGGCGCGCGGATTGGAGGCGATCATCGCCGGGGCCGGCGGCGCCGCGCACCTGCCGGGCATGGTGGCGGCCAAGACCATGTTGCCGGTGCTGGGCGTGCCGGTGCGGTCGCACGCCCTCAATGGTCTGGATTCGTTGCTGTCCATCGTCCAGATGCCGGGCGGCGTCCCGGTCGGGACCTTGGCCATCGGCAAGGCCGGCGCGATCAACGCCGCGCTGCTGGCCGCCGCGCTGCTCGGCAACAAATACCCGGCGATCCGCGAGGCGGCGCGCGAGT
The DNA here is from genome assembly GCA_937960715.1 of uncultured Candidatus Competibacteraceae bacterium. Lineage (GTDB taxonomy): Bacteria > Pseudomonadota > Gammaproteobacteria > Competibacterales > Competibacteraceae > Contendibacter. The sequence goes on from CALGOO010000095.1 coordinate 7,339, forward strand.
TTCGCGCTCGTCAAACCGCGCAAGTGCTGGCTGAACCCGATCCGAGGAACCTCAAACCATGAACGTCGGCATCGTCGGTGGTGGTCAACTGGCGCGGATGCTGGCTTTGGCGGGCTATCCGCTGAATTTGCGCTTCCAGGTGCTCGACCCCGCCGCCGACGCCTGCGCCGGTCAAGTGGCGACATTGCTGCGGGGCGACTACGACGCCGAGGCCCGACTGGAACAACTAGCCGAATGGGCCGAGGTAGTGACCTTCGATTTCGAAAACGTGCCGGCGACCGCCGCCCTGGCCCTGGAGCGGCAAGTGGCGGTCTATCCGCCGCCTGGCGCACTGGCGGCGGCGCAGGATCGAGTTTCCGAAAAAACCCTGTTTTGGGAGCTGGGCATTCCGACCCCGACCTTCGCCACCGTGTCCAGCTTGGAGGAATTGCGCGGGGCCGTGATTCGGGTGGAACTGCCGGCGGTTTTGAAAACCCGCCGACTGGGTTACGACGGCAAGGGTCAACGGATCTTGCGCGCGCCCGAGGACCTCGAACCGGCCTGGCGGGCGCTGGGCGGCGCGCCGCTGATTCTGGAAAGCTTCGTGCCGTTCGAGCGGGAAGTGTCGGTGCTGGCGGCGCGGAGCCGCGATGGCGCGACCGCGTTCTATCCGCTGGTGGAGAACCACCAGCGCGAGGGTATTCTGCGGCTGTCGCGAGCGCCGTGTCCGGCGCCGGAACTGGAGCGCGAGGGCTGGGACTACGCCCGCCGGCTATTGACCCGGCTGAACTACGTCGGGCTGCTGGCCATCGAGTTTTTCGTCAAGGACGGTCGACTGATCGCTAACGAAATGGCCCCGCGGGTTCACAACTCCGGACACTGGACCATCGAGGGCGCGGAAACCAGCCAGTTCGAGAACCACCTGCGGGCGATTCTCGGCCTGCCGCTGGGTTCGACCGCCGCCGTCGGCCATGCGGCGATGGTGAACTGCATCGGCGCCATGCCCGATCGGACGGTGGCGCTGGCGGTAGCGGGAACGCATTATCACGCCTACGGCAAGGCCCCGCGCCCCGGTCGCAAGGTGGGGCATCTCACCCTGCGAACCGACGATCCCGCGACGCTGGCGGAAGGGCTGGAGCGGTTGCTGCCGCTGGTGGGGCTTGGTCCCGACGAGTTCGGCTGACCACGATTCCAGCCGCCCACGGGATCTGGGTGTACTGGATCCCATTCTATAATAAAGAAAAACTGTCTTCGTGGAAATTTGGGAAGACTGTTATTTCGTTGATGGTATGTAAGTTGTTAAACTGTAGCCTGTACTGAAAGGCTACAGTTAGGGAAAAATAATGCTGGCGCACGACCGTGAGGGTTCGCTTGCGGCCAAAATCCTTACCCTGATCGAACGGCATCCCGAAGGGCTTCAGCTCGAAGAAGTGCGAAGTCGCGTTCGCTCCGACGGGCATCGGCCTGGCGCCGATGTGGTCGCCGCCGCTCTGTTGGCTTTACAACGGGCAAATCTAACCCGACTCGGCGCCCGGCGCCGGTGGTTTTCCGCCAGCATTCCAATACCCAACCCCGTTAGCGCGATGGGTGAGCTGGAATCATCGGCAGTGGCTGGAACGGTCCGAGCCAACACCGGTCCCTGGCTGACGGCCATACCCGCCGTGCCGGGCGCTACCCGCGCCGCCCCAACCGCCGTGCCGCCGCTCGCCAGCACCGGCGAATCGATCCAACCCTCCTGGGCTCTCCTACGCCGACTCCTGCCTTACTATCGCGAAGCCCTGGCCCGCAACGAGCGGGCCTTGCTGCTCGGTGACCCCAGCCGTCACGGCGAACAGTTCCTGTTGCTGGCCCCTCGTGGACGATGGTGGCCGGGTGAAGGCGAACTGGCGGTATTGGAGATTGCGCGGTCCGTTTTGCCTCCCGCCTTTCTGACCGCGCTGGCGCGGCGGCTCCGCGAGCCGATCCATGTGGCGTTTCCCATCGCGCTGGTACGTCCCGGTGATGTCACCCGCCCGCCGTTTCTGGCGCCGGTGGCTACCGTGGCCGCCGACTGGACGCTGGATGCCGAAGCCTTGCGCTTGATGCTCGCGGCGGAGACGCCCGCCGTTGAATGGTCCTGGGTGCGGGGCCAGCGCCAGCGCGGGCGGCGGGTGCGCGAATTGCTCGATGCCCTGGATGTCAGCGCCGATGACGAAGTGTGGCAAACCGGTTCGTTTGTGGACTGGCGCACCTTCATCGAACGGTTGGCCGGCGCGGTTCCCACCGAATTGCGCACGCCCCTCGATCCCCTCCATCCTTTGCCTGCGCTGGACTGCGGAGGGCCGGGGGGTCTTTATGGTGCGTTAGCGCTCTTTCTGTCGAGCGATCTCCAGTTTGCCCGCCACACCGTCCGGGACTTGCTGGATTTGACCCAGTGGACCGACCAGGAACTGAGCCAGACCGCGTTGACCGCCTTTTTTAGCGATACGTCCGCGTCTGAGAAACCGGCCGAATCCCTGGTGGCGGTGCTGGAACCGCTACCTCTGGGCGAAGACCAGTTGCGCGCCGTGCGTGACGGTCTCAACCGCCCGCTGACCGTGGTCACCGGACCGCCCGGCACCGGCAAATCGCAGGTGGCGGTTGCGTTGATGGCCAGCGCCGCTCTCGCCGGGCGAAGCGTGCTGTTCGCCAGCCGCAACCATCAGGCCATCGATGCCGTGGTGGATCGGTTTGCGGAGATGGTGGAACGCCGTCCGCTGCTCATTCGCGCCAATACCCGCGACGGTGGCGAAGGGTTCAGCTTCGAGCGGGCCATAGACGCGATTCTGGCGCGACCCGGCGGGACGGAGCGACGGGAACGTCTGGCGGCCTCCGGCGCTGCGCTCGTCCGGTTGGATGCCAGCCGGGCCGCCGCCATCGAGCAGGCCCAACGCGCGGTGGAGCGCGCGGATGAGCTGGGCCGGCTGGAAACCACGATTCGCGACCTGGAAACCGCCATCGAGCTGGCTGAGTCGGCGCCCATTTCCTTGCCCCGTTCCCTGCCGCTTCCCGAACCCGCAGCCGGATCGGGTTGGCGGCGCTGGCTGGCCCCCTGGCGGCGGTTCTGGCGGTTGCGCCACCTACGGCGGCTGTCCGTTGACTGGACGCAACTCGGTTTGCCCGAACCGGACGGGGCAACCCTGGACCGCTTTGAACGGCGGCTGGAAGACCTGCGCGCCCTCGAACGCCTGCGGGAGGAACGATCCCGGCTCGAAGCCAAAATTCAGCAATCCTCATCCGCCGAGGTTATGCCCGACCCGGTCGCCTTGGGCGAACAGATTCAGAACTCGGCCCGCGCCTGCCTGATGGAACTGAGCGAGGTATTGGTCGAATGCGCACCCGAGAACCGCCAGGCCCTGACTGGTTTGCGGGGTGACCTGTCGCTGGCGCGCAGCGAGGGAGCCGCCGGCGCGGCCCATGCGCGCGAACGGTGGTCAACCCAGCGGGACCTGATCCTCCAGCAGTTCCCGCTGTGGGCGGCGTCCAATCTCGGCGTAGCCAGTCGCATTCCCCTGGTGCCGGGCCTGTTCGATTACGTTGTGCTGGACGAAGCCGCCCAGTGCGACATCGCCTCGGCCCTCCCCCTCCTGGCGCGGGCGCGCCGGGCGATTATCATCGGCGATCCTGCCCAACTGACCTACATCACCCAGGTGCGCCCGGAATGGGAAGCCGACGCCTTGCGCGCCGCGGGGTTGCTGGCGCCGGGGATTGGCCGGTTCACCTTCTCCGCCAACAGTCTGTTTCATTTCGCGGCGGCGGCGGCTGGCGATCATCACTTGTTGCGCGACCACTTCCGCTGCCACGACGACATTGCGGACTACATCAGCGAGACCTTTTACGGTCACCGGTTGCGGCCTCTGACCGATGCCCGCGCCTTGCGCCCGCCGCCCGGCAAGACCGCCGGTTTTCACTGGACCGAGGTGCGCGGGCCGATTCAGCCGGCGCGCACCGGGCTACCAAATATTGCCTCCTATCCCTTCCGAGTTAGAACCTATACGAATATTAAAAATATTAAAAACAAATACTTACAATAGGTTGCTGTGGCTTTTTTGCGCTTGGGAGGCGCTCTATCATCGGGAAGCCCAGTACTTGCTTGGTGAATTTCCGTATAGGCTCTAAAACTTAATTAAAAACGAAATTTTCACGAAAAATATACACTAACTTTTCATTTAAAACAACACGTTAGTTTTCGTATGGGTTCTAAGATCTACAATTGGAAGACGTAATTTTCGGAATCGCTTTAAAGTTGCTGTACGTCTTAGTGCTTTTTTACTGCGGCATCGGATGCACCCCAAGCATCGAGATTTCCTGCATCTGAAAAGCCCAAACAGAAGAAACAGCCAGCGCGCAAAAGAACTACTGGACCTTCTGCAAGAAGCGTCAAATTCAGGGCTTCTCAACGCAGAACTCAAGGATAATATTGATCAGATACAAGAACATATTCTTTATAGAGGAACGAATTCAATTATTGATATTACAGTCGAGGACGATGATACCGACAATGACGGTGACGAGTGAGTTGAATAGCCATGCAAAAGGCGGAATTGCTGAATCTGATTCACAATGGTGAAAACTCCGGCGTCGAGTTCAAGCTGGACGCTGTGGATAACACCGATCTGGCGCGGGAAATCGTCGGTTTCGCCAACTTCATGGGCGGCATGGTGCTGTTAGGTGTGGCCGATGATGGCGCCATCGCTGGCGTGAACCGCGCCAATCTGGAGGAATGGGTGATGGAACTGTGCCGGGTCAAGATCGAGCCGCCGCTCATTTCCTACTACGAACTGCATCGGGAATTGGAACCCGGCAAGGATGTGGCAATCGTGCGGGTACTGCCGGGGCCGAGCAAGCCGTATGCGCGCGTTCACCATCATCGGCGGACCTACTTCATCCGGGTTGGCGGCACTTCGCGCGAGGCCAGCCGCGATGAACTGGAGCGGATGTTTCAGGATTCCGGACGCCTTCATTACGGCGCCAAGCCGGCGCCGGGCGCGACGCTGACCGATCTCGACCGGCGCCGGTTGAAAAACTATTTCGCCCATGTGCTGGGACAGGATCACCCCGCCGATGATGATCGAGTCGGCTGGGAACGGTTGCTGATCAATCTGGAACTGATGACCGGCGCCGGTGATCTTGCCGTCCCGACGATTGATGGGCTCCTGCTGTTCGGACGCCAGCCCCGGCGGTTTCTCCCGCAGGCCGGCATTCGCGCCATCGCCTACGCCGGCACGGAACCCGATTACGCCGTTCGCGCCGATCAGGACCTGAAAGCACCGATTTTGCCGTTGCTGGCCGAGAACGGGGATCTGGTCGAAATCGGCCTGATCGAGCAGGCGCTGGATTTTGTCAATCGAAACACCGAACCCGGCGCGCACCTGGTCGGGGCGCGACGCGAGGATCGGCCCGCCTATCCAGCCGCAGTGTTACGGGAGGTGATCGTCAACGCTGTGGCGCACCGCGACTACGCCGTGGTCGGGGCCGACGTTCTACTGGCGGTGTATGCCGACCGGCTGGAAGTGACCAGTCCAGGCCGTTTACCGAACTCGGCGACCGTGGAGGCACTGAAGGCCGGGTTCCGCTACGCCCGCAACCAGACGCTGGTCAACGTGCTGCGCGATTATCGCTACGTGGATTTTCGCGGCATGGGCATTCGCCACAAGATCATCCCCGGCATGCGCGCCCACAATGGTACCGAGCCGGATTTGCTCGCCACCGAGCATAGCTTCACCGTCCGGTTGCGGTCATCGACTCCCTGAAATCCGCCCTCACCCCCGGCCGCCTCTTCCGCGCACTCGGGCGAGGGAGTTGAATCATTCGAGCGTCCGCACCGCCTCGCCCAGCGGGCAGGCACGGATGGCCTCGGCCAGCAGCGAGATCACGGTCCCGCGCGGAAAGCTCTTGCGCCAGGCCAGCGCCACCACCCGGGTCGGGGCCGGTTCCGCGAACGGCCGGACGCTGAGCAGGTCGCTGGCGTGGGCATAGCCGCTGACCGAGGTGTAGGGCAACACGGTGACGCCCATCCCGGTCGCCACCATCAGCCGGATGGTCTCCAGCGAACTGCCCTCCAGCGTGCGCTGCATGTTGTCCGACGCCACGCTCAACCGGTTGCAGTCCGGGCAGAATCGCAGCACTTGGTCGCGGAAGCAGTGGCCCGGTCCCAGCAGCAGCAACTCCTGCCGGGCCAGTGTGGGCGAATCGATCACCGTCGCCTGCTCCAGCGGATGGCCCGTCGGCATGAGCACCACGAACGGTTCCTCGTACACCGACCGGGTCAGCACTCCCGGCTCTTCGAACGGCAGCGACAGGATCAGCACGTCCAGTTCGCCATCCCTGAGCTGCTCGCTCAGCACCGCCGTGTAGTTCTCCTCGATCTGCAACGGCATGCGCGGGGCGCGGCGGTGCAGGCGGGGAATCAGGTGCGGCAGCAGATACGGACCGATGGTGTAAATCACCCCCAGTCGCAACATGCCCGCCAATTCGTCCTGGCCCTGGATGGCGAGTTGGCGGATGAGCGCCGCCTCGTCCAGCACCCGCCGGGCCTGTTCGACGATGCGTCGGCCAGTCGGCGTCACCGCCACCTCGCTGGAGCCGCGTTCGAACAGGGCCACGCCCAGTTCCTCCTCCAGCTTGCGCACCGCCACGCTCAAGGTGGGCTGGCTGATGTGGCAGGATTCAGCGGCCCGGCCAAAATGCCGCTCGCGGGCGACGGCGACGATGTAACGTAATTCGTTTAGAGTCATGGCGATATTCCGTTCATGGGAGAGCCGACGGCTGCCGTGCAATCACGGATCATCATGGACAGAGAAGGGGTTTGCGTGTAGCTTAATGCGCGTTTTTGCGCGCCGGCCGCAACATTTTCAACCGCGCGTTCCAGAATTCAACTGAATTTGTGGAAGTCACGACGAGGCAGGAGGTTTCATGGCCTACAAGCATATTCGCATCCCCACCAGCGGCGAAAAAGTTACCGTCAAGGACGGCAAGCTGTGTGTTCCCGATCAACCCATCATCGGCTTTGTGGAAGGAGACGGCATCGGTCCCGACATCACCCGAGCGTCGCTGCGGGTCTGGGACGCGGCGGTCGAGGAAGCCTATGGCGGCCAGCGCAAGATTCACTGGTGCGAGATCTTCCTGGGCGAGAAAGCGGCGGAACTGTATGAAGGCAACTACTTTCCGGAAGAGACCCTGGAAGCCATCAAGGAGTTGGTCGTCGCCATCAAGGGGCCCCTGACCACCCCGGTCGGCGGTGGCTTCCGTTCCCTCAACGTGGCCCTGCGCCAGGATCTGGATCTGTACGCCTGCGTGCGTCCGGTGCGCTACTACCCCGGCGTGCCCTCGCCGATGCGCCATCCCGAGAAGGTCGATGTCGTCATCTTCCGCGAGAATACCGAGGACGTCTACGCCGGCATCGAGTACAAGACGGGCACCCCCGAAAACACCAAGTTGGCCAAGTTCCTGCGCGAGGAAATGGGCGCCGATTTCTTCGACGGCGCCGGGCTGGGCATCAAGCCAATTTCCCCCTTCGCTTCAAAGCGGCTGATCCGCAAGGCCATCCAGTACGCCATCGATCATGGCCGCGACAGCGTGACCCTGGTTCACAAGGGCAACATCATGAAGTTCACGGAAGGCGCCTTCCGGAACTGGGGCTACGAACTGGCGCGTGACGAATTCCCGGACCAGACCATCACCGAGAACGAGCTGTACAGCGTCCACGGCGGCAAGCAACCGCCCGGCAAGGTGGTGATCAAGGACCGCATCGCCGACATCATCTTCCAGTTGCTGCAACTGCGGCCGGAAGAGTTCTCGGTGCTGGCCACCATGAACCTGAACGGCGACTACCTGTCCGACGCGGTGGCGGCCGAGGTCGGCGGCATCGGCATCGCGCCAGGTGCCAACATGGCCGACCACGTCGCCGTGTTCGAGGCCACCCACGGCACCGCGCCCAAGTACGCCAACCT
>CALGOO010000096.1 GCA_937960715.1 uncultured Candidatus Competibacteraceae bacterium
GCGCGAGCCGGTGGACGCGGCGGCCCGCAATCCCGAACTGACCGCGCGCCTGTTGGACTGGTGGCGGGGGAGGGAGCCGCTGACCGTGCTGGACCTGGGCAGTGGCACCGGCGCCAACCTTCGGTTTCTGGCGCCGTTGTTCGGCGGCGAACAGCATTGGCGGCTGGTGGATCACGATCCGGTCCTGCTGGCGCGGGGCGAGGAACGGTGCGGCGCGTGGGCGGCGAAACGGGAGATCAACCTGATGCTGGACTGGCGGCGGCTGGATTTGGTTCGTGACTGGGAGCGATTGGATTTTCGCGGCGTGCAACTGGTGACGGCCTCCGCCCTGCTCGATCTGGTCTCGGCGGACTGGCTGGAACGGTTGGCCCGGCATTGTCGGGACGCGCGGGCGGCGGTGTTCGTCGCCCTGAGCTATGACGGTTTCATCGCCTGGGAACCGGCGCTGGCCGGCGACGAAGAGGTGCGCGAGCAGGTGAACCGGCATCAGCGCACCGACAAGGGATTCGGGCCGGCGCTCGGTCCCGATGCAACCGGGGCGTTGACGGTTCGGTTGCGGGAACTGGGTTACGAGGTGATGACCCGGCCCAGTCCCTGGCGGTTGGGACCGGAGCAGTGGGCGATGCAGATGGCGCTGCTGGAAGGTTGGGTGAACGCAGCCCGTCAAATCGCGCCTGAAGCGAAGCATGACTGGGCCGACTGGCTGGCGCGACGACGTGGTTGGATCAAGCAGGGAGCGTCGCGCCTGCGAGTCGGACACGAGGATTTATTCGCTTGGAAAAGGGAGTGGAGATGACGGCGTCGATGGCGGCGGCTTCGGGTCGGACGTTCGACCGCGCGCGGTTCGTTCGCGTGCGCTGGTCGGTTTACGCCATTCTGGCGGCGTCCTACATCCTGGTGTTTTTTCATCGGATCGCCCCGGCCGTGGTGTCCGCCGATCTGATGCGGGCCTTCGGCACCACGGGCGCCGCGCTGGGATCGTTGGCAGCAGTGTATTACTACATCTACACCGCCATGCAGATTCCGGCGGGGGTGCTGGCGGATACCCTGGGGGCGCGGATTTCGGTGACGCTGGGCAATCTCGTGTCCGGGGTCGGTTCCATCCTGTTTGGTTTGGCGGCCACCTTTTGGGAGGCCTCGGTGGGACGGGCGCTGGTGGGGCTGGGGGTGTCGGTGGTGTTCGTGGGGCTGATGAAAAGCAATACCCTCTGGTTTCGCGACCGGGATTACGGGTTCATCAGCGGCCTGACCCTGTTGCTGGGCAATGTCGGCGCCATCCTCGCGGCCGGTCCGCTGGCTGGCGCGCTGACGGTTTGGTCGTGGCGCGCGGTGTTCGTGGCCTTTGGTGTGATGGCCCTGATCCTGGCGGTATTGTCATGGCTCGGGGTGCGCAACACGCCGGAGGACGCCGGTTTCCCCTCGATCCGGGAGATGGAGGGTCAAGCCCGGCACGCGAGCCGCGAGCAGCACTGGTGGCATGATCTGTTGGGGGTTTTGGCCACCCGCCGGGTTTGGCCGGGGTTCTGGGTCAATCTGGGAATGCCGGCCAGCCTGCTGGCGTTTCTCGGCCTGTGGGCGATTCCCTTCCTGCGCGACCTGCACGGTCTGGAGCGGTCGGCGGCTTCCCTTTACACCACCGTCGCGCTGGCCAGCTTCGCTGGTAGTACCTTGTTCTGCGGCTGGTTTTCCGACCGGATGAACCGCCGTAAGCCCCTGTTGGTCATCGGAACCCTGCTGTACGGGATGGCTTGGCTGGGCATCGTCCACGCGAGTTGGCAGCCGGGCGTGCTGGGGATGGCCTGGTTCGTCCTGATGGGTTTTGGTTGTGGGTCTTTTGCCCTGACTTACGCCGGGGCGAAGGAAGTCGTCATTCCCGCACTGTCGGGCATGGCCATCGCCCTGGTGAATACGGGGGTCTTCCTGGGGGCGGCTGTGATCCAGCCGTTGTTCGGCTGGATCATGGACTTGACCTGGGGCGGCACGCTGGTGAACGGTGTGCGGGTGTACGGTTCCGCCGATTACCGGGCGGGTTTTTGCCTGATGCTGGGCTGCGTGGCGCTGGCCATCGGAGCCTCGCTGTTTTTTCACGAAACCCGCTGTCGCAATATCACGCTCGAAGGTTGATCGTGATTCCTGATCGATTGCTCTCGGATCGAGCGCACGCGATTTTTGAGCGGGGCGGCGGCCCGGCCTTCGCGTGGCCGGCATGGCGCGATGGCCTGGATCGGTTCGTCCACGCCCTTCACCTCATTGCCCCGGAATGGGACAATCATTCTGTTCGGATTTTCCGACAGCCCGGTGGACGGGGTATCCATGATGTCCACCGACGGCGCGCGACCCGCTTTGTTTCCTTTCACGACAGGATTGAATTTTGGCGCAGGCACATCGAATCAAGCCCGAAACACCCGCGATTCGGTTAGGCATCTTCCGTTTCGTCCATGGGTTGTTGCGGGAACTTTGCTTCTGGTCGCTGGCAGTGATCGCGTTGGGGATGATCGGCGCGTTGGCGACTTTTCACCCCGAGGACCCAGCCTGGACTCATACCGCCACGGCGGCGCGGTTGCATAACTTGGGCGGCGTGGTCGGTGCCTGGTTCGCCGACGTGGCCCTGTATTTCTTCGGCTATGCCGCCTATCTGTTGCCGCTGGGCGTGGCGTTCGCGGGCTGGCGGTTGTTCAAGCGCGGCGCCTGGTTGGAACTGGACGGCGAGATCGTGCTGCTCCGGGTTCTGGGATTTTTGGTGACGCTGGCGACGGCCTGCGGCTTGGTGGCCTTGCATCTGCGCGCGGTGCCTGGAACCGTCCCCGGCGCGGGTTCGTCCGGCGGTCTGGTGGGGATGCATGTTGGCCAGTTCCTGATCCAGGCTTTCGGTGGAGCGGGCGGCAATCTGTTCATGCTGGTGCTGTTCCTGGCTGGGGTGGTGCTGGCGACGGGATTGTCCTGGCTGGCCCTGCTGGACTGGATGGGGCTGGTGGTGCTGAAAGCGGTGGACTGGATCGGCGGCGTGGTGATGGCGCCGTTGCGCTGGATGCGGCCGAGGACGACGGGCGACGACAACGAGTCCACGCCTGAGACCGCGCCGGTGGCGGACTCGCCGGAGGCGACGCCCGCCAGGTCCCCCGTCCGATTGTTCCCAACGCTGGAGCGGGGATTTGGGCAGGCTGTCGGAAAGTGGCTGGCCAAATGGCGGGCGCGTGGAGAGGCCATCGCGCCCGCCGCGCCGACGGTTTCACCCGTGCCGCCCGCGCCGCCACTCGTCCCGACCGAAAGCGACGAGCCGCCGGCCGCCGCGCCCACTGGTCGCCATGCGGCGCGCATCGAACCGGTGTTGAACTTGCCGCTGGAACAGCCGCCGTCCTCGAAACCACCCATCGCGGGATTGACCGTGTCGCCGGTCGTGGACTGGGAGCTTGCGCCCGCTCCGGATATGCTCACGCTGGTGCCCACGAGCGTGCCCACGTTAGCGGGCGGTCAACCGGCAATCCCACAGCCGCCGCCCACGCCCTTGACTCATGCGCGTGGCCTGAAACTGGCCGCCGCTTCGAACGATCCACTGACGGCGGTTGCGCTGTCGTCGCCGGTGGTCTTGCCGGTTCCCGGGCTGGATTCCGCGCCGGATGATGATGCCGATGAGGGTGATCTGGATGGCCACCATCGGCCCTCGCGGGAATTTTCGCCCGATCTGGCCACCGCGCCGCAACCGGAGCCGGCGACGCCTCCCCCCTTGGCCAAGGCCGCGTTCATGGTCCGCCGAGTGACGGCGCCACCGCCGGTCGCGCCGTATCCCTTGCCGCCGCTGAATCTGCTGGACCCGCCCACCGTCGGCGGCGCCGGCTATTCCCCGGAAACATTGGACGAGATGTCGCGGCGGGTGGAAGTTCTGCTCCGGCATTTCGGCATCGCGGTCAAGGTGGTGGCGGTGGAGCCGGGGCCGGTGATCACCCGCTTCGAGATCGAGCCGGCGCCGGGGGTCAAGGTCAGTCAGATCAGCAACCTGGCCAAGGATCTGGCGCGCGGCCTGTCGGTGATCAGCGTGCGGGTGGTGGAGATCATCCCCGGTAAATCCGTGGTCGGGCTGGAAATCCCCAACCAGCAACGCGAGATCGTCTATCTGCGGGCGGTCTTGGAGACGCCAGTTTATCAGCAGGCGATCTCTCCCCTGACCCTGGCGCTGGGCAAGGACATCGGCGGCAATCCGGTGGTGGCCAATCTGGCCAAGATGCCACATTTGCTGGTGGCCGGCACCACCGGCTCCGGCAAGTCGGTGGCGATCAACGCCATGCTGTTGAGTTTGCTGTACAAGGCCGCGCCCCGCGAGGTTCGCCTGATCCTGGTGGACCCGAAGATGCTGGAGCTGTCGATGTATGAGGACATCCCGCATCTGTTGACCCCGGTGGTGACCGACATGAAGGAAGCGGCCA
>CALGOO010000097.1 GCA_937960715.1 uncultured Candidatus Competibacteraceae bacterium
CGCGACGTGGACTGGAAGACGCTGGTGTTTCTCGGCGCCATCTTCACCCTGGTCCGGGCCTTCATCAAGACCGAGCTGCTGCAAGGCCTGTCGATTCAGATCTACCAGTGGTTCGGAGCCGATTTGCTGTCGGTGGCCTTCCTGTCGTTGGCCGGCATCGGCATCCTGTCGAGCCTGCTGGCGAACATCCCGGTGGTCGCCGCCGCGCTGGTGATGATCACCGGCTACCTGGTGGCGGCCCAGGCGGTTCCGGAGATCGCGCTCGCCCCCGGTTTCGCCAGTTGGCCCAACGTCACCCTGCCGGTGTTCGTGGCGATGATGTTCGGCGGCACCCTCGGCGGCAACGCCACGCTGATCGGCGCCTCGGCCAATGTCGTCGCCGCCGGCATCTGTGCGTCGCGGGGCCGACACGTGAGCTTCATGCAATTCCTGCGCATCGGCCTGCCGATCGCGGTGGTGCAGTTGTCGGTCGGGGCGCTCTATGTCTGGGTCCTGGCCTCGATGCTGGGCTAGCGTTTTAACCAAGCTGAATGGATGAATCGTAGGGCGGGTTAGGCGTTGGCCGTAACCCGCCTGTGGGCTACTGGTTTCCGCGAGCTACGCTCCGCTAACCCGCCCTACATGACTGGCTGGATTTCGGGTTAAGCCAGGATCTGCTTTTCCAACCACCCGCGGCTCGCGGCCGTGCTCACTCTTCGAACCATCGATAAGGGGTAAACAATGAACAGACGAAACTTCGTTACCGCAGGGCTCTCGCTGGCGGCTCTTGCGCTCTTCACGACGGGTTGCACCACCACCAGCGGAAATCCCGGCGATCCCGCCATGCAGCGCAAGGCCATCGATTCCGCGGTCGACAGCGCCCTGTCGCGTCTGTACCAGGAAGCGCGCGGATCGGAGGAAATCGTCGCATCGGCACGGGGCGTACTGGTATTCCCGTCAGTGATTTCCGCCGGCTTCATCGTCGGCGGAGCGCAAGGTCAAGGCGCATTAAGGCGGGGCGGCAAATCCACCGGCTACTTCCGCATGACCGAGGCCTCGGTCGGACTTCAGGCGGGTACGCAGTCGCAGGCGTTGTTCATCCTGTTCATGACCCAGGACGCGCTCAACCGCTTCGAGGCGAGCCGGGGATGGACCGCCGGCGTCGATGGTTCCCTGTCGTTGCTGACGGTGGGCGCCAACGCCCGGGTCACGACCCAGACCGGGCAGCAGCCGATCGTGGGCTTCGTGCTGACGAACTCGGGTCTAAGGGCGAACCTGAGCCTGAATGGCACCCGGATAGCACCGCTTGACCTGTGAGCGCATCGTCGATCAAGGACGCTGGAGCGTCTGAACCTGTGCTCCCACGCTGGAGCGTGGGAGCCAGTCTCCACCGGTCAGCATCGATGCGGCAATTCACGAGGGTCGCTACCAGCCGGGCGCGCTTTCGACCGCGCCCGTGGCGATAGCGCGCTCGAGCTGCGCGTGGTCGCGCTCGTTCTGGTCGGCGTACAGGCGAGCGAAGTCGCGGAGGGCGGTGGCGAACCGCGAACTCTTGCCGAGGTACGCGCTGATCGCCACGGCGTCTCCCGTGCGGGCGTGGGCGCGGGCCAGCGTCTCGCCGCAGGCGGCGGCGAACTCAACCAGGATGGGGGCGAGCAACTCGATGTCGAGGATGATCTTCATGTCGCGGAACTGCCGCACGTAGTAGTCCCTGCCCTGGAACGAGCCCCAGCCGACGAAGATGTCGGTCGCGCTCTGCAACGCCCGCTTTCCGGCGATCACCCGGGCGCCGTGGTTATCGTGCTGGCTGGGGCCGAGGTGAGACTCGTACACCGACGGACCGGCCTGCTTGATCTGTAGGAACAGAGGGTCGTTGCCGCTGCGGCCCTCGAGGAGGGCCAGGTAGACCCGCATGCCCACGCTGCCCACCCCCACGACCTGGCGGACCAGGTCGACGGGCGTGAAGCGATCGAACAGGTGGCGCCGATCCTCCTGCAGGGTCATCCGGTAGCCGGCCAGGAACTGGTCGGTCAGCGCGTCCTGCTCGTCGTCGTCGATGGTGACACGGATGGGTGGAGCCTCGTCGATCCGGGGCCGGCCGTCGACCATCGTGGCGAGCTTGGCGAACGCGCCGTGGTGGGTGCGACGCTTGGACCCCTTCTCGATGTGGACCAACAACTGTCCACGGTCGGCCGGCGCGAAGTACTCGATCAGACTGTCGACGTAAGTCCCGTCGTACCAGAGGTCGAGCTCCGTCATCGTCGCGTAGCGGGCCATTTGGTTGCGGTAGGCCTCCACCGCCGTGACCACGGCCTCATCGGCCGTGGCCGCCTTGAGGCCATCCTCCCGCGCCGCCACCACCAGGCTGGCGGCGAGTCGCTGCACGTCCCATTCAAAGGGCCCGGGCAGCGTCTCGTCGAAGTCGCGCAGGTCGAACAGAAGGTTCCGCTCTGGCGTGGCCCACAGACCAAAGTTGAGGACGTGGGCGTCGCCGCAGAGCTGAACCCGTAGCCCGCTGTGGGGCCGGGACGCGAGATCGGCGGCCATCACGGCGGCCGCTCCGCGGTAGTAGGTCCACGGCGAGGCCACCATGCGTCCATGGCGGATGGGGAGCAGATCGGGAACCCGGATGGCGTTCTGAGCCAGGATCGTGTCGAGGGCGTCGTGCCCGCGCGCGGTCTCGTCCCAATGCGCCTGCGCGCTCCGGGGAGCCTGCTTTCGGGCGGCCTGGCCGGTCGCGCGTCGCTCCTCGATGGTCTCCCGAAGGTCGTGCGGCGAAGCCGTTGCGAGCGAGGCCGCGGTCGGGTCGGTATCCGTCATGAGGGTCGGTCCTCAAGTAGGGTGGATGGAAGGTCGGCGGAGGGTTCCTTGAGGGTCCGATGCATCAACATGTAGCAAACCGTGCCGCCGGCGAGGGCCGCCGCGACATGCTTCAGCGTATGGCCGCTGATGACATGGCCCAGATGGAGAACCTCGGCATCGAACGTTTCCAACAACTTGCTCAGCACATACCACCCGAACACCCAATAGAGATCGTTGCCCCGGGTATAGCGCGACGGGCTCAGCATCGCCAGCAACAGCACGATGACCACCGAATAACCTTGCAAGACCCCATAAGGCAGCACATTGCCAACCCCGGCCCGCTCCGTGGCCCGCCAATAAATGACCGACGCGGCCCCGAGCAGCAGCATCGGAACCAGCAACGCCAGTCCCGCCCGAATGTGGATTCGATCGACGATCTGACTCGAAACCAGCCCCATGAACGCGATCGTCATGGGCAGCCGATCCCAGAACAGACTTTCGTTGTCCGGCGCCAGGTGGTAATAACCCGATCCCAGGGCGGTCAGCAGCGCGCCGAGGAAAAAGACGGCGTAGGGCCACCGCTCGCTCCCGAACTCGAATCGCGCCCGCCCCCCAAAGACGATGACCAGGCCCGCGATGCCGACGATCAAGAACCCAAGATTGGAGATCACGTCGAGAAAGTTGGCGATTCCCAAAAGATCGCGCCGATCGGCGAAATGATGGTATTCGAGGGATTGCGGCACGGCGGGCAGTAGCAACGCCGCCGCGATGCACAACAGCGTGAACACAACGATCAACCGGGTTCGCATCGTCATCAATTTTGTCCCTGTAGTCATGAGGGGGTAACTCCTCGAAACTGCTGCCCTCACCCCCAACCCCTCTCCCGCAAGCGGGCGAGGGGAGCGAACGGTTACATTGCGTAAAAAGGTCAGGCGGCCTGCGAAAGAGCCGCTTTCAGTCGCTCTTCCTGCTCGTCGGACAGGGAGGTCTTGAGGATCGTCGCCTGGTAATGGGACAACCGTGGCATCACCTTGTCCTCGACAGCCTTGCGGACCAGAAGAAAGATCGCCGAACTATTGGGCTCGATCGTGCCGCTCAGCGATTTGATGAAGTTGTCGTCGATCCCGTAATCGGCCAGCTTCCCCTGCAATGCGCCGGATCCGGCGCCGACCAGCCCGCCCGCCAGCATGCCGGCCAGCGGATTCATGAACAACAGGCCGATGAGCGTTCCCACCAGCATCCCTCGCGAAGCGCCTTGACTGGCTCCGATCGCCACCAGATTGACGCTCTGTTTGAGATGGATTTTACCGTCGCCATCACGGACTACTACACACGCATCCTCAAGTTCGAGAACGTACTCTTTCTGCAACGCCCTGAGTTCGTTCAGAAAATGATCGGCGGTGTCCAATTCCTTGAACGCCAGACAAATCAGGTCACTCATTTCACATCCTCCTCGTTGAATCCCGTTCTGAAAAAGGCATCCTTCTTCCGCCGTGGTGTCTTGGCATGTAATTCGCCACTCGAATTTGCCGGCTCAAGCCACCCGTGCCACGGATATCCCCAGTTTACCAGTGAATATGTCATTGACGGCTTGCACCACGCCCCGGCGTGTCTACTGCCGCTCGCTGCTGGCGAGGAATTTTCCGACCAGCATGGCGATGAGTATGGTCATGTACATCTGGCCGGAAAGACCGATGAGGATCGCCACGGAACGGGTCAGGTGGGAAACGGTCATCACGTCGCCATAACCTACGGTGGTCAGAGTGATGAACGACAGATACAGGTAGTCGCTGTATTCCGGCGTACCTTTGTCCGGGAGCAGGATGCCCGCGCTTTCCGCGCCATGGAAGAACCTGTGGGCGCCGTTCGCGATGCTGAACAAGGTCGCGCCGAGCACGCCTAGAAGCACGTAGCCGTTGACTGAACTCAGGATGATGGTCGGCGTCACGACCCGGCTGCGCGCGATGTGGCGGATCATCAGCACCACGATGACCGCCAAGGTGACCGAGGACGTGCCGAAATCGATCAGGGACATCCAGTCGGTCTCGATGTAATGATGAATCCAGGTGGTTGCGGCCGTCAGGCTCGCCAGCGGCAGCAGGACCATCCTGGAGCGTGCGGAAAACTCGAGCGAGTAGATGCCCGAAAAAAAGATCCCGGTGAGCAGCAGGTCGCGGACCAGCGAATTGTCCTTCTGGAACAGGGGGTAAAACAGAATCAGGGCCAGCAGGCAGACGAGCAGGATGATGTTGTTGCCGGCCAGGCGTTCGGGGTTCGTCATGCTCATTTTTGCGAGTTAACCAGAAACCGGGGCGGCTGTGTGCATGGATGAAGTGTAAGGCGGCATTGCAGCGCGCCGACGCTCCGGCTCAGCGCCGTGGCGTCGGTCCATCCGCTGCAACCAGCCTATTGCTTGCCCTTGTCTTAGTCACGGTCGGATGACGCCGACCTGTCGATCTGGGCCCCTACTGATAGGGCGCTAACGCCTCGGCGACTTGGTCACCCTTGCCGCCGCGCATGACGAGTCCGAGCAGCAGCCGCGCCTTCAGGCCGGAGAGGTAACCTGCGGGCACGACACCGCGCTGGATCAGATCGATCTCGGCGCCGGGATACCCGTAGGTATGGGTGAACACCGGACCGGTCATCGCGCGGCTCGCGAGCACCACCGGAATCTTCGCGGCCAGGTCGCCGACCAAGGGAGCGACGTCCGCGAGCACATGGCCAGCGCCCATCCCCTCGATCACCACGCCCGCGTAGCCGAGGCCGGGCAGCGAACCGAGCAGGCGCCCGTCGTCGCCCATCGCGACCTTCACCAGCGCCACCGGGGCGGGCGGACCCTCCGCCGCCGACAGGTTGGGGTTTCGCTTCACTCGCACATAGAAGCGCGGCTGCCGCTCGATGAGGGTGCCGATCGACCCCACCAGCGGCGAGAGGAACGCCGAGGGCAGCGCGGTGTGTGACTTCTGGACGAAACGCGCCGCGTGAATGTCGTAGTTGAGAACCGCGAGCGTCCCCAGACCGCGCGACTCCGGAGAGGCGGCGACGATGGCCGCCGACAGGAGATTGGCGGGTCCATCCGCCCCCGGTGCGTCGGCGCCGCGCATCGCGCCCGTCACCACCACCGGCTTGTCGGAATCGACCAGGAGATCGAGGAGGAAAGCCGACTCCTCAATGGTGTCGGTACCCTGGATCACCACCGCGCCGTCGAAGCCGGCCGCGAAGCCTTCCGCGATCACGCGCGCGACTTCGACCAGGTTGGCCGGAGTGAGCGATGGGCTGGGCAGGCGAAACAGCGACCGCGCGTCGATGTCGCCGACTTCGGCGAGCGCCGGCACCGACGCCACCAGCTCGGCGGCGCCCAGCTTGGGCGTGATCCCCCCCGAGTCGCTCGGTACCATGGTGATGGTCCCGCCGAGCGACAGGATGAGAAGACGCGGCTTGTTCGTGGAGGTCATGTTTCTTCCTCCAGTGCATCGCCCTCCCGCTTCGGCGGCGGATTCGCCGGAATCTCGCCCGGTTTGCCGCCGATCTGGAGTTCCAGATGGGTCAGGCGCTCGTCCAGCCCGGCCAGCGAGAGCCTGGGCTTCGGCGGCGGACTCGTCGGGATCTCGCCCGGCTTGTAGGTGGGCAGCCGACTGGCCGGGAAAATCGCCAGCAACGAGAGCGCGGCCATGATCAGCAGGCCGATCTTGAGCGCCCGCAGCCGCGCCTCCTCGTTGATGCGCACCGCTTCCTGGATCTGCTCCGGCGAAATGCTGGTGCGCTCCAGGGCCGTCTTCAGTCGGTCGTTGCTCACGAAGGTGATGTTGTTGTCCAGGTCGATCTGGGACTGGAGTTCCGCTTTCAGTTCCGGGTGCTGGCCCAGCGACCCGATGATGAAGGCGCTTAACAGGCCGACGAGCAGCGCGCCCGAGACGGCGGTGCCGACGGCGGCGGCGAGGTTGTTGGTCGTTCCGCGCAGCGAGCCGACGTCGCTCGCCAACTCCTTCGGCGAGGCCGTGACCAGCACGTTGAACAACAACGTCACCAGCGACCCCTGGCCGATGCCGAACACGATCAGTCCGATCATGACGACCGGCGCGCTCCAATCGTTGCGCACCACCCAGGCGAGCCACAGGAGCGCGATCGTGCAGAGGGCGAAGCCCCAGCGTCCGATTTCCTGCGGCGTCAGCTTGTTATAGAGCTTGATGATCAGCATCGCCGTGAAGAACACGGTGAGGTTGAACGGCAGCATGGCGATCGCCGTTTCGATCGGGGTACGGCCCTGGATGATCTGGATGTACAGCGGCACGGAGAAGTTGAGCGCGCCCTCCAGCGCGACCACGACGAACATCGAGTAGACCGCGGCCCGCTCGGACGCGGATTTGACCACCTCCAGCGCGAGCAGCGGCGTCTTCCCGTCCGCGGTGCGGCGGCGCGTCCAGAACACAAAGCCCTGGAGCAGCACGATGCCGATGACGATCATGAACGGCGCGGGCGACATCCCGAACAGGTCGAACGGCGCGGCGGGCCGCGCAAAACCGAGACCCCACCGGTTCAGGTTGTTAAAGCCGAAGCTGATGAGCGTGATCCCCGCCGCGGTCAGCAACACGCCAAACAGGTCGATCTGCACCTCGGGCCGACCCCGCGTCGGCTTGAGCTTGAAACTTAGGAGGAGGACCACCGCGGAAAGCACGATCAGGATCCCGAACGAGGGCCGCCAGCCGATAAAGGTGCCCAGCATGCCGCCGATCAGAAAGGCCAGCACCCCGGCGCCCGCCCGCGCCGAACCGAGGGCGCCGAGCGCGGTGGCCTGCTGCTGGCCGTGGTACTGATTCGCGATCAGCGCGACCAGCGAGGGGACCAGCGCCGCGCCCGCGATACCGGCCAGGAGCTGGGCGGCCAGCATATGGGTGGCGGTCGGACTGAAGGTCATCAACACCTGCGCCCCGCCGAACAGCGCCACCACGGCGCGGAAGACGTATACCGCGCCAAAACGCTGGGTCAGCTTCGCGCCGAGCATGACGAGACCCGCCACGGCGAGCGAGTACATCACGATCCCGGTGGCGACCGTGGTCGGCGGCACGTTGAAGCTGTTGACCATGCCGCTCAGCGCAACCGGCAGCGAGGCCACGTTGAAGGACATCAGCGCCTGACCGAGCGCGATCGCGATCATCGGCAACCAGGATTCCCGGATTTCCGTCTCAGCGCTGGTGATTGCGCCGGTTGTTGCAGTCATGTCGTTTTCCTCATGGACTGAATGATGGACTGAATGTCAGTCATTGAATGATTGACCGGCTCAAACCGCCGGCTTCGAGGCAAAGAGATTAAGCCCCAGTCGTTCCGACAGGTATTTCGTGACGCGCTGGCCCTTGATGCTGTTCCCGGCGCTGTCCAGCAACGGGGAGAACGTGCCGAGACCGCCCTTCCCCGGCGACACGGTGACAATCCCGCCGCTCACTCCGCTTTTGCCGGGCAGCCCGATCTCGTACAGCCAGTCGCCGGAGCGCTCGTACAACCCGGCGGTGGCCAGCACGGCGAGTACCCGCTTGGCGATGGCGGCGTCAACCACGCGCTCCTTGGTCAGCGGATTCACCCCACCGTCCGCCAGAGTGGCGCCCATCACTGCAAGATCCTTGACCGTGACGTTCAGGGAACACTGCTTCGTGTAGACATCAGTCGCTTCGAGGGCATCGAAATACAGGCGGTCATAGCCCTCCAGCAGCTTGGCGATGCCACGGTTCCGCAGGTTCGTCGCCGCCTCCGACTCGTACACCTCCATGTCGATGGAAAGCTTGCGGCCGGCGAAACGGGACAATCCCTCCTGGATAAACCGCCACTTGGCTTCGGCCGTCTCGCCCGGCGCCAGGCTGGTGGTGGCGATGGCCCCGGCGTTCACCATCGGATTCATGGTCCGGTCATCGTTCAGCTCGACCGCCATCACCGAATTGAACGGCAGCCCCGTGGCGTTCACCCCGATTTTTCTACGGGCTTCCTCGCTGCCCACGGCCTGGCAAACGAGTGCGAACACGAACGGCTTCGATATGCTCTGGATCGAGAACTCATGCGCCGTATCCCCCACCGCAAAGGTGCCACCCTCGATCCCGACCACGCACACGCCGAACAGTTCGCGGGGCGCGCGCGCCAGGGCGGGTATATAGTCCGCGACCTTCCCTTCATCGAGGGACTGGTAGCGTTCGTATGCCGCGGCGACCAGCGTCGCCACCTCCCCGTCCGGCGGTAAATGACCGGTTGAAACAGGGGAAGATCCGGATATCTCGTCGATATCAAGTTGCGTGTACATGATGCCTCCTCGCCGCTATCACTCTGTCGTTTCAACGAAAAAATACGATCATGCGGGCGCCGGCTCGCCGCCGGCGCCTTTAACCGCGAGGGTCGGTCGTGAAAATTTCCGATCCAATGACGGCTCCATACGTTCCTCCAAAGGTTATGATTCTTTGTCATCATCATAGGACATCATTCATTACAATGCAGAGATCGGGTATGTTGATCGCCCACCGCCAAGCCGGCCGCGGTAAGATTTTGACAAGTCGCGGCGCCGCCACCCAGGGGTGCGCGCGACGCCACTTGCAGGTGGGCCGAATCAAATGCAAAAGTTCATAGAGCACTGCGGAATGCGAACATGAATTACCAGGCTATCCCGGATTTGTTCAAGGCCGCCGCCGTCAATTGGGTGCAGGATTACGCTCAAAGCATGGGCGCGGCATTGGCCTTTTACACGATGTTCTCGATGGCCCCCCTGTTGCTGATCGTGATTTCGATCGCCGGGCTCGTTTTTGGCGAAGACGCCGCTCGCGGGGAAATCTTCAATCAACTGGACAGCGTGCTCGGCACCCCGGGGGCACTGGCGGTACAGAGCCTCATCGAGAGCGCGGGCAAACCCGCCACCAGCGTGCCGGCTTCCGTCTTCGGCCTCGTCTTTCTCTTCATTGGCGCGACGTCCGTCTTCGGCGAATTGCAGGACGCTCTCGATCGCATCTGGCGGGCGCCGGCAAGGGCTGGACACTCCGGCTTGTGGAGACTGCTGCGCGCCCGATTGCTGTCCTTCGGGATGATTCTGGGAATCGGCTTCCTGTTCATGGTGCCGCTGGCGTTCAGCGCCGGCCTGGCCGTGTTGAACCGGTATTGGAATCCGCTGTTCGGCGAATGGGCAACCCTCGTGAACACGATCGAACTGACTCTCGGCTTCGTGCTGCCGATCGTGGTGTTCGCGATGATCTACAAGACGATGCCTCGGGCGCGGATCGATTGGCGCGATGTCTGGGTCGGCGCGACGGTCACCTCGCTGCTGTTCCTCGCCGGCAAATTTCTGATCGGCGCCTACATCGGAAGGACCGGCATCTCGTCCGCCTTCGGGGCCGCCGCATCCCTCGTCGTGGTGCTGCTGTGGGTTTACTACTCCGCCCAGATCTTCCTGTTCGGCGCGGAATTCACCTGGGTCTACTCCCACCGGTTCGGTTCGCGCAAAGGACAACCATTACCTGTCACCGCCACCGTATTCCCCGCACCCCAATGCGTCACTCCCTCCCAGCCCAAGAACTATCCAGCGGAGAGCAACCCATGACATCCAACCGCGCATTCAGTCCCCCGGCCCGCGGCCTGCTCGTCGCTGGGGCCTTCGCCCTGGTGGTGACCGTCCTCCAGTCCGCCGCGTCGATCCTGATACCCATCCTGCTCGCGGTGTTCGTCGCCATCGTTGCGACCCCGATGCTGCGTTGGATGCGCGGTCGCGGGATTCCGAAGTGGGGCGCCTTGGCGGCAATCGCCTTCATCCTGTTCGATGTCGGCAGCCTGCTCGCGCTGGTGACCACCGGGGCGGTGGAAGGATTCAGGGACCGCTTGCCGACCTATCAAGAGCGGTTCATCGCGTTCAGCCAGCAATTCGGTGGCTGGCTGGAGGGCGTGGGCGCCAGTGGTTCCAGCGAGGCGATACCGGACCTGCTGAATCCGGATTTGCTGGTCCACGGCGTCAGGCTGTTCCTGTCCAACGCCAGCGGTATCTTCGCGCTGGGTTTCCTGGTCCTGCTCGCCACCATCTTTATCCTGATCGAGGCGCCCACGATCCCCGCCAAGCTGCGGTCGGCCTTTCACTTGACCGAAGAGGGCGACGCGCGCCTGAAGCGGTTGCTGGACACCGTCAATCGCTACATGCAAATCAAGACCCTGACCAGCCTCGGCACCGCGGTTTGCGTTTGGCTCTTGCTGCGGCTTTTCGGCATCGATTTCGCCATCCTCTGGGCGGTGCTGGCGTTTTTCCTGAATTTCGTGCCCGTGGTCGGCAACATCGTGATGATGATCCCCCCGGTCTTGCTCGCGTTGATACAGATCGATCCATGGACGGCGCTGCTCGTGGCCATCGGCTATCTGGTGATCAATACCGCGATCGGGAACGTGCTCGAGCCCCGGATCATGGGGAAGGGGCTCGGGGTCTCCACCCTGGCGATCTTCATCTCGCTCTTGTTCTGGGGCTGGCTGTTCGGCACCGTGGGCATGTTCCTCGCGGTACCCCTGACCGCCGCCGTCGTCATCGCCCTGGACGCAAACCCCCATACCCGTCCCCTGGCCATCCTGCTCGGCCCGGAGATCGCCGAAGCTCCGGATGCGGACCCGGCGGCTCCACGGTCGGCTGCGCCGCGAGACGACATGGCTTAGAGGACATCCGGCTCATTGGCTTGCCGAACGGCGACCAATTTGCCTTTGGTCAAATTTCTGAATTTCGGCCGAATACTTATCCCTGCCGCGGACAACCACTGCCGGTCACCTTCCATGCACAACCACCGAATGCATCGTTCTCTATTCTGGTTGCTCTTCAGCCTATTCCTGCTGGTCTTGGCCGGTCCGTCGGCAGCCAGCGTCGCGGACGCCGCGCCGAGCCGTCCCCGCGTCGGCCTGGTGCTGGGTGGTGGCGGGGCGCGTGGCATCGCCCACATCGGCATACTCCAGATGCTACAGGAGCTGCGCGTTCCGATCGACTGCATCGTCGGCACCAGCATGGGATCGATCGTCGGCGGCTTGTACGCGTCCGGAATGACCCCCGAGCAAATGACCGAAACGGTACAGCGCATCGATTGGCCGGCGGCGTTCACCGATGGGCCGCCACGGGCCGATCTACCCTTCCGCACCAAGCAGGAACAGCGCTTTCTGCTGACCAACAATGGAGTTGGCATCAAGGACGGTCGCGTGCAGCTTCCCCAAGGATTGTTGCAAGGGCAAAACCTGCTGCTGCTGTTGCAGGAACTGTCGCTACCGGCCGCCGAGATCCGCGACTTCGACAAGCTGAAGGTACCCTATCGGGCGGTGGCGACCGATCTGGCGACCGGCACGCCGGTGGTGCTGAAATCCGGCGAGCTGGCCATGGCGATGCGCGCCAGCATGTCCATCCCCAGCGCCCTGGTGCCGGTCAAACTGGACGACAAGCTGCTGGTGGATGGCGGCGTGTCGGACAATGTCCCGGTGGATGTAGTGCGGCAACTCTGTCGTCCGGATGTGATCATCGCCGTGGATGTGGGCTCGCCGCTGGCTCCCGCCAGTGAACTGAATTCGCTGCTCTCAATCACCGGGCAACTCACCACCATCCTGACCGTGCGCAACGCCCAGCAACAGATCAAGACGCTGGGGCGCCGGGACATCCTGATCACGCCGGATCTGGGGGATCTTTCCAGTATTGCCTTCGACCGCTCCCGGGAAGCGGTCACCATCGGCTACGCCGCGGCCAATGACAAGCGGGGCGAACTGAGCCGGCTGTCGGTATCGCTAGCCGCCTATCAAGCGCATCTGGCCGCGCGGCCCGGTCTGTCCGAAAACCGGCGGCCGGTCATCGACTTCATCCGGATCAAGAACAATACCCGCTTGTCCGACCAGGTCATCGAAAAGCAACTGCACGTCAAGCCGGGCGAACCGCTCGATCCCCAGGAACTCAATCGCAATCTCAACATTATTTTCGGCATGGGTGATTTCCAGCAGGTCACCTACTCGCTGGTCGAGGAAGACGGCAAGACCGGCCTGGTCGTCGAGGCCACGCAGCAGCATATTGGCACCGACACCCTCAATTTCGGACTCTTTCTCGGCGCCAACATGAAGGGAGATTCCTTGTTCGACCTCAGCGTCGCCTACACCATGGCCCAACTCAACTCCCTCGGTGGAGAATGGCGCACCTTCGTCCAGATTGGCGGCAATATCAAACTGGAAACCGATTTCTACCAGCCGCTCGACGCGGCCCAGGAATACTTCATCAACCCCTACTTGAGTTACCAGCAATACAACCTGGATTTGTTCAACGATTCCAATGAGGGCAACGCCAGCTTCCGAATCTATCGGGCCAATATCGGCTTGGAAGTGGGGCGCAATCTGGAGCACTGGGGCCGGCTGTCGCTGGGCTTGCGGTATGGTCCTGGCAAGAACGATCTCCGCTTTGGCCAAATCTCCAATAATGAGAATCCAACCAATGATGAAAATCCAATCAACGAAGGCAGCTTCGACGATGGCGGCTATTCGATCCGCTGGTCGGCGGATACGCTGGATAACCTCAATTTCCCAACCTCGGGTTACCGCGGCAATCTGACTTTCTATGACTCTCTGACCGCGCTGGGCGCCAGCAATAATTTCAGCACCCTCAGCCTGAGCGCCGCCAAACCTTACACCTGGGGCAAACAGACGCTCATCCCGCGCGTGGTTCTGTCCGGCAGGCTGTCGGGGGATCTGGACGTTCAGGATCTGTTCCTGCTGGGGGGATTCCTGAACCTGTCGGGTTACCAGATAGGCCAAATCTCGGGGCAATACGCCGCCCTTGGCGAGTTGATCTACATGTATCGACTCGATAACGCCTCGGCGGCATTCACCATCCCTCTTTACGCGGGCGGTTCGCTGGAAGTCGGCGGAGCGTGGAACGCCATCGACGAGATCACTCTCGATTCGCTGATTCCGGCGGGCAGCCTGTTCCTGGGCGCGGATACGCCACTAGGACCGCTTTACCTGGCCGGCGGCGTGGCCAAGGGCAACGCCTCGCTGTATCTGATGTTGGGCAGGCTGTTTTAAACTGGGAATTGCTTGACGAATTGCAATGACCGCAATCCATTCGCCGAGCGGGCCAAGATCCGACGACATCGTCCCACCATCGAACGCGGCGCGCGTGGTCAAACCGGCGACGGGAGGAAATCGCGGCGGCTCTGGGATAGAATCGAACATGGGCGACCTCATTAAGCTTTTTCAAGGCGTTCTTGGAGGAAAACCAACTATATCAATAAGTTGAAAGAGGCTTCTCCTTGTTTTCACATAATTCGAGCTAGAGATCAATGACAAGATGAAAACGCCGCCGTCGCTGGATGGAACCCGATGAGAACCATTTCCGTGCGCGCCGCAATGGCCCGAGGGGCGGGTTTCCTCGGCTTTTGGCTGCTGCTCATTGGCCCCAATCCGGCCGATCTGGTGGCTGGGCTCTGCGCCGCCGCCGCCGCGACCTGGACCAGCCTGCGGCTGTTGCCGCCCGGCGATGGCCGACTGCGGTACGCTGCCCTGGCCAGGCTCGCGCTGCGCTTTGGGCAGGAGTCCATCATGGGAGGCGCGGACGTCGCCCGGCGGGCGCTGTCCGTGCGACTGCCGTTGCGACCGGGGTTCATCGTCTATCCGGTACGCCTCCCCCCCGGCCCGGCCTGCAATACGTTCGGCGCGCTGACGAGCGTGCTGCCGGGCACGCTACCGGCCGGCGTCGACGACCACGGCGCGCTCCTCTATCATTGCCTCGATGTCGAACAGCCGGTGGCGGTGCAACTCGCCATCGACGAGGGACTGTTGATCCGGGCGCTGGGTGGCACGCATGACGATACCTGACTTTCTGCTCGCCGCCGCCGTTTTCGTGCTGGCGATGGTAGCCCTGGGCCTGGTCCGTATCCTGCGCGGGCCGGAGGAGGCGGATCGGATGATGGCGACGCAATTGTTCGGCACCGGCGGCATCGCGGCGCTGCTGCTGCTGGGCGTAGCCACGCAGGCCAAGGCTGTGCTCGATGTGGCGCTGACCCTGGCGTTGCTCGCCGCCTTCGCCTCGGTGGCCTTCGCGCGGAGCGCCTCCTCTTCGAAAGGTGACGACCCCAAGGAGACGAGCCGTCAATGAGCCTCGTCCTGGACATTTTCACGATCGTTGCGGTCTCGGCCGGCGCCTTCTTTTTCCTCGCCGGTACGGTCGGGCTGCTGCGCTTTCCTGACACGCTCACCCGCCTCCACGCCCTGACCAAGGCGGATAACCTGGGTCTCGGCCTGGTGGTGATGGGCCTGCTGCCGCAGGCCGAGCAGCCGTTCGCCGTCATCAAGCTGATCGCGATCTGGCTGTTCGCCCTGCTGGCCGGGGCGACGGTCGGCCAACTCATGGCGCGCGCGGCGCGGCGCGAACGGCCGACCCCATGACCCTGGCTCTGGCGGTCGACATCAGCCTGGCCCTGCTCGTCCTGGCGGTGGCCGGGTGGATCATCGCCGTGCGCGACACCTTCGGCGCAGTGATTGGCTTCGTGGCCTACGGGCTGTTGCTGGCGTTGGTCTGGGTGCGCCTCGCCGCGCCGGATGTGGCGCTGACGGAAGCGGCAATCGGCGGCGGTCTGACCGGCGCCCTGCTGATCGGCGCCGCGGCCCGGCTGCGCGGGACGGAGGCCGCGGCGCGCGCCGAATACCCCGGCGCCTTCACCCGGACCCTCGCCGCGGTCTTGGCCGTCACCGTCGCGGCGGCGCTGGCCATCGGCGTCCTGGCGTTGCCCGATCCCGCGCCCACGCTCGCCCCCGCCGCCGCCGCCGCCAGCCTGGCCACGACCGGGGTCGGCAATCCAGTCACCGCGGTATTGCTCGCGTTTCGCGCCATGGACACGCTGCTCGAAGCCATCGTGGTGCTGCTGGCGCTGCTCGGCGTGTGGTCGCTGGCGCCCGACCGGGCCTGGGGTGGCTGTCCGGGACCGCGGCGCCCTGTCGATCCCGACGGCGTCCTGGCCTATCTCGCCCAGCTCCTGCCGCCGATCGGGATCATCGTGGGTCTCTACATCTTCTGGATCGGGGCGGATCTTCCCGGCGGCAAGTTCCAGGGCGCCACGATCCTGGCGGCCATGTGGCTGCTGGTCATTTGGGCGGGTCTCGCCGACACGCCGCCGATCGGCCGGACCTGGCTGCGGGTCCTGCTGGTGGCCGGACCGTTGGTGTTCATCGCGATCGGCTTCGCGGGCGCCATCACTGCGGGAGCGGTCCTCGCCTATCCGGAGGGCTATGCGAAACCGCTGATCGTCGCCATCGAAATCGCGCTGATGCCCACGCTCGTGCTGACGCTGGCCCTGCTGGTGGCCGGCGCCCCACAACGGATACCCCCCCAGTGAACGCGCCGACGCTGTTTGGACTGTGCGCCGCGGCGCTCGTGGGCATCGGTCTGTACGGCCTGATCGTCAACCCGCGGCCGCTGCGCAAGATTCTCGCGTTCAACCTGGTCGGCACCGGGGTGTTCCTGCTGTTCGGCGCCATCGCACGCCGGGGCGCGGCCGTCGGGATGGATGGCGACCCGGTGCCGCAGGCGCTGCTGATCACCGGCATCGTCGTCGCCTTCTCGGCGACCGCGCTCGCCGTCGCGCTGGTGCAGCGACTGTTCGACGAAGCGGGCTCGGTCACCCTGGCCCCGGATGCGCCGGCCAAGGCGCCGGTCGAGCCCCCGGATGCCTAGATGCCGCATTCCCTCTCGACCCCGGACGTGACGACCCCCGGCGGACTGCTGCTGGTGCTGGCGGTGCTGGTTCCGTTTGTCGGGATGCTGGCCGGCATGGTTCTCGGCGGCCGCGGCGCCCGGCGGGTGGCGCTCGCGACCCTCGTGGCCGGACTCGCCATCGCCATCGCCATCGCCGACGCGCTGGTGCGATCCGGCGATGCCGTGGTCTATCTCCTGGGCGGCTGGGCACCGCCCTTGGGCGTCGCGCTGCGCGCCGACGGCCTGGCCGTGGTCATGCTGCTAGCCGTCGCGGTGGTGATCGGTGGCATTGGCGTGTACGCGCGGGCCGACTTCGGCACGCCCCCGGGCGTGCGCGAGGTGCGCGCGCCGCTGATGTTCTGGCTGCTGCTGCTCGCCGTGTGGGGTTCGCTGAACCTGGTATTCGTGAGCGGCGATCTGTTCACGCTGTACGTCGCGCTGGAACTGCTGACGTTCGCCGGCGTGCCGCTGGTCAGCCTCGGCGGCAGCCCGGAGACCTTGCGTTCCGCGCTTCGGTATCTGTTGTACGCCCTGTTCGGCTCGGTGCTCTATCTGCTGGGGGCGGTGCTGCTGTACGGCGCGTATGGCACGCTGGACATTGTGCTGCTCGCCGCGCGGGTCCACCCCGAACCGGTCACCTGGGCCGCCGCCGCGCTGATGACGGGGGGGCTGCTGGCCAAGACCGCCTTGTTTCCCTTGCATCTCTGGTTGCCGCCAGCGCACGCGGGCGCGCCGGCGGCGGCGAGCGCCGTGCTGTCGGGCTTGGTAATCAAGGGCTCGTGGTTTCTCGCCGTCCGGCTCTGGCTCGACGTCTTCGCGGGCGTGGTGACGGTGCCGTCGGCGCAGACGCTGGCGGCGCTTGGCGCGGCGGCCATTCTGGTCGGCAACATCGTCGCGCTCCGGCAGGCGCGGCTCAAGCTGCTGATCGCCTACTCGACGGTCGCGCAGATCGGCTATCTGTTCCTGATGTTCCCGCTCGCGGCCGGACTCGCCGCCGCCCAGCTCGACAGCGCGGCGGCCGTGAACGGCGGCCTGCTGCAAGCGATTTCCCACGCCACCGCGAAGGCGGCGATGTTCATGGCCGCGGGACTGATCTACACGACGCTCGGACACGATCGCATCGCCGATTTGCGCGGTGTGGCGCGGGCGTTGCCGATGACCCTGGTCGCCTTCGCGCTCGGCGGCGCTTCGCTGATCGGGCTACCCCCCTCGGGAGGATTTCTCGCCAAGTGGCTGCTGGTATCGGCGGCCATCACGACCGCACAGTGGTGGTGGGCGCTGGTGATGCTGGTGGGGGGCCTGCTCACCAGCGCCTACGTCTTCATCGTCGTCGTGCGCGCGCTGGCTCCCGCGCCCGAAGGCTGGACCCCGAAGGCGTCCGTCCCGCGTTATCAGGAGGCAGCCGTGCTGGCGCTGGCCCTGTGCTCGTTTCTGCTCGGCATGGCCGTATTCTGTCCGGTGGACGTGGCGGGGATCGGCCGGGCGGTCGCACCAGGGATCGGGTCGCCATGACGACTTCGCTCCTGTTGATCGCCGCCGTCGGCGCGCCGCTCGCGCTGTTTCTGGCCTGCATCGCGCCGGCTATTCGCGAACGCATGCCGCTGCTGCTGGCGCTCGCGCCGATCCCCGCGCTCGCGACCGCTCTGTTCGCCGACGACACGCCTCTCGTGCTTGGCAATGCCCGATTCGCGCTGTCGTTCGCCTTGGACGAACCGGGGAGGATGCTGCTCCTGGTCGCCGCGATCCTGTGGATCGCGGCGGGGGCCTACGCCGCCATGGGATTACGAGGCGCGGCTCATGCCGGCGGCCTCGTCGTGTGCTGGCTAATGACGTTGACCGGTTGCGTCGGCGTGTTTCTCGCCGCCGACCTGGTGGGCTTTTACTTCCTGCTCGCGGTGCTGTCCGTCGGCGCCAGCGGCCTTGTCCTGCAAGGCGGCACGGCGGAAGCCCCGCGCGCCAGCGCCGTCTACCTCGGGCTCGCGCTGATCGCCGAAGCGTTCCTGCTCGCCGGCCTGGTGCTGCTCGCGATGGTGACGCCGGACGGCAGCCTGCTGATCCGCGATGCCGCCGCCGCGATTCCCGCATCGCCGTGGCGCGATCTCACGCTGGTGCTTCTGATCGTCGGCCTCGGCATGAAGGCGGGCCTCGTGCCGCTGCATATCTGGATGCCGCTGGCCTATGGCGCGGCCCCGATCCCGGCCGCGGCCGTGATGAGCGGCGCCGTCGTCAAGGCGAGCGCCCTCGCGCTGATCCGCTTCCTGCCGCTCGACGTCGCGCTGCCGGACTTTGGCCTGCCGCTGGCGGCGATCGGGCTGTTCGGCGCCTTTTATGGCGTGGCGGTCGGGATCACGCAGTCGCGGCCGAAGATCGTGCTCGCGTATTCGAGCGTGAGCCAGATGGGATTCCTGGTCGCGGTGATCGGCATGGGGCTTGCGGCGGGCGACGCCGGCGCCGCGCGGGTGGCGTCTTTTTACGCGGCCTATCACCTGCTGGTGAAAGGCGCGCTGTTCCTCGCCGCGGGCGTGATCGCCACCACGGGCGGGCGCCAGCTCTGGTGGATGCTGGCGTTGGCGGCGATCCTGGCCCTGGGGATTGGCGGACTGCCCCTGACCGGCGGCGCTTTGGCGAAGCTGGCGGTGAAACCGGTCTTGGGAGATGGGCTGGTGAAACTGCTCGCAACCTTGTCGGCAATCGGGACTACACTATTGATGCTGCATTTCCTCCATCGTTTGCGGGCGAGCGCCTCACCCGATCGGTCGGCGTCGGCACCCGTCGGATGGGTTTTATCCTGGCTGTTCATGTTCGTCGCTGCTCTCGTGGTTCCCTGGATGCTGTATTCGGCAACTGGAATCGGCGTCTGGTCCGATGCGCTCCAACCGGGGATTCTCTGGGCGGCGCTATGGCCCCTTTTGATCGGCGCCGGACTGGCGCTCGGACTCTGGCGCTGGGGGCGATATCTGCCGCGGGTACCGGAAGGCGACATCGTGGTCGTGGGTCGACCCGTCATGTGCGTCACTGTCCGATGGGGAGATGCCCTGGAACGGGTGGAAGGCGTACTGCGGCAATGGCCGGTGGCGGGCCTGTCCCTGCTGATGCTGATGCTGATCCTGGGCGGAGCGATGTTCCACGGACGTTGATGAGCCCGGCTACACAACCATCATATTCCACGATGTAAGCCGAGGGGACCATTAACCATGAAAACTAGACTGATCACCTTGACGACGGCCCTGCTGGGCAGCGTATTGGTGGGGGCATTCACTGGCTTGCCTGTTCGGGACGCCGAAGCGCGCCCGCGTCATGTCACCTGCGAGTCGATCCATAACCGCTACCAGTTTTGTCGCGTCGACACCCGGGGCGGCGTGCAACTTCATCGACAATTGAGCAGCGCGGCGTGCCGGAAAAACCAGACCTGGGGTTACGACTGGGACGGCATTTGGGTGGATCGCGGTTGTCGCGCCGAATTTCGCATCGGCGGCGGCGATCGCTGGCGCGGCGAGCGTTTGACTTGCTCCGCCGAAGGCAGCGGCCGCCACTTATGCCGGGCGGACGTTCGGAACGAGGTGATCCTGATCCGGCAACTGAGCCGAGCGCCCTGTCGCTTCAACAGTTCCTGGGGCTACAACCGGCGCGGGGTATGGGTGGACCGTGGTTGCCGCGCCGAATTTGAGATTCGTTAGGCTTTAGCCGCGCCGTTCGCCGGATTTGGCAATCGGCGCTGTCTTTCGTCGAGTGGGTATGCCCGCTCGTGCCTTCCAAGAGCAAACACTAAACAGGCAGGAA
Organism: uncultured Candidatus Competibacteraceae bacterium; assembly: GCA_937960715.1. Lineage (GTDB taxonomy): Bacteria > Pseudomonadota > Gammaproteobacteria > Competibacterales > Competibacteraceae > Contendibacter. Next base: position 20,264 of record CALGOO010000097.1, read on the forward strand.
TGATCATGCTGAAAAAACTCATGGAAAGTCTGCAACGGTCGGGAACCCAGAACCTTGCCAAAACCTTTTCCCGTCTGGGCCGGATCGGTTTTTGGGTGCAGATCGTGGTGGGGTCAATTCCCTTTCTCCTGATGGCCTATGCCTTCATCTTCACCCGCTCTCCTTCCGGTCCGCGCGCCGGGCTGGCTATCGTTGAATACCTGACGCTAGCCAGCTTACTGATCCTGATTTTCACCATCGTCTGGTTTCACCGACACACCCGCCTCGCTGACAGGATTGCGGATCCGCAAGCGTGCCCGCCGGCATCCTCCGTCATTCGATCGGTCTGGACGGGATTGGTGGCCAGTAGTATTGGGCTGCTGTTTTCCATGACGGTGATGGTGATCGAGACCGGACACCTGCTGTTTTATTTCCTGGCGGCGCCTCAAGGAGGCGTTCCCGTGTTCCAAACCTCCGATGCTGGCGCGGCGGGCTGGGTATCCGCCGTCGACATGATGAGCTTGATGGCCTTAAGCCTTTTTGTTCTCGCCGAGCTGGTCGTGTTGATTTTGAGTCTCTGGCTCCTGTTCCGAACGACGCAGGTTTCCGCGGAGCTTCCTCCAGCTCCCGCGCAATGATGTGCGGGGAGGATGGAAGATGATGAATAGACGTTGGTTGCGGATGTTGGTTGTTTGCGCGGCGCCGGTTTTAGCGTGGGCTTGTACGATGGACAAGGCCGTGCTTACGATGGATAAGGCTGCGCTTGAAGGCGCAACCTGGCGTTTGACGAGCGTCGCTCGTGCGGATGGTCAGCTTCAGGCCGCCCCGAACAGCGTCGAAGCCACCGCAACCTTCGCCAATGGCTCGGTGAGCGGCAGCGGTGGCTGCAATCGTTACACCACCAGTTACACCGTAAAGGATGGCAAGCTGACCATCGGTCTGGCGGCGAGCACGATGATGGCCTGCCCCGAACCCCAGACGGCCGTCGAACAGCCGTTCATGGCGGCGCTGGCGGCGACGAGGGCTTACCAAATCGAGGACGGTCAACTCAGCTTGCTGGATGCCGGAGGGCGGAAGATCGCGACCTTCAAGGTGTGGCAACCGGTGGCGCTGAAGGGCGTCACCTGGCGAGCGACCGTCTACAACAACGGTCGTGGCGCCGCCGTCTCGTTGATCGACGGCAGTGAGATCACGGCGACCTTTGGCGCCGACGGCGTACTGAGCGGGTCGGCCGGCTGCAATCATTACCGGGCCGCCTATGTCACTCAGGGCTCATCCATCACCATCCAGGCCCCTGCGGCGACGCGCAAGACGTGTCCCCACCCTGATGGGGTGATGCGGCAGGAAAGCGAATACCTTAAGGCGCTCCCGACAGCGGCCACCTACGCGATCCAGGGCCGGCAACTGGAGTTGCGCACCGCCGAGGGCGCGCTGGTGGCCTTGTTTCAGGCCGGCGGTGGCTGAACGCTTCATTGTTCCAGTGCGCAAGCCCGTTCACAGGCCGTGCAAAGATCAAAGAGGAGCCAGAGGGTGAGGGCGAAACTGATGAAGCTGTTGAAGATTGTGATGCTGGTGATGGTGAGCAGCGTGGTCGCCGTACTGGGGTTCCGTGCCTGGCAGTCACAGCGCGGAGAGCCACTGGCGGTTTGGCATACCTATGCGCCCGCCGAACTGACCGCGAAGGAACTGGCGAAGATCGGTTGGGACGATTACCTGGCCGCCGAGCAAAAAATCCTTGAAAGCGTACGCGTCAACGTCACGGAAAAACTGGCCCCGGAACATCAGGTTTCATCCAATCGCTATTATTCCGGCAGCCCGATCTATCCGGGCAAGTTCGCCACCGACTGGAACCGCTCCTACATTCTGGAGCCGGCGGGAAAGCCGGTCGGCGCCGTGGTGTTTTTGCATGGACTGACGGATTCGCCCTATAGCCTGCGCCATATCGCCCGGCTCTATCAGAGTCGTGGTTTTGTTTCCATCGCCATTCGCCTGCCGGGCCATGGCACCGTGCCCGCCGGACTGACCAATGTTGATTGGGAGGACTGGGTCGCCGCGACGCATCTGGCGGTGCGGGAAGCCCGACGGCGGATCGGCCCTGAGTTGCCGCTGCATATCATCGGCTTCTCCAACGGCGGCGCGTTGGCGATGAAGTACGCGCTCGACGCGGTCGGTGACTCCAAGCTGACCCGTCCAGAACGGGTTGTGCTGATTGCGCCGATGATCGGCATCACCGAAATGGCTCGGTTTGCCGGGATATTCGGTTGGCCAGCGGTATTCCCACCCTTCGCCAAGGCGGCGTGGCTGAGTGTGGTGCCGGAGTTCAATCCCTTTAAATACAATTCCTTCCCAATCAATGGCGCACGGCAGTCGTCCTTATTGACCCGCGCCTTGCAACCCCGGATCGCCCAATACGCCAGGGAAGGGAAGCTCGGCGAGCTGCCGCCGATTTTGACATTCCAATCCGTGGTCGATTTCACCGTCAGCACGCGGTCGATCATTACCGCCTTGTATCAGCAGCTTCCCAATAACGGGAGCGAACTGGTGCTGTTCGATCTGAATCGTAATGCCAAACTGGGTGTGCTGATGCGCACCAGCGCCAGCACCATGCTCAACCGTATCCTGCCAGACCCGCCGCGTGCGTTCAGAACCACGATCATCACCAACGTCAACCCGGACAGCGATGAGGTGATGGAGCGCGTGACGGAAGCCGGGGCTACGGAGGAGCAGACTCGCGCATTGGGCTTGTCCTATCCGAAGGGCGTGTTCTCGCTCTCGCACGTGGCGGTGCCGTTCCCCCTGAGCGACTCACTGTACGGGATGCATCCCGAGCCTTTTGACGAATATGGCGTCAGCCTGGGCGCCGTGGCCCCACGAGGGGAACGCGGCACCTTGATCGTCAGTCTCGATTCGCTGATTCGTATGTCCTCCAACCCGTTCTTTCCCTACATGCTGGAGCGGATCGAGCAAGGCATTATCGGCGGCCGCCCCGCAAGCGCGTCGGCAACCGCCGCGAATTCCATTCCCCCCGGTGAAAGCGCGCTCCCGGACCAGGCGCCGACGGGCTCGGCCAAATGATCCTTAGCGCGAATCGAGGTCAAGACCGCCGAGGCCCGGTGGCGCCAGCACCACATCGATTCGCTCACACCGCCATCAACCGCGCCATTTTCTCCCCGTCCGGCGCCAGCGCCACGCCCCGTTCCGTCACCAGCGCATCCACCAGCGCCGCCGGGGTCACGTCGAACGAGGGGTTCCACGCCTCGGCCCCGGCGGCGGCGACCGGCTGGCCGCCGAACGTCAACAGTTCCTCGGCGCCGCGTTGCTCGATGGGAATCTCGGCGCCGCTGGCGATGTGTATATCCACTGTGGAGGTGGGCGCCACCACCATGAACCGCACGCCGTGATAACGCGCCGCCACCGCCAGGCCGTAGGTGCCGATCTTGTTGGCCACATCGCCGTTGGCAGCGATTCGGTCCGCCCCGACGATCACCCAGCGCACCCCGCCCTGGCGCAGCAACGCCGCCGCCGCTCCGTCCGCCAGCAACGTCACCGGAATCCCCTCCTGGGCCAGTTCCCAGGCGGTCAGGCGCGCCCCCTGCAACCAGGGTCGGGTTTCGTCGGCGTAAACTCGCTCGATCACTCCCACCTCATGGCCCCGCCGGATGACTCCCAGCGCGGTGCCATAACCACCGGTGGCCAGCGCGCCGGCGTTGCAATGGGTCAGCACCGCCCCCCGTTTGCCCAGCAGCGCCGCGCCCAGTTCGCCCATCCGCCGGTTGGCGGCGATGTCCTCTTCATGAATCGCCCGCGCCTCGGCCAGCAATCGCTCCACCGGATCGCCCTTCGTGTCCGCGATGACGCCCTCCATCCGCCGCAGCGCCCAAACCAGGTTGACGGCGGTCGGCCGGGCGGTGGCCAGCGTGGTCAGATCCACCGCGACCCGTTCGCGCCAGCGAGGCGAGTCCTCGGCGTAGCGGACGCGCGCCGCCAGGGCCACTCCATAGGCGGCGGCGATGCCGATGGCTGGCGCGCCCCGCACCACCATGTCGCGAATGGCCGCGGCGACTTCCTCCACGACCGTCAGCCGCCGATAAATGACCGTACCCGGCAACCGGCGCTGATCCAGCAATTCCAAAGCGCCGTCGCGCCAGACGACGGCGCGGGCGCGATTAGAGGGAGGGGCCATGGCGATTGAATCCAGTGGGGAATTTGGCGGTCATCCGGCGCGACCCAAGGCGGTTGTGCTTTTGCAACAAACGGAATTCACGCGGGATTATCGCAAAAAACCGCTTGCCAACAAGCCAAGGTAACGCGCAAAATGCGGGCATTTATTGCCGGCACAACATTTTTTGCAATTCTGACACAATGTTGTATCATTACGTCATGACCGGCCGGTTCACCGTTCCGGTATGCTGATCGAGCGGCGGATCGCGGTTTAACCTACCCTGGTCCCCGCGATTCGAAGTCTGGACGTGCCGTGCATGAGATTTTCCGAGTGCCTGTTTGGGAGAGTATACCGATGAAAGTAAAACTGCATAAGCTTAGCTTGGGCCTGGCTGCCTCGATGGTGCTGTTCGCTGCCCTGCCCGCGCACGCGGCCAACAAGTACGGCTGCATCTACGCCGTGGATCCTTGGGACAGGATCGTCAAGGATCCCTATGGCCGCTGCATCCGCACGCCGTATTGGACCGCGGAGAAGGACGTGGCCGAGTGCGGTGGCGGCAAGGCGGTCGAGCCGCCCGCTCCAGCGTGCGAAAAGGTCACGCTCGGCACCGACGCGCTGTTCGCCTTCGACCGCTACGATCTGAAACCGACGGGGCAGGCCAGGCTCACCCAGTTGGCGTCCGACATCAATCGGGCCGAGAAGGTCACCAAGGTTAAGATCGTCGGCCATACCGACAGCAAGGGTACCGAGGAGTATAACTACAAACTAGGCCATCGCCGCGCCAACACCGTGGCCGCTTTCCTGGGCGAAAAGGGCGTGCCGCGCTCCAAGATGGCCACCAGCAGCGATGGCGAACTCAAGCCGGTCGCGCCCAACACCCTGCCGAACGGTAAGGATAACCCGGAAGGCCGCGCGCTGAACCGCCGGGTGGAAGTCACGACCGTTACGGAGATGTGCCGCGAGTAATTCGCTGGCCGTTTGATCCGTTCTATCCGCGCCCCGGTTCGCCGGGGCGTTTTTTTGCGCCCCGAACATCCGCCGCTATAATCGGCGGGCCCCGTTCGGAGAATCTCCACCATGCCGCAGCCCATCGCCGCCCTGCTCAACGCCCGCTGGATCGTGCCGGTGGAGCCGGAAGGACAAGTCCTGGAACGGCACGCCCTGGCGATTGAGGCGGGCCGCATTCTCGCCGTCCTGCCCCAGACGGAAGCGGCGGTTCGCTATGACCCCGAAACCCGCCTGAATCTCGACCGCCATGTCCTGCTGCCCGGTCTGATCAACGCCCATACCCACGCCAGCATGAGCCTGTTGCGCGGTTTCGCCGACGATCTACCGCTCATGCGCTGGCTGCAAGACCATATCTGGCCAGCGGAAACCCGTTGGGTCGATCCCGAATTCGTCCGCGACGGCAGCCGGCTGGCCATCGCGGAGATGCTGCGTGGCGGCGTGACCTGCTTCAACGACATGTATTTCTTTCCGGAAGTGACCGCCGCCGCAGCCCGCGACTGCGGGATGCGCGCCTGCGTCGGCCTGATCGCCGTCGATTTTCCCACCGCCTACGCCCGTCACCTGGACGAGTATCTGGACAAGGGACTGGCCCTGCACGCGGCGCTGCGCGCCGAACCGCGACTCCATGTCGCCTTCGCCCCGCATGCGGCTTACACGGTCTCGGCTCCAGCTCTGAAGCGAATCGGCCGGCTGGCGGCGGACCTGGCGATTCCGGTTCACATTCACCTCCACGAAACCACCACCGAAATCACTGACTTCCGGACCCGGCACGGCTGCCGGCCCCTGGAGCGGCTGGAACAGCTCGGCCTGCTGTCGCCACGCCTGTTGGCCGTCCACATGACCCAGCTCGAACCTGCCGAGATCGACCGGTTGGCGCAAGCAGGCGTCCACGTCGCTCATTGCCCGGAATCCAACCTCAAGCTCGCCAGCGGCTTCTGTCCGACCGCCTGGCTCGACGCCGCCGGGGTCAACGTCGCCATCGGCACCGATGGCGCGGCCAGCAACAACGATCTCGACCTGTTCGGCGAACTGCGCACCGCCGCCCTGCTCGGCAAGGGGGTGGCCGGTGACCCCGCCGTTCTGCCAGCGGCGCGGGTTTTGCGGATGGCCACCCTCAACGGCGCCCGGGCGCTGGGTCTGGGTGCGGAAATCGGTTCGCTGGAACCAGGCAAGGCCGCCGACCTGATCGCCGTCGATCTCGGTCAGCCGGAAACCGAACCGGTCTACCATCCCATCTCGCAACTGGTCTACGCCACGGGCCGCCATCAGGTCAGCGATGTCTGGGTGGCTGGCCAGCACCTGCTGGCCAAGCGGCGACTGACCACGCTTGATCTGGACGAGATCCTCCAGCGGGCGCGTGGCTGGCGGGACAAGATTCACGCCAGCCACCCACCGTAAACCACGCCGCCGGCCCGTCGAAGCCACCGGCCAACCCGATCCCGCGCCTTCTTGTCCGTTCAACTTAAGGTAATTTTGGAATGACGACCGCGAACCTCAACGTGGACGCCCAGGAACTCGCCAAATTTGAAGCGCTCGCCAGCCGCTGGTGGGATCCCGACAGCGAGTTCAAGCCCCTGCACGATATCAATCCCCTGCGGCTGGACTACATCGCCGAGCGGGCCGGCGCGCTGGCCGGTCAACAGGTGCTCGATGTCGGCTGCGGCGGCGGCATCCTGGCCGAAAGCATGGCCCTGCGTGGCGCCCGCGTGCTAGGCATCGACATGGGCGAGGCACCCCTGGCGGTTGCCCAGTTGCACCAACTGGAATCCGGGGCGGAACTGGATTACCGGCGGATCACCGCCGAGGAGTTGGCCGACAGCGAACCGGCCGGTTTCGACGTGGTCACCTGCATGGAACTGCTGGAGCACGTTCCAAATCCGGCTTCGACGATTGAAGCCTGCGCCCGGCTGGTCAAGCCTGGCGGCCATCTGTTCTTTTCCACCATCAACCGCCATCCGAAAGCCTATCTGTTGGCCATTGTCGGCGCGGAATACGTATTGCGAATGCTGCCCAAGGGCACCCACGACTACCGCAAGTTCATCCGCCCCTCGGAATTGGACGGCTGGCTCCGCGCCGCTGGCCTGACGCTCCGCCACCTCACTGGCCTGCATTACAACCCGTTGACCGGTCGTTACCGGTTGGGACCGGGGGTAGCGGTCAACTACATGGCGCATTGCCGACCCGACGGCGCGGCATGAACGGACCGCCCGCCTGCGTGTTGTTCGACCTGGACGGCACCCTGCTGGACACCGCCCCCGATCTGGCGGCGGCCTTGAACCGGCTGCGGCGCGAACGCGGCCAATGCGAATTGTCGCCCGCCGCCGTTCGGCCCACCATATCCCAAGGCTCGCCGGGGATACTGAAGCTGGGTTTTGGGCTGGAACCCGACGATGCGCGCTACGTCGAGCTGAATCAACGGTTCCTGGAGCTTTACCGCGAGAACATCGCGGCTGACACCGCACTGTTCCCCGGCATGGCCGAGGTGCTGGTCCATCTGGAAACCGTCGGCATTCCCTGGGGCGTGGTCACCAACAAGCCGAACTGGCTGACCGAACCGCTGCTGAAGGCGCTGGCTCTCTGGCCGCGGGCGGCCTGCGTGGTCAGCGGCGATACCCTGCCGCAGCGCAAACCGGACCCTGAACCGCTGTGGCACGCCTGCGAACAAATCGGCGTCGCGCCCGCGCGCGCGTTGTATGTCGGCGACGCCGAGCGCGACGTGCGGGCGGGCAACCGGGCCGGTTTGCTCACCCTGGTGGCCCGTTTTGGCTATCTGAGCGCCGAGGACCGGCCGGAGGACTGGGGCGCCGCCGGCTTTCTGGAGCGACCGACCGATCTGCTCGGCTGGCTTGGACGCGGCTAGCGCGCGAGCGTGACGGGAGCGCCGACCGGCGGCGTGGCGCTGTCCGCCCCCAGCCACCACCACCAGAGGCCGCCGACCGCCAGCGCGCTCAACACAGCCGCCAGCAACGGCGCGCCGAGCCGGAACCGGCGCCACCAGGACGTGACGGATCGATGCGCCGCCGACTGGGCCCACAGCACCGTGACGTTGTCCTGACGGAGATTGCGGTGCTCCGCCACGGCCGCCAACAACCGCGAACAAGGACGATTCTCGGCGCGGGCGCGACTCAGCACCGCCGCGATCTCCTTTTCGCCGAGCGTCAACAGACCATCGCTGGCCAACAGAATCTGGTCGTCGGGTTTGAGAGGATAGGCTTGGCGCGGCAAATCCACCAACTCCAATTCCGCGCCGGTGACCGCGCTGATCAGCGCGTTTCGGTCGGGATGGCGGGCGGCCTCGGCGGCGCTGATTTCCCCGCTGATCACCTGATAGGCCAGGATGCTGCGATAGGCGTGATCCTGATTCAGCCGGTGCAATCGCCCCCGTCGCCACAACCACAGCGGCGAGTCGCCGACGCTAATCCAGTACAAACCATCCTCCGCCAGCACCACCGCCAGCAGGGTGCAACCCATGCCGCGCAGTTCGTGGGGGTCGCTGGCCACGTCCTTCGCCATCCGGTCGTTGACCCGCGCCAGGGTCTGTTCAAGACGATCGGGGATCGCGGTGGCCGACGCCGCGTCGTAAAGTTCGACGAAACCACGCACCGCCAGGGCGCTGGCCCGGGCGCCACCCTGTTCGCCGCCCATGCCGTCGGCCAGCACCAGCAACAGGTCGCCCGCCTCCAGTTCCGGCGGCAGCTCGAAAACTCCATAATCGTCTTCCTGTCGGGAGCGACTCCCTTGCGCCGCGCCTTCGTCATGTACCCACGCCGCCATGTTATTCATCCTTTTTGGCGTCAGTCACCGTCGCGCCAGTCGAAACCTGGCCCGCACAGTGGGACGAATCGCACCTGGGTTTGGCCGAACCGTACCGTCTCGCCGCCCACCAGCTCCACCGATGCCCGAACGGGCTGGCCGTTCAGCCAGGTCTCCGAAGCAGCCGACTGCGCCAGATAAAAACGGCGCGACCGCGTGGTGTAGATGATCGCCGCGTGATTGTCGGCCGCGATGGTCGGATCGCCAAAGTTCAGACGGATTCGGGCGTGCGGCCCACTGCCGATATCGTTGACGCCATAGCTGAGCTGCACCGCCTGGCCGCGCCCTGGACCCGCGACAATCGCCAGCCAGCCGACGACCGGGCCAGCCGCAACGCTTGGCGACTCCGTGGCCGAGGAGGCGACTGTCCGACCGGGGACCGGCGCGGCCGGCGGAGCCGCGGATGGCGCGGGCTCGGTCGGCGGGGGCGCGGATGGCGCGGTGGGCCGCGCCTTTTCCACCGACTCGGAGCGAACGATGCGGCGGGTGGGTTCGACCGGCTGTTCGGGGAGGGTTGGACCCTTTTTAAAGAAGCCACGATAAAGAGGCATGGATCTGATCTCTTCTGAAAACGAATGGCAAGCGATACTTCACGGATTCACCCGTCGATGCGAAAGTGCAGACGCACCTCGCCCAGTTCCACCACATCGCCATGACGCAAAACCTGACTTTGAATCGGCTGGCCATTGACCCGAGTGCCGTTAGTGGAGCCAAGATCGCAAATTTGAAACGTGCCATCGGGCAGATGATAAATCTCGGCGTGACGGCTGGAAACCGAATTATTGTTGAAAAACAGATCGTTGTCCGGCAGCCGGCCCAATCGGCACAACGGCGAGCGCAGCCGAAGATCGCCCTTGCCCGGCATGTCGGTGCGAATGAACCGAGCCCGCGTCACCGTGGTTTCCGGTGGGTTGGTCCGCCGACGCGAAAATGGCCAGAATGTCAATTTCATTTCTGATTGAACCCCGTCGAGGTAGGCGATTCCCAGGGATTGCCGGCGCGCGCCGGTGGCGCGCTTCGAGCCGGCGCCACCGGCGTCACGACGGTCGGCGTGGGCCGGGCCTGGCCACGGCGATTCTTCGATCGGGCGGTCCTTGATCGAGCCGGCTCAACCGCGCGCGCGCGCGCTTTCTTGTCCGCGTCCGGCCTGGTCGCCGCCCGTTCGCTCACCGTGCCCAGTCGCGGCTCGCTTTGCCTGAGCGCCGACATCGGCGCGGCGGGAGGAGGGGCCATGGTTTCCGTCGTGACCGATTCCGGCGATTTTTCGGGCGTGGGTTCCTCCGGTCGCTGAACCGGTTGCGCCACGGTCGGTTCTTCCTGAAATCGAACCGGTTGCACGACCTGACCCTGGTGTTCCAGCAGCGGCGCGGGCGGTTCGCCGCCTGGCGTCGACGCCCCTGCTTCCACCGTGGGTGGAGGCTCGCGCAGGGTGGTTTCCACGATAAGCGGCGGCGCGCTCGCGGATGGCGTGACCGACTCCGTCGGCGAGGCCCCGGCGGCGGACGCCTCGGTCAGCGGAGCGGCGGGCCGCGGTGGCGCGACGGCCGACTCGGACGCTTCGGGCGCCGGTGACGGCCGCGCGGCGACCGACTCGGTCGGTTGCGCGCGCGGATCCTGGCCAAGGCGAGGGGACTCCGGCGTCGGCGCGGACGGCCAGAGCCATGCCACCATCAGCACCGTCGCCACCGCCACCGCCACCGCGCCGCCAGCCAGGATCGCCACCGGCGCGCGGCGGGGAGGTGGGCTGGCGTTCGCCGGGGGCGCGGCGGACGTTTCCCGCTTACCGGCGAGCCGAGGACGCTCAATGGCGGTCGGAGTCGTTTCGGCTTTTCCTTCCTTGAATTCCGTCTTCGGCGGCGACGCTGTCGGCGGATGGCTGGGCGCGAGCGACGCGGCCGGTTCCTGGGGCGACGGCTTGCCGGACTTGATCACCGGCGCCGCCATCATGATCACGGTTTCGTCGCTCTCGTCGTCTTGCGAACCGGCGAGCGCGGCCTGCATTTCGGCCACATCGCGGAATCGCATTTCCGGCCGCACCGCCAGCGCCCGGTCGATGACCCGCAACAGATTGCTGCTATAGCGCCCAGCGCCCGCCACGACCGCCGGCGTCAGATGGTCGTCCAGCAATCGTTCGGCGGCTTCCGCCGGGGTGTGGCCGATCACGCAGCGATAGAGCACGGCGCCGAGGGCATAAAGATCGGTCCAGGTGCCATAGCGATCGTTGCGCGTGGTGTACTGCTCCGGCGGCGAGTATCCCGGCGTCACCAGACTGGTCACGCTCTGGCTGTGGCGGCTGATTGCCGCCCGAGCCGCGCCGAAATCGATCAGCATGACCCGATGATCGCGCGCGCGGACGTACAGATTGGCCGGCTTGATGTCACGATGCAGATAGCCCTGCTCGTGGACCGCCTGCAAGGCCGGCAGCACGTCTTCCAGCAGACCGCGCGCCTGATCCTCGCCCAGCGTTCTACTCTCGTCCAGAATCGTGCTCAGGGGTTCGCCTTCCTCGTACTCCATGACGATATAGGCGGTGCCGTTGGCGCGGAAGTAGCGCTTGACCCGCACCACGTAGGGATGCTGGATTCGAGCCAGCACCCGCGCCTCGTCGAGAAAGCGTTCCAGCCCCCATTCGTAATCCGAGGTTTGCCCGCCGGCGGCGCTGGACAGTCCCTGGGTATTGGCATGGACCATCACGCCGTCGGCATCGCGGAACGACCATTCGACGGGAAAATACTCCTTGATGGCGACCCAGGCGTCGAGGTGCGTGTCCAGGGCCTTGTAGGTCACCCCAAATCCGCCGGCCCCCAGGATGGCGTCGATGCGATACTCATCCAGATGGTAACCCGACGGCAAGGCGTTGGTCCGGCGAGCGCCGCTTTTGGAGGGCGTGGACGGCTGGGCGGTATTTGTATTCATGACGGCAAACCGGATGTGGGGTGAAGCGGGCCGCTAGAAATCCGCGCCGCGGGGCGTGCGCGGGAAGGGGATGACATCCCGGACGTTGGCCATGCCGGTCACGTAACTGACCATGCGTTCGAACCCCAGCCCGAATCCGGCATGGGGCACGCTGCCGTAACGACGTAGATCCCGATACCAATTATAAGCCGTTTTGTTCATCCCCAGCGCATCCAGGCGCGCGTCCAGCACCTCCAGCCGTTCTTCGCGCTGGCTGCCGCCGATGATCTCGCCAATGCCCGGCGCCAGCACGTCCATGGCCGCCACCGTGCGGCCATCATCGTTCAGTCGCATGTAGAAACTTTTGATCTCCTTGGGATAATTCATCAGCACCAGGGGCCGGCCCACATGGTCCTCGGCCAGGTGGCGTTCGTGCTCGGACTGCAAGTCCATGCCCCACGCGATCGGAAACTCGAACGATCGGCCGGCTCGTTGCAGGATCCGGATCGCTTCGTCGTAATCCATGCGTTCGAACGGCGACCGCGCCACCTGCTCCAGCCGCTGGACACAGGCTTTATCGATTCGCTGGGCAAAGAAGGCCATGTCGTCGGCGCGTTCTTCCAGCACCGCCTGGAAAATGAACTTCAACAGCGCCTCGGCCAGGTCGGCGTTGGCGTGCAGGTCGGCGAAGGCGGTTTCCGGCTCCACCATCCAGAATTCGGCCAGGTGGCGGCTGGTGTTGGAATTCTCGGCGCGGAAGGTCGGACCAAAAGTGTAGACCTTCGACAGCGCCAGGCAGTAAGCCTCGGCGTTGAGCTGGCCGGAAACGGTCAGAAAGGTCTCGCGGCCGAAGAAGTCCTGGCTGAAATCGATTCCGCCATCGGCGGCGCGCGGCGGATTGACCAAGTCCAGGGTGCTGACCCGAAACAGCGCGCCGGCGCCCTCGCAGTCGCTGGCGGTGATGATCGGCGTGTGAATCCAGAAATAGCCCCGCTGATGGAAGAAGTTCTGAATGGCCTGGGCCAGGCAATGCCGCACCCGCGCCACCGCGCCGATGCTGTTGGTGCGGGGGCGCAGATGCGCCACCGTCCGTAAATACTCGAAGCTGTGCGGCTTGGGCGCGATGGGATAGGTTTCCGGGTCCTCGACCCTCCCCACCACCTCGATCCGCTCGGCCCGCAGTTCCACGCTCTGGCCCTTGCCGGCGGAGGGAACCAGCTCGCCGGTGACGCGAATCGCGCAACCCGCGGTCAAATGCGTCACCTCGCTGGCGTAATTCGGCAGTTCGACGGGCGCGATCACCTGCAAGGGTTCGAAGCACGAGCCATCGTGGACCGAGACGAAGGACAGGCCCGCCCTGGAATCGCGGCGGGTGCGCACCCAACCCTGCACCATGGTCCGGCTGCCGGGCGGGACGCGACCGTCCAGCACGGCGGCGATGGGATGAACGGATATCGAACGGTCCACTCCTCGTGACCTTTTAAAGTGACTGACCGTATTTATGCAAGTGGTGTGCCTTAGCCTGACCGATCCAGTCTTCGCGGCGGATGCGACCGGCGAACTTGATGAACGCTTCGATCCGCTGGATATCGGCGTCGCTCAGGGTGGCCAATTCCCGAAAACTGGTGACGCCGCAAGCCTTCAGCTTCTTTTCCAAGGCCGGACCGATGCCGTTGATCAGTTTGAGGTCGTCGGGCGATTCCGGGACGGGGGCAGCGGGCTGGATGACGGGCGCTTCGGTGACCGGTGCTTCGGCGACCGGTACCGGTTCGGGAGCGGATGGCGACGCGGGCGCGACGGAGGGCGATTCCACCGCAGCCGCGGGTTCCACCACGGCGGGCGGCTCCAAGACCGCGGGTTCCGTCGTGTCCGCCGTCGGCGGCGGTTCGGCCAGAGGGGGCGAACCAAATCCACCGTGGCGCAGGACCGCAAAGTAGTCGCTCCACCATTGGTGCTGGATTTGAACCCAGCGTTGCAAGACTTCTTCCATCTGCCGTACCCAGGGCGCCATCACCTCGGGCGCATCCTTCTCCTGAGCGATACGCCGCATCCACTCCTCCACCCACGCCGTTTCCTGCTCCAGCGACCGTTGAATCGCCGCCTCCCAACTCGCCAGATTCTTCAAGTAGATTTCCCGCCAGGCTTCGACGCCCGCGGGCGGTTGCAACGGGATGACCGAACAGAGGCTTTCCCACAGCCGTTTTTGAGCATCGGTCCAAGTCTTGAGAATATTTTCATGAATCCACGGCTTCACGGTCACTACCCTCCACCCCTGATGAAATCGTTCAGCCGTCGGCTTCAAGCCATGCCCGAACCGCGGACGGCGCCAAAAATACCGCCAATCTTAGGGCCGAGCGCCGGTTAAAGCCAATCCGGTTCTCAAATCATTTCCAGCGCGTTCGCGTTCGTCGCGCCTCGCGCCGGACGGCGCTCCGCAAACCGACGCGACGCCCATCCGACGATTGCTATAATCCCCGCCCTGGCCGCCACCGCGAACCTCATCAACCCCATTCAATCCATCCAGGACTATAATCCCCACCCTCGCCGCCACCGCGCGGGGTGGGCTCTCTCACTTGCAACCTTCCGGTACACTCACCATGGCGTTTTGGCAACGTCTGCGGGAAGACATCTACTCGGTATTCGACCGCGATCCAGCGGCGCGCAATGTTTTCGAGGTCCTCACCGCCTATCCTGGCGTCCACGCCGTGCTGTTCCACCGGCTCAATCATGCCCTGTGGAATCTGGGCCTGAAGTGGCTGGCGCGCTTTCTGTCCGCCATCACCCGCTGGCTGACCGGGATCGAGATTCACCCCGGCGCCCGGATCGGCCGACGCTTCTTCATCGATCACGGCATGGGCGTGGTGATCGGCGAAACCGCCGAGATCGGCGACGACTGCACGCTCTATCAGGGCGTCACCCTGGGCGGCACCAGTTGGAACAAGGGCAAGCGCCACCCCACCCTGGGAAACAACGTGGTGATCGGCGCCGGCGCCAAGGTCCTGGGGCCATTCAAGGTCGGCGATCATGCCCGCATCGGCTCCAACTCGGTCGTCATCAAGGAAGTGCCCGCCCGCGCCACGGTGGTCGGCGTGCCGGGTCGGATGGTCGAGGCCAGCGGCGAGGCCACCGACCATGTGCGCCGGGAAATCGCCCGCAAGCTCGGTTTCGACGCCTACGGCGCCACTCCCGACCTGCCCGATCCCGAGGCCCACGCCATCAACCGGATGCTGGACCATATCCACGCCCTGGATCGCACCGTCCGTCAGCTTTGCCAAACGCTGCGCGACGCGGGCATCGATCCGGGCGAACCGTGTCTGCCCGAGTTGAACGGCTGCGCGCTGCACTCGGCGGCCAGCCAGGAGGGCTGGGCCAGGCCCGGCGATCCCGGCACGGCACCGGATGGACGTAACATCGGCGCTTCGGCCTGAACGCGGCGATGTTGGAGCTTGGCCCGGCGGCGCGCGCCCATTTCGACCACCCGCGCCATGTGGGCGCGCTGGACGCGGATGCCCCAGGCGTGGCGACGGCCCGGGTGGGCGAGCCGGTCAGCGGCGCCATCTTGCAACTGCATTTGCGAATCGGCGCGGACGGGTCGATCACGGCCGCCCGGTTCAAGGCTTACGGTTGCGGCTGGCTCATCGCCTGCGGCTCGCTGCTGGCCGAGTGGCTCCAGGACCGAACGCTGGAGCAGGCCGCGCGCTTCCGCCATCACGAACTGGTCGAAGCCCTCGACGTTCCACCGGAGAAGCTGTATTGCGCCGTGCTGGCCGAAACCGCGCTCAAGCAGGCGCTGCGCGCCGGTCTCACGCAACCAACTTCACCCGTCGCTATCCAATCCGATCATCTCTCATTACGTTTTCATCCGGAGAAACCGCCATGACGATCACCCTTACCGAAACCGCCGCCGCCCGCGCCCGCGCCTTTCTGACCAAAAAGGAACAAGCGCGGGGCCTGCGGCTGGGCGTGCGCAACACCGGCTGCTCCGGCTACATGTACACCGTTGGACTGGCCGACGCGATTGCCCCCGACGACGAGGTGTTCGAATCGCGGGGAATCAAGGTCGTGGTCAGCGCCAAGAACCTGCCCTACCTGGACGGCCTGGAAGTGGACTACGCCAAACAGGGACTCAACGAAGGTTTTCGCTTCCACAACCCCAACGCCAAGGATCTATGCGGCTGTGGCGAAAGCTTCAGCGTTTGAACGAGAATAAAATCGAGGGCGCCGGGGCGCGGACTTTCCCATCGAAAAGGGATCGCCCGCCCCGAATGGTTTTGGCCGCCGTCGGCGCCATCGCGTTGGCGGGCTGCGCTGCGTTGGACAGTAGTCTTGGCGCGGCCGTCGCCCCCGAGCGTCCACGGATCGAGGACGCCGCCGGTCCGACGACCACGTTGTCCGTTCCTCCGCCAGCGCCCGTCACCACCAAGCCGCCCAGCGCGGCGTTCGTGGAGGAACGCGCCCGACAGGCCTACGAAACCGGCCGCTGGGACGTGGCGGAGGGCTATTATTTACAATGGACCCGGCTGCGACCGAACGATGCCCGCCCCTGGTTTCAACTCGGCAACCTGTACGCCGAGCAGGGGCGGTTGGACGCGGCGGAGCGCGCCTATCGGGAAGCGCTGCGCCGCCGCGACGAAGCCCGAACCCTGCACAATCTCGGCCTGGTGCAGGTCAGGCTGGGGGTCGGCGCCCTGCGCGAGGCGCAACGACGTTTGCCGCCGGACGATCCGGCGCGCCGGGAAACGCGCGAGTTTCTGCAAACGCTCCTGGAAGCGGCGCAATGATCGCTGGTGGACAGCGCGGCGCCGCCGATTCGATCAGTGGGAGGGCACGGCATGACGTATCAACATATTCTGTTCGCGGCTGATTTTTCCGACGATGCGCCACGGGTGGGAGAACGCGCCCGGGAAATCGCCCGGCGCTGCGGGGCGCGCTTGAGCCTCATCCATGTGGTCGAGGACCTCAACATCAGCCTGGGCGGCGGCTACGAATTGTTGCCGGTCTTGCCGGAGCTGCCCGACGAGGCCCTGTTGCGGGAAGCGCGGGAGTTGCTTGGCGAGTTGGCGCGGCGACTGGAGATGGAGGACGCCGAAAAATGGGTGGTCAACGCGCCTTCCACCAAGGAGGGCATTCTCGGCGCGGCCCGGGATCACGGCGTGGACCTGATCGTGGTGGGCAGCCACGGCCGCCACGGGCTGGCGCTGTTACTGGGATCGACCGCCAACGCCGTATTGCATGGCGCGCCCTGCGACGTACTGGCGGTACGGATTTGAGGCCCCAAGGCCAACGGCCAACGGCTAAAGGTCAACCACCTTTAGCCTCTCCTCCTCCTCCGGTTGCGGCGCCACGTCCACCGACACCTCCAGCGCGTGCGAGCCGCCGCCGGTCATGACGCCCTTGAGCGGCGCGACATCGCCGTAGTCCCGCCCCCAGGCCAGCGTGATGTGTTTTTCTCCGGGCATGCAGCCGTTGGTCGGATCGAATTCCGCCCAGCCGACGCCCGGCACATAGACCGCCAGCCAGGCGTGGGAGGCGTCCGCCCCGACCAGGCGCGGCTGACCCGGCGGCGGCAAGGTTTCCAGATAGCCGCTGACGTAGCGCGCCGCCAGTCCCAAGGCGCGCAGGCAAGCCATCGCCAGATGGGCGAAGTCCTGGCAGACGCCGCGCCGCTCGGCGAGCACCTGGTCAAGCGGGGTGGCGATCGTGGTGAAATGCGGGTCGTAGGCGAACTGCCGGTGAATGCGCCGGTTCAGATCGGCCATGGCTTCCAGCAGCGGCCGGCCCGGCAAGAAACTCGGCGCCGCGTACTCCCGAAACGGCGGCGCGGCGACCACGAAGGGCGAGTCCAGGGTAAACTGCCGAGCTTCGACGATCTCCGGGTCCGGATCTTCCCGCAACGCCGCCAGCGCCTGTTCCCAGGAGGGCGACGGGCTGGAGTCGGCGAACGGCCGCGCGGGCAGCACCCGCACCCCGGTGGCGACCGTGACATCCAACTCCTGATGGATATCCTGAATGACGAAATACAGCACCCGGTTGCCGAAGAAATCCCGCCGCTCCACCGAAAGGGCCGGGCGCGGGCGAATCGTGAGCCGGCTGGGATGGCATTGTTGCCAGGCGGTCTCCCGCGGCAACAACCGCGCCTCGTTATGACACAGCGCCACGTCATTGCTGTAACGATAGACGGTGCGGTGGGTGATGAGGTACTTCATGGCTTCATGGCGATCAATTGCCGGGGAACCTCGGCGTGGCTGAAATGGCTGTGGGTCAGCGCGTCGGAAAGCTCCAGCAGCGGGCGCCGCAAGGCTTCCAGCAGCCGGGACAATTCGGCGTTGGCATGGGTGCTGTCGGGAGACAGGTCGGCCAGCGCCTCGATGTCGGCCAGTTGCAAAGTGGTGGTGGCCTCCAAGATCAGCCGTTCCTCGGCGCTGCGGTAAGGGGAACCGCCGGTCTGATGTAGCCGGCCAATGTGGCGGTGCAACCGCCGCAACTGATAACCGACCGCGCGCGGGTTGTCCTCGTCGAACAGCAGCAGATCGATGATGGCGGTCGGGTGCAGGGCCGAACGATAGCGACGCCGGTAGGCGGTCAGGTTGTCGGTGATGGTGAGCACCACCTCCCACAGCGGCACGCCTGGATTGCGAGCGGTGATGAACGCCAGACGGAACAGGTCCAGGGTGCGCAGCACCCGCTCCAGATAACGGCCGATGTCGAAAAACAGCCAGCCCTGATGGTGCGGCAGGGTTTCGTTGTTCAGGCCACAGAACCCGGCGATCAGCATCAGATTTTCTTCCAGCAACTCGCGCGCCTGCCGGGCGCCCAAGTGCACCGGCGGTTCCCGAATCCGCTGTTGCAGACGGTTCAGCAAGCGCCAGCTATCGTCGCCCAGATGGTTGCGCACCGCCCGCCCGGTGCGCAGCATCCCGTCCAGGATGATCCGCAAGCCGTCGGCGTGATCGGCGTCCACCATCGGACCGAGCAGGGCCTGCCGCAAGGCGAAGAAGCGGGCGCGCGGCGATTCCGCCACCGGCGGCGTCGGGATATCCAGGGCATCGAGCAAATCGTCCAGACAGCGTTCATCGGTGTTGTCCTGCTCCCATTCCAGCAGTCGTCCAAATGCTTCCCGCAGCAGGCGCGTGGTGCCGTCCAACCGTTCGCTGTAACGACCCAGCCAGTACAGATTGTCGGCCACCCGGCTGGGCAGATCGCCGCCGTCGCGGGTGACGAAGATGGGGCCGTAGCTCTGGCGCAGCAGGCTGACGTGTTTCTGCGGCGTCGGCGCCAGCACCCACCAGTCCTTGCTGACGCCGCCCTGTCGCACCGCCGCCTGCAAGGTTTCCAGTCCCGAGGAAACCCGGGCCAGACCGCCCGGCATCACTCGGTAGCCATCGCCGTCGGCGACCGTGAAACCGCGCAACATGACCGGCCGCGGCGCCAGTCGGCCGTCCTCCAGCACCGGGGCGGTGGACAGCGGCAGCGTTTCCTGGCCGACATAGAGATGCGGAGCGGCCCGGATGCGGTCCACCAGGCGCGCGCGGGCCGCCGCGTCGAGCCGGGAACCCTCCCAGTGAGGCTGGTCGGGCAGGATCGAGTGAATCACCAGCCGGTCCAAATGGGCCAGGACATGGCCGCGGTCGTCGGGATTGCCGCACCACCAGGTGAGTAGCGACGGCAGCTTGAGGTCCTCGCCCAGCAGTTGCCGGCACAGCAGCGGCAGAAAAGCGGCCAGGCCCGGATTCTCAATGAAACCGCTGCCCAGGGCGTTGGCCAGGGCGACATGACCGCCGCGCGCCGCCTGCAGCAGGCCGGGAACGCCCAGCAGGGAATCGCCGCGCAGCTCCAGCGGATCGCACCAGGCGTCCGCCACCCGCCGCAGGATGACGTCCACCGGCCGCAAGCCTCCCAGCGTCTTCAGCCAGACCCGGCCGTCCCGCACCGCCAGATCCTCGCCCTCGACCAGACTGAGCGACAGATAGTTGGCCAGATAGGCGTGTTCGAAATAGACCGGGCTGTTGGGTCCGGGGGTCAGCAGCACCACCCGGGGATTTTCGGGATGGTGACGCGCCAGCCTGGCCAGGGTGGCGCGTTCGGTTTCCAGGAAACTGGCCAGTCGGCGCAATGGCGCGTCGCGGTAGAGCATCGGTAGCGCCCGCGCCAGGATGATCCGGTTTTCCAGGGTGTAGCCCGCGCCGGAAGGTGACTGGGCGCGGTCGCCATAGACTCGGAATACGCCGTCCGGACCGCGGGCGAGGTCCACCCCATGAAAAATCAGCCAGCGACCACCGGCGGGCAGGGCCTGGTGACAAGGGTGGAGAAATCCGGGATAGGCGTAGACCAGCTCCGGCGGCACCCAACCCTGACGCAGCGCCAGCCGTTGATCGTAAATATCCGCCAGCAGGGCGTTCAGCAGGCGCGAGCGTTGCTCCAGCCCCGCCGCCAGGACGCTCCACTCCTCGCCGGTCATCAGCAGGGGAATGGTGTCCACCCGCCACTGGCGCGGCGCGGCGCGCGGGTCGCCGTAGCTGTTGTAGGTGACGCCGTCCGCTTGCAGCAGGCGCTGAACCTCGGCATGACGGCGCTCCAGTTCCTCGCCGCCGGTTTCCTCCAAGAACCGCGCCAATTCGCGCCAGTGGGGGCGCAAAACGCCGGATGCCGCGCACATCTCGTCGTAGCCGGATCCGAGGACCGGGTAGTGGTCGAGGAGAGTACCGCCGGGCGTGCTCGGAACGTTGGGATCAGCGAGGGGAACGGCTTCGATCATGAACTTTTCCATGGAGAGGAGCCGCGCGCCACCCGGCCCGCGCCACCCGGCCAAAACTTTTGGCGCGACCCACTAGGCGCGGGCGCGGGCGTTGGCGCGGCGCAGCCGCTCGGCCATGACCCGCATCACTTGCAGGGCGAACAACGGCGTGCGCTGCACCAGATTCAAAAAGTGCTGCCGGGTAATCGGGGTGAGCACGCAATCGGTGCGGGCGACCGCGCGCGCGCTGCGCGGTCTGTCGTCGATCAGCGCCAACTCCCCCAGAATGCCGCCCGCCTCCACCGTTTCCAAGGTCAGGCCGTCCACCACGATATCCGCCTGGCCTTCAGCCACGATATAGAGACAGTCACCTGGGTCGCCCTCCCGAAAGATGATCTCGCCCTGGGCGAAGGACTGGTATTTCTCGATCTGGTTCGAGGGATCCTGATGTTGCATGGAGCGAGTCCTCCTCGCGCAATGAGGATCATGGAGACGGTTGCGCATCCTTGACACCTTGGCACCCTGGTCAACGAGTGCGATAATTCCACGACAGTTTAGCTTGTTCCCAGTTTAGCCCACTTCATGGGGGTACGATAGCATGACCCCGCCCCCTCCCACTCAAGATCCATTTTCCTTTCCGGAGCATGGCCATGCAGGATGGCGTGGAAAAGCGACGATTCGCCCGCACCGAGGTCAACGCGGCGGTCCAGTACCGGTTTGCCGACGGTGAAACGGCGCGCGACGGCTGGTTGGGCAACATCAGCGCGGGTGGCGTTCTGTTATGGACCGAGGATGAATTGCCGGTCGGAACCACGCTGTATCTGCGCATCCGCGCCGAGGAACTGGGGGACGTGGAAATGGAAGTGACCGCGACCATCGTGCGCCGCGTGCCCGCGCGGCAAGATGGACGGCTGGGGTATGGCTGCCGGTTCGACGCGATTTACAGCGGCCCCTTCGTCGAGGCGGGTTGAGGCCGCGACGATGAAAACGGCGGTGGTGATTGACTCGGCCTGCGATCTGCCAGCCGCCTACATTCAGCGGCATCAACTGTATCTGCTGCCGCACAGAGTGATCGTGGGCGACCAGATCCTCACCGACACCGGCGACGTCAATCTGACGCTGGCCTTTCATCACCGCCACGCCGTCCAGTCGCGGAACTGGGAAGCCACGATCGATCCCTGTTCGGCCAACGCCGTCGCCGAGCTGTTCTTGAATCGCCTGGTCATCGATCACGATCGGGCAATCCTGCTGACGATCTCGCAAACCCACAGCCAGTTGTTCCAGAACGCGACCGAAGCGTCGTTCGCCGTCGTGCGCGGTTACCGCGAGCGGCGCCAGCGGGCCGGCCTGAACACGCCGTTCCAACTCAACGTGCTCGACAGCCGGACGGTCTTCGCCGGTCAGGCGGTGTTGGCGCTCGAAGTGCTCCGGTTGTTGCAAAATCCGGATTTGCCCTTTGGCGAACTGCGCCGGCAGGCGGAAGCGTTCCGGCGCCACATCCGCTGTTACGCCCTGTTCGACAGCCTGTCCCACCTTCGCTATCAGGCCGGTGGGAAGGGCGGGAGCGACATCGGTTTCCTGGATTACCATCTCGGTTCGGTGCTGGGCGTCAAGCCGGTCGCTCGCTTCGTGGAAGGCGAAACCGAGCTGGTGCTCAAGGCCCGCGGCTTCGAGCGCGCCTTGGCGGGCCTGTTCGAGCGCGCCAAGCTGGAAATCGATCAGGGCCTGCGCAATCCCCTGGTCGTGCTCAGCTACGCCGGCGATCCGCAAGGACTCCAGCGGAAGCGCGCCTTCATCGAGTTCGAACGCCATGCCCGGCAATGGGGCATTGAGGTCATGGTCTCGATCATGAGCGCCACCGGCGGCGCCTATCTCGGCCCCAACGCGGTTTCGCTGGCGTTCGCCACCGCCTGACTTCCAGATTCGGCTCGCCGACGGGCCACCGAAGAATCGACTTGCTTCATCCCGATTCTTCACCTATAGTGGCATTGTATGATTTTCAAGCAAGTGAATTGGCTCGTTCATTGCAACTCCCCCTGGTCGGCAATTCCGTTCGTCATATTCCCTGCCTTGATTTTCGTGCGGCTTGTTTGGGCGATCGCCCCAACTATTCGATAGTTCTTCAGTTTTCAGGAATCTCGCATGTCCACTGGCACCGTGAAATGGTTTAACGAATCGAAGGGTTTTGGTTTCATCTCGCCTGACGATGGTGGTGACGATTTGTTCGCGCATTTTTCCGCGATACAGGCGCGGGGATTCAAGACGCTCAGGGAAAATCAGAAGGTTTCCTTCGACGTGGCGACAGGCCCCAAGGGCAAGCAAGCCACCAACATCCGCCCGATCGACTAACCCCGTCCGAATTCCGAAAGCCCGGCCAGCGCCGGGCTTTTTTATTGCGCCCGAGCGGCGGAGCGCCGATTCCGCTCCGTTCAATCCGAGCCGCCGCCATGGGACAATGAGCGGCAGGTCTCGTCACTCGGATTCGTCGCCGCCCATGTCCGCGCCCGCCGCCCCCCCTATCCTGTCCCATCCGCCACCACCGGCGCTGCCGTCGGACAGCCAGCGGCCGCTACGTTGGAGCCAGTTGCACGGCGCCAGTCCCGCCCTGTTGATTGCCGCCGCCGCGACCCGTCATCGCGGTCTGGCGCTGGTCATCGCGCCGGACAGCCAGACCGCGGCGCGGCTGGAAACGGAGTTGCGGGTGTTCGGCGGCCCGGACCTGGAGATTCTGGCGTTTCCCGACTGGGAGACGCTGCCCTACGACGGCTTCTCGCCGCATCAGGACATCGTGTCGCAACGGCTGGCGGCCCTGTACCGGTTGCCGCGGCGACGGCGCGGGGTGCTGGTGGCGCCGGTGGCCACGTTGATGCAGCGGCTGGGGCCGCGCGACTACCTGGACCGCTACGCCTTGTTGTTGACGGTCGGCGAGCGGCTGGAACTGGAACGCTTCCGCCAGCGGCTGGAAGCGGCCGGCTATGCCTGCGTCTCGCAAGTGGTCGAACGCGGCGAATTCGCGGTGCGCGGCTCCATTCTCGACCTGTTTCCGATGGGCGCCGAACGGCCGTATCGAATCGAATTGTTCGACGACGAAGTCGAAAGCATCCGCGACTTCGATCCCGACACCCAGTTGTCGATCGCGAAGGTCGAACGCATCGAACTGCTGCCCGCGCGGGAGTTCGCGCTCGACCGGGACGCCATTGCCCGCTTCCGCCAGGGCTGGCGCCGTCAGTTCGAGGGCGATCCCCAGCGCAGCCCGCTCTATGTCGAGGTCAGCGCCGGCCACGCGCCCGGCGGAATCGAATACTACCTGCCGCTGTTCTTCGAGCGAACCGCGACCCTGTTCGATCATTTGCCCGACGGCACACTGGCGATCCGGCTGGAGGGCGTGGACGCGGCGATGGCGGCGTTCCAGGAACAAATCATGGACCGCTACGAGCAGCGCCGGCACGACGCGGAGCGGCCCCTGTTGCCGCCGCCGCTGCTCTTCCTGGAAGCGGCTCAGGTGGAACAGGCGCTGGGGCGTTATCTCCGGGTCGAGATGCAAGAGGCGAGCGGCGGCGCTATCGACTTCCCCACCGCGCCGCCGCCGATCCTGCCGCTCGAACCGCGCGCCGAGCGACCCGCCGCCGCGCTGGAGCGGTTTCTGGCGGAATTTCCGGGACGGGTCCTGTTCGCCGCCGAATCGGCCGGGCGGCGGGAAGCGTTGCTGGAAACATTGCGCGGCCATGGCTTGCGGCCGGTGACCTGCGAGGGGTGGACCGAATTTCTGGCGCGGGCGGACGCGCGGCTGGCGTTGACGGTCGCGCCGCTGGAACAGGGCCTGCTGCTGACCGAGCCGCCGCTGGCGATCATCGCCGAGGCGCAGTTGTACGGCGAGCGGGCGCGGCAAACCCGCCGCCGCGCGCCCAGCCGCGACCCCGACGCCATCATCCGCAATCTGACCGATCTCAGCCTGGGCGCTCCCATCGTTCACGAGGAGCACGGGATTGGCCGCTACGCCGGGCTGGAGCGGCTGAACGTCGCCGGCATCGACGGCGAGTTCGTGGTGGTGAACTACGCCGACGATGGCCGCCTGTATGTCCCCGTGGCCGATCTGCGCCTGCTGAGCCGCTACACCGGGGCCACCCCGGACGCCGCCCCCCTGCACAAGCTGGGCAGCGGCCAGTGGGAGCGGGTTCGGCGCAAGGCCGCCGAGCAGGCCAGCGACGCGGCGGCGGAACTGCTGGACCTGTACGCCCGCCGCGCCGCCCGGCCCGGCCACGCCTTCGGTTTGAGCGAGGCGGATTACGCCGCGTTCGCCGCCGCCTTTCCGTTCGAGGAAACCGCCGACCAGCAGGCGACCATCGAGGCGGTGATCGCCGACTTGCGTTCCGGCAAGCCGATGGACCGGGTCGTGTGCGGCGATGTCGGGTTCGGCAAGACCGAGGTGGCGATGCGCGCCGCGTTCGTGGCGGTGCAGGATGGGCGGCAGGCGGCGGTGCTGACCCCGACCACCCTGTTGGCCCAGCAGCATTATCAGAATTTTCTCGACCGTTTCGCCGACTGGCCGGTGCGAATCGAACTGCTGTCGCGGTTCCGTTCGGCCAAACAGCAGGCCGAGACGCTCCAGGCGCTGGCCGAGGGGCGGGTGGACATTCTGATCGGCACGCACAAGTTGTTGCAGGACGGGGTCAGATTCAAGCAGTTGGGGCTGGTGGTGGTGGACGAGGAACACCGCTTCGGGGTGCGGCACAAGGAGCGACTGAAGGCATTGCGCGCCGAGGTGGACGTGTTGACCCTGACCGCCACCCCGATTCCCCGCACCCTGAACCTGGCGATGGCCGGGTTGCGCGATCTCTCGATCATCGCCACCCCGCCGGCGGGACGGCTGGCGGTCAAGACCTTCGTCGGCGAGTGGAACCCGGCGACGATCCGGGAAGCCTGTCAGCGCGAATTGAAGCGTGGCGGGCAGGTTTATTTCCTGCACAACGAGGTGGAAACCATCCAGCGCATGGCAGCCCAGGTGGCGGCGCTGGCGCCGGGCGCGCGAATCGCGGTGGCGCACGGCCAGATGCGCGAGCGCGACCTGGAACGAACGATGCTGGATTTCTATCACCGTCGTTGCAACCTGCTGATCTGCACCACCATCATCGAATCGGGCATTGACGTACCCAGCGCCAACACCATCCTCATCAACCGCGCCGACAAGCTGGGGCTGGCGCAGTTGCACCAGTTGCGCGGGCGAGTTGGGCGCTCGCACCATCGCGCCTACGCCTATCTCATCGTCCCGCCGCGCAAGGCCATGACGGCGGACGCGATCAAGCGGATCGAGGCGATCGAATCGCTGGAGGATCTGGGCGCGGGTTTTCTGCTGGCCAGTCACGATCTGGAGATTCGCGGCGCGGGCGAGTTGCTGGGCGAGGCGCAGAGTGGCCAGATCCACGAGGTCGGTTTCACCTTGTACATGGATTTGCTGGAGCGGGCGGTGGCGGCGCTGAAGGCGGGCAAGGTTCCGGAACTGGACCGGCCGCTGGATCACGGTCCCGAAATCGATCTGCAAAGCCCGGCGCTGAGTCCCGACGACTATTTGCCGGATGTTCACAGCCGGCTGATCCTGTACAAACGGATCGCCAGCGTCCGCGACGCCGAGGAATTGCGCGAGTTGCAGGTGGAGATGATCGACCGCTTTGGGCTGTTGCCGGTCCCGGTCAAGACCCTGTTTCGGGTAACTGAACTGAAACTGCGGGCGCTGCCGGTCGGGATAAGAAAGATCGAGGCCGGACCAAAGGGCGGACGACTGGTGTTTGGGCCGGAACCGAAGGTGGACCCGGCCAAGTTGGTAAGCCTGATCCAGCGGCAACACAAGGTCTACAAGCTGGACGGCAAGAATAAGCTCCGCTTCGTCAAGGATCTGCCCGACGCCGAAACGCGGGCGGCGGAGGTGGAGAAGCTATTGGAATCGATCACCGGCTAAGTACGAAGCCACGATCGGGGAACCGAGAGCGGGTTTTGGCGGCTACTCGAAAGATCAAGATATGCCTGTGTCTTCATCCCTTCTTGGAGGCTGTGCAAGAACCCCTCGCCCGCAAACGGGAGAGAGGCAGGGGTGAGGGTGTCTTTTCAAAAGGTTAGCTCACAAGAGGCTATACAAAAACGCCTCTTGATCAGGGCAAGATTTCAGGGTCCAGGTTCGATCGCAAGGGTCGCGGCGCCTGCCTGTCTTAATCCCTTCCTGTAACCGTTCAGACTCCTCTCGTCCGGTACGACGATGGGTTTCGCTACGCTCAACCCATCCTACAACCCATTGTTTTTTCGTAGGATGGGTTGAGGAACGAAACCCATCGATACGGGGCGAAACCACCAGGAGTTCTGAGCGGTTATCCCTTCTTCATCAGGGCAAGGTTTCAAAGTTAGACGGCGACAAAATCGTCGCCGTCTATGGGGTCTTAATCCCTTCTTCATCAGGGCAAGGTTTCAAAGGCCATAACACACAGGATGCCGTTTCCTATTGAGTCTTAATCCCTTCTTCATCAGGGCAAGGTTTCAAAGGCATGGCGAGGACGCAAGTGATTCGCGCCCATGCGGTCTTAATCCCTTCTTCATCAGGGCAAGGTTTCAAAGCGATTTCCTATTTCAAGACCGGCGCGGCGCTCGGTCTTAATCCCTTCTTCATCAGGGCAAGGTTTCAAAGGCCTTAAATATTCCAGAAGTCAGCCCGGACGTGCTGTCTTAATCCCTTCTTCATCAGGGCAAGGTTTCAAAGGCCAACGGATGGCAGATTCAAAGTTAGCTCACGGGTCTTAATCCCTTCTTCATCAGGGCAAGGTTTCAAAGTGGTCGATGGCCGGTGGGTCGACCTGGAAACTGGGTCTTAATCCCTTCTTCATCAGGGCAAGGTTTCAAAGCGCGACCACTCGGCAGCCCCGCGCTACGCTAAGCGGTCTTAATCCCTTCTTCATCAGGGCA
Source organism: uncultured Candidatus Competibacteraceae bacterium (assembly GCA_937960715.1). GTDB lineage: Bacteria > Pseudomonadota > Gammaproteobacteria > Competibacterales > Competibacteraceae > Contendibacter. The sequence goes on from CALGOO010000097.1 coordinate 47,800, forward strand.
AGGTTTCAAAGGCGGCGGTCGTCGCAAAGTGACTGACGCCCAGCGTCTTAATCCCTTCTTCATCAGGGCAAGGTTTCAAAGGAAGCAAATCCTCGACCTCGCTGCGTCCTGCGGCGTCTTAATCCCTTCTTCATCAGGGCAAGGTTTCAAAGCCGGCTCAACAACGACGCATGCGATCCGCGGCAGTCGTCTTAATCCCTTCTTCATCAGGGCAAGGTTTCAAAGCGGCGACCCTATCCCGCTTCAACGAGGTAGGGAGGTCTTAATCCCTTCTTCATCAGGGCAAGGTTTCAAAGCCACGCCGGCCTTAATCTGAGCGGCAGCGACTCGGTCTTAATCCCTTCTTCATCAGGGCAAGGTTTCAAAGGACGGAAAAAAAGAAGAGTTCATCATCAGCAGTAAGTCTTAATCCCTTCTTCATCAGGGCAAGGTTTCAAAGTCCAGTTCACCGCAAAGATCACCCGGCACGCTTGGGTCTTAATCCCTTCTTCATCAGGGCAAGGTTTCAAAGCCATGGTCAGCCACAGTCCTACTGGACTGTGGGTCTTAATCCCTTCTTCATCAGGGCAAGGTTTCAAAGGAAAAAAAAGTTGCTGAGGGGAATGCCAAGAGGCAGTCTTAATCCCTTCTTCATCAGGGCAAGGTTTCAAAGTATATATCGTTAAGGTGCCATATTGCTTGCGCGGTCTTAATCCCTTCTTCATCAGGGCAAGGTTTCAAAGGATCGTCGAAGACGAGAAAGGGAATCGCTCTTTTGTCTTAATCCCTTCTTCATCAGGGCAAGGTTTCAAAGCCAAAGATTTTGCCAAAATCGCTCGCCTTGAGGTGCGTCTTAATCCCTTCTTCATCAGGGCAAGGTTTCAAAGATGGCACGTTAGCCAGGGTGGTAAAGCGCGCAAAGTCTTAATCCCTTCTTCATCAGGGCAAGGTTTCAAAGGTGCGTCGCAGACCTACTTCAAGCTCCTGGAGGCGGTCTTAATCCCTTCTTCATCAGGGCAAGGTTTCAAAGCCCAGATTTAAAAAGGTTTGTTCTCATGGACGTCTTAATCCCTTCTTCATCAGGGCAAGGTTTCAAAGTGGGGCCGGCCTTTAAACACTCCATCCGCCCCTTGTCTTAATCCCTTCTTCATCAGGGCAAGGTTTCAAAGATGAAGGGCAGTGGGGGATCCGTCTTGAGACGGGTCTTAATCCCTTCTTCATCAGGGCAAGGTTTCAAAGCAGTCCTGAAAGGAGAAGAGGCCGTTCAGATGTCTTAATCCCTTCTTCATCAGGGCAAGGTTTCAAAGTACGACCCGGAAGGCGACGCGGGACGGGTCTGGTGCTTGTCTTAATCCCTTCTTCATCAGGGCAAGGTTTCAAAGCATCCGCTGGCCGAAAGCCCAACGGTTGATTGCTGAGTCTTAATCCCTTCTTCATCAGGGCAAGGTTTCAAAGAAAACAGGAGAACTAAGTGAGAACGCCCGCTCTCGGTCTTAATCCCTTCTTCATCAGGGCAAGGTTTCAAAGGGCGAACTAATCCCGTTAGCAAGCGCCGCGCGCCTGTCTTAATCCCTTCTTCATCAGGGCAAGGTTTCAAAGTGGGCGCGCCTGTGGTGCTCTCCCAGCGTTGCCGGTCTTAATCCCTTCTTCATCAGGGCAAGGTTTCAAAGCCATCATTCAGGCCAAGGAAGGCCGAATGGTGGGTCTTAATCCCTTCTTCATCAGGGCAAGGTTTCAAAGTTTTGAGCGTGAGGTTTATAAAGGTGACAACGGGTCTTAATCCCTTCTTCATCAGGGCAAGGTTTCAAAGCGACAGGTGACAAAGGCCTGTGCCTGCGGGTGCGTCTTAATCCCTTCTTCATCAGGGCAAGGTTTCAAAGCCATGACACGGCCACCCCGTGGCGGGCAACCGTGCTGTCTTAATCCCTTCTTCATCAGGGCAAGGTTTCAAAGGCTCAAAATCCACATCGCCGAACTCCAGCGGGCGTCTTAATCCCTTCTTCATCAGGGCAAGGTTTCAAAGGCTTGAAGCAATCGCCGAATTCTCGGCTACACGAGTCTTAATCCCTTCTTCATCAGGGCAAGGTTTCAAAGGCTGGAGGGGGGTGCCCCTCCGGCCTATTCCAGCCGTCTTAATCCCTTCTTCATCAGGGCAAGGTTTCAAAGGCAGGACGAAATCAACGCCTGCATCCAAGCGTTGTCTTAATCCCTTCTTCATCAGGGCAAGGTTTCAAAGCCACCGACGCTAGAAAACCTTTCAAAACAACCACCTGCAAGGGGGGTTGCCAGAATTTTTGTTGTTTGAAAAGTTATCTTTTTTGCCATATAGCAACAAAGTTGTATTTATGACCAAAACAGCGTCGGAATGCCTCCAAGCATTGCTGATAGTGTAGCCGCCTCAAGGCTGATCAGGTAAAAAATAACTCGGACTGTTGCGCCATCGGCGCCGCCCCCAGCCGCAACACATTCTTCCCGTCGCGGATCAGCAAGATATCCTCTGGAAAAAGCTGCGGGCCAAGCAACACCACCTCCGCCTGTTCCGGCAACGGATAGCAACGCACATCGTCCTTGCGCGGATCAATGATTTCACCCAGCCCGCGCAACACACCTTCCAGCGACTGCTCGAAAAAGCTGACGCCGAACAC
>CALGOO010000098.1 GCA_937960715.1 uncultured Candidatus Competibacteraceae bacterium
CTTATACCGTTTCTCGATAGGTTTTATGCAAAGGCGTAGGGTGGGTTAGGGCGTCAGCCCGTAACCCACCGATTCGGCTGTGGTTTCGGCGGGTTACGCTCCGCTAACCCGCCCTACACCTTGCCTTGAACATACTAAAACCTACCAGGAATCGGTATTACCATTCAAATGATCGGTTCAACGAAGGAGCACGCGCCATGCCCCAACCCACCGAAAAAAGCAGCATGTACGACAACCCGCACCAGCCTTACAGCCAAGAATGGCAAAAATGGAACTGGGACGCCCAGCAAAAAAGGTACGAAGCCCTGGCCTCGACGAATAACGCGTCGCCCTGGGACGGAATCTCCACCTCGCCCGCACAGCCGCGGCCCACCCCCTCCACGCCAGCGGGCGCGAACGCGCCAGCCCAGCAAGACTTGAGCACGCTCGACAAGATCGTGTACGCGATTGCTTTCTTCGTCCTGTTCGGCTGGATCATCGAAGAGACGGGCAGCGACAACTGGATCGTGGGGGTGATCGGCGGATTGATCGGCGGCTATCTCGTGGCGCGGCTTTACAAGGTCGCCATCGCGCTGGCGATCCTTTATGCGATCTTCACTCACCTGGCGAAGGGTTAGCCGGGGTCGCCGGACAATTTTTGCCAGGCGTCGCGAACCAGGTCCTTGGGGAAGTAGCGCAGGCCGCGTTCGTCGAAGGAGTACTGTGGCAGATGCTCCAGCAGCAGTCGCAGCACCAGTTGGGCCTGGTGCAAATCCCGGCCCTTCTTGACCGGCTCCCGGCTGGGCTCTGCGGACAGCCACGCCTTATGGATCGCGAACGCGCGCGGATCGGGCGAGCGTATCCACACCGGTTGGCCGTCGCTGGCGATGATCGTGGTTTCGATGCGCGGACTGTTGAGCAACCATTGCAGGCTGGGCACTTCGGCCGCGACCAGGTCGTCGTCCGCGAAGCGGATCGCGCGGTCGACCCGCAGCCCTTCCGGTGGAATCACCAGATCGACCATGAAGCGTTCCCGGTTGACCGCCCGAAACGGTTGGGTCGCGACGATCTCGAAACTGGGATCGACTTGGCGCAGCAAACCCAGCAGGCCGATGCCATCCAGTTTCTCGGCGGTGAGAGCGAGCGGCTTGCGGGGATCGTAGAGCAAATCCACGTCGCCCGACGCCAGCAGGTCCATCGAACACTGCACGGCGGCCATGGCTTCGTAGGCGTAGAGCGCGTGGGTGCCGATCACGGCGAAGTGATGTTCGGTTCCGGCGAGGTCGAGGGCGCGCAGGATCTTGCCGATGAGGGCGGGCAGGCGTCCCAGCCGCACGGCCTTGTTCAGCCGCGCCTGTTGCTTCAGGGCCGCCGAGAGCGTGGCGAAGCGTTCGTCGGCCCGTTGTTTGTTGGCGGCGAACGCGGCGTGGATGCGTTCGGTTTCGGGCGAGCGCGGGCCGAGCGACTTGCCGTTGCCCCTGGCGTCGCGCAGCCGGACCAGATAGTCCCGCCCCCCGGATCGCACCCATTTCATGCCGTACCGATGCGCCTGTTTTTGCCGGTAGGCGTCGCGCCAAGCCATCAGGATTTGCTCGGATTCGATCAGGAACAGCCGTTGCTGGTCGGTCAGTTCGCGCATGGTTTTTCCCGTAAGTTGCGACTGTTGAAAAATACAGGAAAAATAGAGCAGAAAAAACGAGTTATACCCTTTTCCAATAGGTTCCGCACTTCTGATTCCCCCTTTGGCAAAGGGGGGCGAGGGGGGATTTGGAACACCATGGATGGACACCGCCGGGCAGAATCACCCAGCCCCCCATTTTCAAGAGGATGAGTTTCGATGGTGGTGTCATTCGCAACATCGTTCAACCTGATGAGAATTGGTATTAGGTTTTCGCCTGGCTCCCGGTCGAGCGCGATAAGGCGCGCATCGCCCCATCGATGAAAAAAAATCGTACCGCCCACGACAATCGTCCCGCGTCCGTCCGTCATTCATCGGTAAGGCCGAACTCGCTTCGTTCTCGGATTCATCAATTCTCAAATTAGGGGGATTCGATATGTCGCAACAATCGATGTGGTGGTATGCCAAGGACGACCAACACCTGGGACCGTTCTCGGAAACCGATTTCAAAGTGCTGGTCGCTTCGGGCCAAATCCGGCCCACCGATCTGGTGTGGAAGGAGAGTTTCCCGGATTGGGTGACTGCCGCCTCGGTGCCTGATCTGTTCCCTTCTCGGCCCACTCCGCCGCTACCACCCAAACCATCTCGCCCCGAGGTCGGGAACGGACGAGGAGCGCCACCCCATGCCGGTGCGCCTTTCATTCCGACCGCGAGCGAATAGGGTTTGTCGATGACGATCCTCTTTCGTTCGATCATGCTGAGTTGCATCGTGCTGGGAATATTGGGGGGAATCGCCGACATGGTCTTGGTCCAGACGCTTCCAACTCCACTGCAACAATACCTGGCATCGCTCGAATCGGTGGAGCCGAGCCGAGGCGACGTGTTTCTGGGAATCGTCGGTTTGATTTTTCTGATCTGCGTGATCGTCGCGCTCATTGGACTTTGGAAATTCAAACCGTGGGCACGAACGCTGTATGTGATTGCGACGATCCTGTTGTTGCCAGCGCCGCTGGCACTAGGGCCGGTTGTCATGAATCCATGGGCGGCGCTGTTCATGTCCTTGGCGGAACCGTTGGGTGGGGTCCTGCTCGCCATGATGTTCTTGCCGCCCATCGCGCACGAGTTTCGGAAAAACAAGGTTCCGCGATAGCAAGCGCTTGAGATATGAATCCGTTGAATCCCCTTCCCGACACAGGCGGTGACCAATGACCGAGATCGCCAGAACTTCAACGATGCGCGTTGCCGGGTCGTGCCTGAGCCTGTGGGCGATCCCCGTTGCCGTGGCGTGCGGCGTGTGGACCGACGCGATGCCCTATCTTCTGGCGCTGGTCGTGGGCGGGACGATCACCGCCGCCTGGAACGGCCTGGACGCATGGCGCGGGTCCGGCGCGAGCCCGGCCGAGCGATGGGCGCGGATCGGCGCGGGAACCTTCGGGCTGGCGGTCGCGGTGGCCGCCTGGATCGTCCAGCAACCCCAACCGTGGTTGGGAATGCCACCCTTGCGGGCCGGCCAATGCGTGGCCCTGGCGCTGCTGGCGACGCCGCTGGCCGTGTATCTGGCTCGGGAATGGCGCTCTCGATCCCGTGGCGCGGCCCTCGCGCTGGCGGGGCTGGGGGCGCTGGGAACCCTGCTGCTGGCCACGGTCTGCGCGGGATGGAACCTGCGCTTCGCGTCCTACGAAGCCGCCGCGTCCGGGGCGCTGGTGGGGGTAACGGCGACGCTGCTGGCCTGTCGCGGCTTTCTGGGCCGGGCCGGCGCCCGGGTGACGTGGCCCATGGCGCCGCTGATGGTGTTTGCCCATGGTGCAATGAGCCTGCTGTTTTCCCTGATCCTGCTGGGCCATGCCTCCGGGCCAGAGTGGTTCGTCGCCCTGACCGGGGCTGGGTTCGCGGCATGGCTCGGCGGCTCTCTGCTCCAGCGGCTGCATTTCCACTGGTGGTTGAACGCGATTGTTGGGATTGGTGGCGTGGCGGCGTTGGCGTGGTACGGGCGGGAATGGTCCCAACGGCAGTGGCTCGATCTGGCGGCGATCGGCTTTTTCGCTGGTTGGGCCGTCGCGACCCTGCTGTGCGTCGGCGGCGGCTTGTCGCGCCTCGGGCGCGGGATCGTCCGGTATTATCGACGCCGCCCGCGCCGGCAAGCCATCGGCAACGGTCTGGCGAGGCTGGCGCTGGCCGTCACCGTCGCGCCGGTGGTAGCGTTCGTTGGGATCAGTCTCGAAGCGGCTGATCTGAACCTCACCAACAGCCGCGCGCTCTGGGTGCTGGACTTTGTCACCGGACAGCGCCTGCTGACGGAAGCAGCCTTCCTGACGCGCCTGATGCACGATGAGTATCTTTGGCGCGAACACGTCGGCGAAGCACGAGCGGAAGGCGCCGATCAGTCCCTGAACCAATTGCTCGACCGGCTGAAATACAAGGAACGGGATCGGTGGAGCTACCTCGTCACCGCCGAGGAGGACCGCGCTTGGCGCAAAGGCATCTATCGCGGCATCGGCGTTCGTTGGAAGGAGGACGGGACGTCCTGGACGGTCGCCTACGTGCATCCGGGGTCGCCGGCGGAACGGGCGGGCGTTCGACGGGGCGACGAGTTGATCGAGATCAATGGCCTCTCGTTGGCGGAGATCGAAAAGACCAACCAGTGGGGCACCGCGATCCGCCAAGACCGGGAAAACGACTTGATCTTCGCCAAACCGGACGGCGCGCGGTGGTCGGTCAACGTGCGCAAGCAGGAGATGCAAGTGCGCGGCGTCTTTCAGCGCGACGTGATTCGGTCGCCGGAGCAGGTCGTCGGCTATCTGGTGTTCAACCAGTTCATTGCTCCGTCCAAGTTGGATCTGATCGAAGCGTTCGCGGCGTTCCGCGCCGATGGAATCACGGAACTGGTTCTCGACCTGCGCTACAACGGCGGCGGCGAGGTCGAGGTGGCCAGTGTCCTGGCCGGCCTGATCGGCGGGTCGCGCACCGCCGGCCAAGTGTTCGCCCGTCTGAAATTCAACCGGCGCTACGGCTTCGAGGAAGCGGTGATGATGCGGGGCGGCGCCAGACCGGGATTGGCGCGGCTGGTGGTGATCACGTCCGGCGGAACCTGTTCGGCCAGCGAGGCGGTGATCAACGGCCTGCGGCCGTATCTGGAGGTGATCACCATCGGCTCGCCTACCTGCGGCAAGCCGGTGGGGATGCGGTCGATCCCCTTTCGCGGCTACATGATCCATCCGATCAATTTCGAAGTCGTCAACGCCCGGAACGAGGGCGGTTATTTCGACGGCCTGCAACCCACCTGCGCGGCTCGGGACGACCTGCGGCACGCCTTGGGCGACCCTCGGGAAGAGAGTCTGGGCAAGGCGCTCTATTACTTGCGCCATGGGCGGTGCCCCCTCCAACCGCAAGCGCGGCGGGCGGGCGACCGGCGGACGCAAACGGAACGGGAGCCGGGTCTGACCGGATTTCGCCAGGAGGTCGGGGCGTTTTAAGGACTGTTCGAAACCCTTCGTCCGCGGGCGGCGGAGGGTTCGTCCATCGGTGAAAAAAATCGCATCGCCCGCGACAATCGTCCCGCGTCGGTCCGTCATTCATCGGTAAGGCTGGGTACGCTTCGTTCTCGGATTGTAATCATTCAGTCCCCTCTCCCCCCTGCCAAGGGGGAGAGGGTTAGGGTGAGGGGGTAACCCCTTGAATCCACGACCCTCACCCCCAACCCCTCTCCCGCCTGCGGGAGAGGGGAGTGAACGGTTACCTCGGATTCATTCTCAATAGGGGGACTTGACATGTCGCAAGAATCGATGTGGTGGTACGCTCTGGACGACCAAGACCGGGGACCGTTTTCGGAAATCGATTTCAAAGTCCTGGTCGCTTCGGGCCAAATTCGGCCCACCGATCTGGTGTGGAAGGAGGGCTTCGCGGGTTGGGTGACCGCTGAATCGGTGCCCGACCTGATACCGCCCAAGGCGGCGGTACCGCCGCCCCTGCCACCCCGGTCGTCGTCTTCAACCGCTGGGTCTTCAACGGCTCCCGCTCTTCTGGATCATGAGGAAGCACTACGGACATTCATCGGAAAGAATTATGAATATTACGCTAACAAATGGGGCTTGATGCCGGATCGTAAATCCAAATCCTCCTTCAATTGGGGAGGATTCTTTTTAGGGCCTTTGTGGATGGTTTACCGAAAGATGTATTTATATTCCTGGGTTTTTGTAGGGATCGGGTTTGCCATCGGGTTTCTGGAAATGATTTTTAATGTTCCAAAAAGCATTTCGAACGCTACCAACATAGCACTTGCCGTGACGGTCGGAATTCAGGGTAACTCGTGGTACAGGAACCACGTTGAAAACAAAATCCGGGAGGTCATGGCGTCCGCCGCCAGTTCGGAAGCGGCCAGGGCGGAGTTGGCGCGACGAGGAGGAATCAGCGGGTGGGTCGTCATGCTGGGCTTCATCGCTGCTTGGGTGGCGCTTGTTTTCGGCTTTGCCTTTCTGGCGGCTTACTTGATGGAGTAATAGATCCGTGAGCCGGGAATTCTTTCCACGTGATCCAGACATAACCGCTCGCTGCTCTCTTCCACCCGCGAAAAAGAGCGGCGAACGACTAATCGTTTAGGAGATCAAGCGATGCAATCTTTCGTTTTTCGATTTCGAAAGACCCTGCAATGGGCGTTGCTGGCGGTGGTGGCGTCCGGTTCGTTCGTGGCGGACGCGCGAGCGCGGAGCCAGCTATCCCCATTCGAGGAACCTTCAAAGCCGGCGAGCGAGGCCGTGCATCCCGTGCCATTGTTGCCCGGTCCATGGCGCGACGTTCCAGCCGAGGAGCAGGGGCGGGTGCTGGGTGAGTTGAAAGCGCAAGCCACCGACCACGCCGACACGATCGGCAAGCTGACCGCCTTGCGGGCCCTGGAGTTGCCGTTTTATGCGGAGGCCGCGTTGTACGAGGGCGAAGTCGAAAGCGCGCCGGGTCAAGTCGGCGCGTTCGCCTTCGTTCGCCACCCAAAGGGTTTTACCGTGCTCACCGGCAAATCGGAGCCGATCCACGCGCTGAATGCGTCCGCGCCGATCCGGCTCGACACCGCGCGGCAGGCCGAGGCGTATCTACGCTTCTTTTGCGCGGCGATCCAGGGAGACGACGGCACCTTCAGAATCGTGGAGCGGCCCGCCGATCTGCGCTGGGCCGCCGATGCCCCGGAGGCGATGCGCCGCGCGGCGGAATCCGCGCTGCAACCGCTGGCGATTCGCAAAGCGGACGGGGACGTCTGGCGGGCGGAGGGAACGGTTCTCTACAGCAATGCGTTGTTCGCCGCTCCGTTCGCGGTGAAGCCGGACGGCAAGGTCGAAATGGCCGACGATCAACCCAAGGGCGTCGATCTATCCATTCAAACGACCCGATTCATTGGGGCGCTTCGATTCGATGGGTCGCTCGAAACCTTGACCGGGCTGACCAAAGCCGCCAATGAAAAGCTTCGGCGGGAAAGAGAAGCCCTCGAGCTCAACCAAAAGGGAGTCGACCTTTACGAAAAGGGCCAGTACCGCGAAGCGGAAGATTATTACCGCCGCGCCCTGGCGATCCGGGAAAAGGTCCTTGGACCCGATCATCCCGATGTGGCTACCAGCCTCAACAACCTCGCGGTGCTTTACAAAGACCAAAGCCAGTACACCGAGGCCGAGCCACTCCTCCAGCGCGCCCTGGCGATCCGGGAACAGGCTCTCGGCTCCAGCCATCCCGCCGTCGCCACCAGCCTCAACAACCTCGCGCTGCTTTACCAAGACCAGGGTCAGTATGCCAAAGCCGAGCCACTCCTCCAACGGTCCTTAGCAATCCGGGCGTGGGCCCTCAGATCCGGCCACCCCGACGTGGCCACAGCCCTCAGCAGCCTCGCGCTGCTTTACCAAGACCAGGGCCAACACGCGAAGGCCGAGCCGCTGTACCAGCGCGCCCTGGCAATCCGGGAAAAAGCCCTCGGTCCCGACCATCCCAACGTGGCCACTAGCCTCAACAACCTCGCGGGGCTTTACCAAGATCAGGGTCAATACGCAAAGGCCGAGCCCCTGTACCAACGCGCCTTGGCGATTGATGAAAAAGCCCTCGGTCCCGACCATCCCGACGTGGCCACTAGCCTCAACAACCTCGCGCTGCTTTACCAAGACCAGGGCCAATACGCGAAGGCCGAGCCGCTCCTCCAGCGCGCCCTGGCAATCCGGGAAAAAGCCCTCGGCCCCGACCACCCCAATGTGGCCCAAAGCCTCAACAATCTCGCGCTGCTTTACGACGCCCAAGGCCAGTCCGCGAAGGCCGAGCCGCTGTACCAGCGCGCCCTGGCGATCCGGGAAAAGGCTCTCGGCCCCGACCACCCCAGCGTCGCCACCAGCCTCCACAACCTCGCAGGGTTCTACTCCGCCCAGGGCCAGTACGCGAAGGCCGAGCCGTTGTACCAGCGCGCCTTGGCGATCTGGGAACAGGCTCTCGGGCCCGATCATCCCAATGTAGCCGCCAGCCTCAACGATCTCGCCTGGCTCTACCGCGCCCAAGGCCAGTACACGAAGGCCGAGCCGCTCCACCAGCGCGCCCTGGCGATCCTTGAAAAAACCCTCGGCCCCGACCATCCTCGCGTCGCCACCAGCCTCAACAACCTTGCGGAACTTTACCGCGCCCAAGGCCAGTACACGAAGGCCGAGCCGCTGCACCAGCACGCCCTGGCGATCCTTGAAAAAACCCTCGGCCCCGACCACACCAAAGCGGCTGCTAGCATCAACAACCTGGCCCTAACGCTGAAAAGCCAAGGTCGCTACGCGGAGGCCGAGCC
>CALGOO010000099.1 GCA_937960715.1 uncultured Candidatus Competibacteraceae bacterium
AACGACTTGCCCTCCCCCCAACCCCCTCCCGCCGGGAGGGGGAGTGAACGGTTACGCAAGAGACACTTGAGGTTTTCGGAACATGAACTTATCGAGACAGGAAATCGAGCGCTTCTACGGAATCTGGTTGCCGCTGCTGCATTACGTCAACGGTCGGCGTCAACTGGTTGCGCATGTCCCCCTCGTGCCCGGAGCGGAGACGATCAGCCCGGAGGATGTTGGCCGACTGCGGAAAGCACTTTGGGAAGATGACGCGCTCCGGGAAGGATTCATCGCCGAAAATCCCGCCCGGTTGTCGGATGCCGATCTGGAGATGGTCGCCAGTTGGCGTATCGGGTCGCGGGCCAGTTTTACATTTTACGGTATCTGAAAAAGCACGCCGTTTTCCTGACCGGGCGAGAACCGCCGCAAGCCTACGGCGTCCTGGGTCTGGTCAGTCCGATCCAGGAAGTTATCCCCATGCCGCCACCGGTATTGGTGGATGCGGTGCTGTTGCCGTTTGAGGACCGGATCATCTACGACAGCTTGTTGATGCCTTACCGGCTGATGTTCGGCTCGGGTATCCTGCGGAGCTTGAACGAGGCGTATTGCCGGGTTCAGGAACAGGGCGGGGTGACGACCACGCTACAACCCCCCAGCGCCAAGGCCATCCAACAGGCCATTGGCGGGGGCAATCAAAAAGTCCTGGTCGCATTCCAAAAGAATCTGTTGGCCGGTGGCTTGAGCCCGAAAATGGCCAATGAGCATACTGATAACATCGCGCGGTTCATCGACACCTATTGGTCGACGCCGAAACAGCCCCGTCCGTTGCTAGCGCTCGACGCGGATGGTCTGCAACAGTATTTGCGCCGGCAGGGCAAGAACGTCAATTGGGGCAGTTTCCGGCGCCTGGTTCGCTTCCTCAGGGATACGAACCGCATCGATTGGGATCGGGCGGAGGCGATGCAGCGCCTGTTGAAACAGCGGTGATTGGAGCGCGAGAAGTTCATGACTTTCTTTATCGAGCCCGACCATTACGTAAAAACCATCCTGTCCGACCTGCAAGGAGCGTGGGGCTGTCTGCGCGGCGAGGTGGTCAAACGCGCCGGTTTTTCGAACTGGGACCGGCTGCTGTTCCACATCGACGAGGCGATGAGCTGGGAAACGGTGCGACACCTGGAACGGATGGAGCCGCTGCTGATTCTGATCCGCAACCTGGCCGTGCAGGGCGAAGCGCCGGAAGAAATCATGGAAGCGATCGAGGATATCGCCGAGATTTACCAGGAGGCGCGGCAGGATTTGAAACAGGGGAAACCGCTGTAGCGGTCAAGTGCGGCCAGAAAAGGTCATACCAACTTCTGGTGGATTTTGACTTTGGCTCATACCGAATTTATCACGTCCTCAAAACTCAATAGAGCCTTCCCGCTGCAACCGTTCAGACCCTCTCGTCCCGCACCACGATGGGATGCACTACGCTCAGCCCACCCCAAGAAAAAACAATTGGTTGTAGGATGGGTTGAGGAACGAAACCCATCGGTGCGGAACGAAACCACCAGGATATCCGAACGGTTACTTCCCGCTTACCAACCCGCCCAAGCGCAAGCCCTGAGTAGAACAGGCCGTCGGTTTTCATAAGCCGTCACGAGCCGAAATGCCGGCCCTTTTCCCTGATCGACTCGGGTGTCGCGCCCGTCCATTGCTTGAAGGCGCGAGAAAAGCTTTTTTCATTGAGAAATCCCACCGCCAAAGCAATCTGCTTGATGGGCTTGGACGTTCTGTTTAGCAACTCCACCGCCCGATCCCGCCGAACCTCATCCTTTAGCGCCTGCAACGACGCGCTTTCCTCCTGCAATTGCCGGTGCAGCGTTCTGGTCGAGACATGCAGCCCCTTGGCGATTGATTCGCCGGTATGCAAACCGTCCGGTCGCGTTCTCAACAACTCACGCACCCGTTGAACCAGCAACCGGTCTCGCCGATAGGGAAAGATCGTCAGGGGAACGGCGTGCTGGAGCATCTTGTTCAAGGCCCGGTCGTCGCGGCGAATCGACAACGCCGCGTATTGCGGATCGAAACTGATCCTGGCGGACTCGGAACCGAAATGCAGCGGACCGGGAAAGAGCATCCGATACACCTCGATATGCTCCGGCGCGTCGACAGGGAAGCAGGTTTCCAGCAAAGGTATCCGCGAATTGATCGCCCAGCAGGCATAGCCGAGGATATACCGAAACAGCGTCGCGAAGCAGAACTCCGCCATTTCGCCCAAATCCCGGTTGACCTGAATCGCGATGGACGCCGCCGACCGGGTCACGGCGAATTTCAGCGTAATGTCGTCGGTCAGCAAGCCGTGATAGCGACACCACCGTTTCAAGGCGACTTCCAACGTCGGTGACCCAAGGGCGGCCCGGCACAGCATTCCATAGCTACCCCACGGCAACCGGCGCGAAAACCAGCCCAGGGCCTCGTCGTCCAGTTCCTGGATGGCGATGCCGAACAGGGTTTGCATTTGCGACCCGGTGACCCGGTTGCGCGAGTCGGCCAGGAATTCCGGCGCGATTCGCGCCCGCCGCAGCGCCTCGTTTGGGTCTTTGCCGTAGCGGCGATAGGCGGCCACGATGGCCCGGACGAACGCCACGGGCGTTATCGCAATCTCGGGAACCACAGGCATCTTTGTTCGGCTCATCGGTGCATATCGGACGCCAATCCTAATCGGCGTGGCGAACATTGCAACCACATTGGCGGTTTCGCTGGCAAACATTGCAACCCTGTTGGCAAATCTTGCCTTCGGGTTCTTTTTACCATTGTGACCATCATGACAAGCCGATATCGCCAATCCCAGGTTGGCGCTGCGGCGCCGACCATCACCGCCGCGCGGTAAAGGCGTATGATGGTATCCATAACCATCGACAGGAGAACCTTCCCATGTCCGCGGTCGTCAGCCCGTTCAAAATCCCCCTGCCCAGCACCGACAAAGCCAAGCTCACGCACAAGATCCGCTTCGTCACCGCCACCAGCCTGTTCGACGGTCACGACGCCTCGATCAACATCATGCGCCGCATCATCCAGGGCAGCGGCGCGGAAGTCATCCATCTCGGCCACAACCGCTCGGTGGACGAAATCGTCACCGCCGCCTTGCAGGAAGACGCTCAGGGCATCGCCGTCAGCTCCTACCAGGGCGGCCACATCGAATTCTTCAAGTACATGATCGACCTGCTGCGCGAACGCGGCGGCGACAACATCAAGGTGTTCGGC
>CALGOO010000100.1 GCA_937960715.1 uncultured Candidatus Competibacteraceae bacterium
GAGTGGTGTCATGACGGGGATCGGAAAAAGCGACACCTCTCTCCCGCCCGGGGAGAGAGGTGGGTGATGCGGGATCAGGTCGCGGCGGGCTGGGCCTCGCCCGCTTCGGCGGTTTGCGGCTTGTCCTTGGCGAAGAAGCTGTAGAGGTAAACCACCAGCCCGATCATGAACACCATGCCGGTCAGCCAGCGCATCCAGTAGAACATCGCCAGTTGATCCTGCACCGCCATGAACGACTGCGGGTTGGGGATGATGCGTTGCAGCCACACTTGCAGGAGGCCGGCGGCGGTCAGGAACAGGGTGACGAACACCATGGAAACCGTCATCAGCCAGAACGACCACATTTCCAGCACCTGCGCACGTTCCGGATTGACTTCGCGCCCGCGCAACATCGGCATGGCGTAGGAAATGATCGTCAGCACCACCATCACGTAGGCGCCGTAGAACGCCAAGTGCCCGTGCGCGGCGGTGATCTGGGTGCCGTGAGTGTAATAGTTGACCGGGGCCAGGGTGTGCAGGAAACCCCACACGCCCGCGCCGAGGAAGGCCATGACGCCGGTGCCGAGCGCCCACAGGGTCGCGGCCTTGTTGGGGTGCTGGCGGCGGCGGCGGTTGACCATGTTGAAGCAGAACACGGTCATGGCGAAGAACGGCAGCGGTTCCAGCGCCGAGAAGATCGAACCCCACCACTGCCAGTAACCCGGTGTGCCGATCCAGTAGTAGTGATGGCCGGTGCCGATGATGCCGGTGATCAGGGCCAGGGTGATGATGACGTACAGCCATTTCTCGATGACTTCGCGGTCCACGCCAGTGACTTTGAGCAGCACGAAGCCGAGGATG
This sequence comes from uncultured Candidatus Competibacteraceae bacterium, assembly GCA_937960715.1. Lineage (GTDB taxonomy): Bacteria > Pseudomonadota > Gammaproteobacteria > Competibacterales > Competibacteraceae > Contendibacter. The sequence continues at coordinate 841 of CALGOO010000100.1, forward strand.
GCGGCCATGATCAACTCCCAAACGCCCTCCACCCACAGATGCACCACCCACCACCAGAAGTATTTGTCCTTGACCAGGTTGGATGGGTTGTAGAACGCGAACAGGAACAGCACCGCCAGCCCGACCAGGCCGGCGAGCAGGATGATGCTGAGCGCGGTCTTGCGGCCCTTGAGGATGGTCATGCCGATGTTGTACAGGAAGGCCAGCGCCACCACCACGATGCCCAGTTTGGTCGGCAGCGGCTGTTCCAGGAATTCGCGCCCCATGGTTTCCAGCACCTCGTTGCCGGTCATCTGCGCCAGACTGGCGTAAGGTACCGCCAGATAACCGACGATGGTCAGCGCGCCGGCCACCAGGAACACCCAGAACAGCAGATGCGCCAACAGCGGGCTGTGCAACTCGGTTTCGGTTTCTTCCGGCACCAGGTAGTAGGCCGCGCCCATGAAGCCGAACAGCAGCCAGACGATCAGCAGGTTGGTGTGGACCATGCGGGCGACGTTGAAGGGAATGGCCGGGAACAGAAAATCGCCGACCACGTATTGCAGGCCCAGAATCAGACCGAACAGGATTTGTCCGACGAACAGGGCAATGGCCGCGATGAAGTAAGGCTTGGCCACCGCCTGGGATTTGTATTGCAATTGCATGGGTGTGGGTTCCTCATTCAGCCTTCAATGTTCGGCGGCCAGTTTTCGGTGTTGATTTCCGAGGTCCATTTCAGGAACGCCACGATGTCGTCCAGTTGCTGGTCGCTGAAATTGAACTGCGGCATCTGTCGGCGGCCTGGGACCTTGGTCGGTTGCGCCTTGATCCAGGCCTTGATGAAATCCGGGCCGCGCCGCTTGTAGACGTTGCCCAGTTCCGGCGCGAAATACGCCCCCTCGCCGAGCAGGGTGTGGCAACCGATGCAGTTGCGGGTTTCCCACAGCGACTTGCCGCGCGCGACCTCCGGAGCCGGGGTCGCGGTGGGAATTCGTCCCGGCAATTTCCAGGTGGTGTGGAAGGTCAGGGCGAGAAACAGCAGCACCGAGAACAAGGTGCCGCCATAGAAGATGTTTCGCGCCATGGATTTGGTGAGGAATGCGCTCATGAGGACCTCGTTCCCGATGAGAATACGAACCACTTTGATTGAGTCCAATCAAGCGGAGACGGTAACCATGTTCCAGGAATGGCGACTTTCATTCCTTGATAAAGGTCAAGGAGTTCGTAACCTTACGCCAAGCACAATCCTCTTCGACCTTCATGGACCTCAAGGAGCCGTCATGACCACCATCGCCGAATTTCTCGCCAACGAGCATCGCGGTTGCGATGAAAGCTTCGCCGCCGCCGAGGAAGCGGCTCAAACGGACGATCCCGCTCACTGTCGCGCGACTTTCCAGCGGTTCCGGGCCGCGATGGAGCATCATTTTCAAAAGGAAGAAACGATGCTGTTTCCCGCCTTCGAACAGGTCACCGGCAACGCCATGGGTCCGACGCGGGTGATGCGGTTGGAGCACCAGCAGATGCGGGAAACGTTCGCCGAAATGGATGGCGCGCTCGCCAATGGCGATCTGGAGGAGTTTCTCGGACAGGCGGAAACGCTGTTGATCCTGATGCAGCAGCACAACATCAAGGAGGAGCAGATTCTTTATCCGATGTGCGACCGGTTGCTCGGCGCCGCCGTCGACTCGGTGATCCAAGCGATGCGCGATCTCCCGGCGGGTGGGCCGCCATGAGCGAGTCCAACATCATCGTGGTGGACGGGCGGGGTCTGGCGCCACCTGAACCGATGGAAAAGGTCTTGGCGGCGTTGGACGAGCTGAAGCCGGGGCAGCGCGTGCGGTTCCTGATCCACCGCCAACCTTATCCGCTCTACGACATTCTGCGCCGTTACCACTATCGCTACGAAACCACGGCGGTTGCCGATGGTCATTTCGAAGTCCTGATTTGGCCGCCATGAATTCGGCTGGGCTATCGCTCGAGCAGGCGCCGCCTTTCAGTGTACCGCTGCGTTTTTTTCTGACCGCGCCCTGGTTTCTGGCGCTGGCGGCGTTGTTGCTACTGTGGCAAGGGCCGGAGGTTTTCGCCAGCCGCTGGTTGCCGGCCACGCTGACGCTGACCCATCTGCTCACCGTCGGCTTCATGGCGCAGGTCATGCTGGGCGCGTTGTTGCAAATGCTGCCGGTGGTGGTGGGGGTGGTCGTGCCTCGCCCCCGGCTGACGGCGGCGCTGATTCATATTCCCCTGACACTGGGCGCCTTGGCCTTGGCCGCCGCTTTTCTGAACGGTAATCCCATCTGGTTCCAGGGCGCCCTGGGATTGCTCGGTCTGGGGTTCGGCGCGGCGTTGATCGCGGTGCATCTCGCCTTGTGGCGCGCGCCGGTGGTCAGCGGCACGGTGATCGCGTTGCGCTGCGCGTTGGGGGCGCTGATGGTCACGGTCGGGCTGGGGCTGTCGCTGGGTGGTTTCTTCGGTTGGGGATTTACATTGCCGGTCGTGGTCGTGACCCACCTGCACACCGCCTGGGGTCTGGTCGGGTGGACGACGTTGCTGGTGGCGGGCGTGGCCTATCAGGTGGTGCCGATGTTCCAGATCACGCCGCCCTATCCCTCGGCGTTCGTGCGTGGATTCGCGCCGCTGATGGCGGTATTGCTGGCGGCGTGGTCGGCGCTGGCATTCGGCGGTTGGGAGATGGCGGCGCGACTGACGGGCGCGGTGCTGGCCTTGGGCGTCGCGCTATTCGCCGTGACGACGTTGCGCCTGCTGACCCAGCGCCGCCGCAAGATCGGCGATCCGACCCTGGCTTATTGGCGAACCAGCATGGCCAGTTTGCTGACGGGCGCGCTGTTGTGGCTGTTGACGCCGTGGAGCCAAACCCTGGCGCGAGCGCCGCAAGTCGAATGGCTGCTGGGCATTCTGCCGATTTTTGGTTTCGCGGTCGCCGTGATCAACGGGATGCTTTACAAGATCGTCCCCTTTCTGGCGTGGTTCCATTTGCAGGCGCAACTGCTCGGTCGAGCGAAAGTTCCCACCATGAAGCAGTTATTGCCGGATGCGGCTATCCGGCGGCAATTTTGGGTCTATCTGGCGGCGTTGCTACTGCTTTTGGCCGCCGCTGTCCATCCCCCGGTCTTTACCTATCCCGCCGCACTGGCCCTGGGAGGGACCGGTGTGTGGCTGGGCGTCAATTTGATGGGCGTCTGGTGGATTTATCGTCGCGTTTTGCAAGATGGGTTGGCCGTGGCGCCGGTGACGGACAATGAGGTGATGCGGGGGTGAACCTGGTGACTCCGATGCCTTGGCGTATAGTAAGCCATGACTTTGCGGGAGATGGGCCATGCGTTTTTTCAACACCGAAGGGCCGGTTCGCGGCGAAAAGCACTACTGTTTGCCCCCGCTGCAACGCTGGGACCTGGAAGAGATTCTCGGCCTGATCGAACGAGAGAAATACTTTCTGCTGCACGCCCCGCGCCAGACCGGCAAGACCACCTGTCTGCTGGCGCTGGCGGATTACCTGAACCGGGAGGGACGCTATCGGGCGGTGTACGCCAATATCGAGCCGGCCCAGGCCGTGCGGGAAAACGTGTCGATGGGCATGACGGCGGTCGTCGAACAGATTGCGCGCGGCGCACGCGACCAGATCGATGATCGGCACGCAACGGATTTGGCGGAGACGCTCATCGCCCGCTCCTCGGGGACGACGCGGGTCGAGGAGTTCCTGACCCGCTGGTGCGGGCGATCGCCTTTGCCGGTGGTGCTGTTGCTGGACGAAGCGGATGCCCTGGTCGGGGACACGCTGATTTCCCTGCTGCGACAGTTGCGGGCCGGCTATCCCAAGCGGCCGGTGCAATTCCCGCAAACGGTGGTGTTGTGCGGGGTGCGGGACTTGCGTGACTACCGGATTCACGCGAGTTCCGAGGCGGCGCCGATCACCGGCGGGAGCGCCTTCAACATCAAGGCCAAGTCCTTGCGCTTGGGTGATTTCCTCCAGCCCGAGGTTGAGACTTTGCTGTTGGAGCACACTGCGGAGACCGGTCAGGTCTTCACCCCCGAGGCTTTGAACCGGGTGTGGACCTTGACCCTGGGCCAACCCTGGCTGGTCAACGCGCTGGCGTATGAAGCCTGTTTCGAGATGCGGGAGGGCCGCGATCGGAGCCTGCCGGTCACGGTCGCGCGGATCGACCAGGCCAAGGAGAACCTGATTCTGCGGCGGGAGACCCATCTGGACCAGTTGGCCGACAAGCTGCGCGAGGACCGGGTGCGGCGGGTGATCGAACCGATGCTGGCCGGCACCGAGATGGGTCCGGTGCCCGAGGACGACCGGCAATATCTGGTCGATCTGGGCCTGTTGCGGCGGGAGAGCGGCAGTCTGGTGGTGGCCAACCCCATGTATCGGGAAGTGTTGCCGCGCGCCTTGGCCAGCGGCCCGCAAGACACCCTGCCCCAGATCGCCCCGACCTGGCTCAACCCGGACGGCAGCCTCAACCCCGAGCAGTTGTTGACGGCCTTCCTGCGGTTCTGGCGCCAGCACGGGCAACCGCTGCTGGGCAGCGCGCCCTACCACGAAATCGCCCCCCATTTGGTGCTGATGGCCTTCCTGCACCGGGTGATCAACGGCGGCGGGACGCTGGAGCGGGAATACGCCATCGGGATGGGTCGGATGGACTTGTGCCTGCGCTACGGCGCGGTGACCCTGGGGATCGAACTGAAGGTCTGGTGCGAGGGCGAGCCGGACCCGCTGGCCGAGGGCCTGGCGCAGTTGGACGGCTATCTGGCCGGGCTGGGGCTGGAGAGCGGCTGGCTGGTGATCTTCGATCGCCGATCCAGCCAGCCGCCGATCCGGGAACGCACGGCCAGCACGGAAACGGGCAGTCCCCAGGGCCGGCGGATTAGCCTGATCCGGGCCTGAGGCCAGCGTTCGAACCCCCCTCGTCCCGCACGGCGATGGGTTTCGCTACACTCAACAAATCCTAATAAAAAACAATGGATTGTAGGATGGGTTGAGGAACGAAACCCATCAATACGGAGCTAAACCACCAGAAGATCCGAACGGTTACGGCCTAAGCATCCGCCAGGGCAACTCTGTCGAGCAGCGTATTACCCCAAGCGCCGCCGCGCCCGCCAGAGCAGGCCGCCGAATAACGCGCTGAGGAGCAGCAGCGCCCATTCGTGCAGGGTGGGAATCCCCGTTGCGCCGTTCCCGACACTGGGCGGCACGCCGGGACCACCCTGATCGACGATCGTGCGATTGGCGCTCAGGTCGTCGTCCCCCAGACCGCCGTCGGTGATGGTAAAGGTGGCGATGTGGTCGGTGATGTTGGCGGGCAGGACGTACCAGTGGGGGTTGGCGTCGCCCGGTGGGGGTTCGGGGCCGAATTTCCAGTATTGCGTGCCCGGCGGCAACGGGTTGGGATAGGTCACGGTGAGGGTGACCGTTTCGCCAGAGTTGCAATTGGCGAGGGTGAAGCGGAAGAGACCGTGGGGGAAGGTATAGCCCGTCGGCGGGGGAGCCGGCACGCTGGCCACCGCCACGAATTGCGGGGTGGGGACGAAGCCGCAGGTGTTGCCACCGCCGGTCACCGTAGCCGTGGCGTTGCCGGTCCCGGTGGCGGTGGGACCGGTGAAGCGGGTGACGACCGGCGTGATGCTATCCGTGTCGGTGGCCGAGTTGTCGTCGGTGTTGGGGTCGGTCGTCGCCGCGCTGACCGTCGCGGTGTTGCTCAGGGGGTCCGTGGCTCCGGCATCCACCGTGCAGGTAGCGGTGTAGGTGACGCTCCCGCCGGGGGGCAGGGTGATGCCCGTATCGTTGAGATGGCCCACCGTGGGGCCGGGGTCGTGGCCGGTGGCCCCGCCGGCGGCGACGGCGGTGGTCGAGCAACCGGTCAGGCTGGCCGGGAAGGGGTCACTGACGGTCACGCCGGTGGCGGTGTTGGGGCCGGCGTTGGACGCCACGATCGTGTAGGTTACCGAGGTGCCCGGCGTAACCGTCGTTACCCCATCGGTCTTGGTGATGGCCAGATCGGCGATCGCCGCGCCGTTGCCCTGAATACTGAAATTAAACGGGTTTTCGTCCGCGTCGTTATTGGCGATGCTGAGCGTGGCGCTGCGCGGGCCAGTGGCGCTGGGATCGAAGGTGACTTGGAAGGTCGTGTCGCCGCCGGGGGCGACCGGCGAACTGGGTGGCACGGTCAGGCTGAAGTCCGCCGCGTGGCCGCCCCCGACCGTGATGCTGCCCAGGGTGAGATAGCCCGTGCCCGTGCTGGTATTTTGGATGGTGAAGGTGCGCACCACGCTGCTCCCACCCACGGTGGCCGTGCCAAAGTCGGTGTGATCCGCCAGGTCGGGCGTGTTGTCGCCATCGGCGATGTTGACGTTGTTGCCGCTGACGGCGATTTCGACAAGGGCGAATACATAGGCCGCCCCGGCATTGCCCGCGCTGTTGTCCGCCTGATTGCCATTCACCCCGGTGGCGTTGCTGGCCTCCCCAGGCGCCCCGATCACCACCCGGTCACCGGCCACCGCCACCGAGCGGCCGAACCCGTCATCCGCCCCGGTGTTGCTGGCCTTGAGGTAGGCCTGCTGGCTCCAGGTCGTGCCGCCGCGCGTGAACACGTAGGCCGCCCCGGCATTGCCCGCGCTGTTGTCCGCCTGATTGCCATTCACCCCGCTGGCATTGCTGTCCTCTCCGATCGCCCCGACCACGACCGTGTTGCCGGCCACCGCCACCGAGCTGCCGAACCCGTCAAGCGCTCCGGTGTTGCTGGCCTTGAGATAGGCCTGCTGGCTCCAGGCGCCGCCGCCGCGCACGAACACGTAGGCCGCGCCGGCACCGTTCGCGCTATCGTTCGCCTGATTGCCATTCACCCCGGTGGCGTTGCTGTCCTCCCCCGAAGCCCCGACTACCAGGGTGTCGCCGGACAGCGCCACCGAGGCGCCGAACGCGTCATACGCATCGGTGTTGCTGGCCTTGAGGTAGGCCTGCTGGGTCCAGGCGCCGCCGCTGCGCGTGAACACATAGGCCGCCCCGGCAACACCCGCGCTGTTGTCCGCCTGATTGCCATTCACCCCGGTGGCGTTGCTGGATTCCTGAAAAGCTCCGACCACCAGAGTGTCGCCGGATAGCGCCACCGAGCGGCCGAACAGGTCATTTATCCCGGTGTTGCTGGCCTTGAGATAGGCCTGCTGGCTCCAGGTGGCGCCGCTGCGCGTGAACACATAGGCCGCCCCAGCAGAATTCGCGCTATTGTCCGCCTGATCGCCATTCACCCCGGTGGCGGTGCTGTCCTCCGACCACGCCCCGACCACCAGGGTGTTGCCGGCCACCGTCACCGAGACGCCGAACTCGTCAAGCTCCCCGGTGTTGCTGGCCTTGAGATAGGCTTGCTGGCTCCAGGTGCTGCCGCTGCGCGTGAACACGTAGACCGCGCCGGCTTCAGGCGCCCTGTTATCCGCCTGATCGCCATTCACCCCGGTGGCGGTGCTGCCCTCCCCAGGCGCTCCGACCACCAGGGTATCGCCGGACAGCGCCACCGAGAAGCCGAATCTGTCATCCGGCCCGGTGTTGCTGGCCTTGAGGTAGGCCTGCTGGGTCCAGGTGGCGCCGCCGCGCACGAACACGTAAGCTGCGCCGGCAGCGCTCGCGCTGTTGTTCGCCTGATTGCCATTCACCCCGGTGGCGTTGCTGTCCTCCCCCGAAGCCCCGACCACGACGGTGTCGCCGGACACCGCCACCGAGGAGCCAAAGAAGTCATTTGTTCCGGTGTTGCTGGCCTTGAGGTAGGCTTGCTGGGCCAGTGGGTCGATGGTGAGCGGATAGCGGGCGCTGTGTTCGTCCACCACCAGGCGCAGGTGGTCGGCGCCGGCGGCCTCGAAGCGGGCGGGCAGCGTTTTGCCGTCGGCGTCCCAGACCTTCAGCCCGGTGTAGCTGAGCACGGCGCCGCCGCTGGCATCCTGGAACGCCACGCCCTGGGCATCGGCGGCGATCTGGGGCCGCAGCGTGCCGCGCACCGCCAGGATGAAGGTCAGCGGGCCGGGCGCGGCGCCGGTCGGCGGGCGCTGTTGCACCGTAAAGCCGTGCTCCAGTCCCCGGGTGTCGTTGACATACCACTCGCGCAGGTTGTCGTCCCACGGGTAGGTCAGGCGTTGTCCCGTCGCGGTCGCGGCCGGGCGCTCGCCGAGGGGCTGTGGGTGTTCGCCAAAGCCGTAGCCTTTTAGTTCCAAGCCCCAGGACCAACCGCCGTCTTGGGGTTGCACTTCAAAGCCGCGCCGGTCGAAGGTGGTGCGCCACTGCTGGCCGGGATTGCGCGCTTGCCAGCCTTCGGCCACCGGCTGGAAGGCGTGCCGCCCGGCCTCGTAGGTGGCGCGGATGCTGTCCCAGTCCGAGGCGCTCAGGCCGTCGGGCCGCGCCAGGGGCCAAGCCGCCGATGGCAGGACCAGGCCGAGCAGGCAGGCCGCCCCAAAAATCAGGCAACGCCAGGAAGAGCGTCCATCACGGTGCGACGGGTTCATCGTCAAGCCTCCATCAGTGAATCGAGTCGGGCGATCGGTGGGTCGGTCTCAGGGGTGGCGCGGTCGCGCCGGTCCCCTTGTTTCCTGCTCGTGCCAAAGAGTATAGCGCGCTCGTCAAATACCCTGGCGAGGGGTGTGATTCAAAGTGATGCATCGATGAAATGGCCGGTTCAAGCGGCTTCTT
>CALGOO010000101.1 GCA_937960715.1 uncultured Candidatus Competibacteraceae bacterium
GTGCAACAGGTTTTGAGGCTGATGCTGCCGGCGCTGTTCGGCTCCTCGGTGGCGCAGGTCAACCTGCTGATCGATACCCTGCTGGCCTCCTTTCTGGTCTCGGGCAGCGTCAGTTGGCTGTATTACTCGGACCGGTTGGTGGAGTTTCCGCTCGGCATCTTCGGCGTGGCGCTGGGGACGGTGATCTTGCCCAAGCTGTCGCGCCAGCACGCCGGCGCGGAGGCTGACGGCTTTTCGCACACGCTGCGCTGGGCGTTGCTGATCGGCGTTCCGGCCACCGTCGCGCTGATCCTGCTGTCCGGGCCGATGCTGTCGGCGCTGTTCCAGTACGGCGCGTTCGACGCCCGCGACGTGGCCATGTCCGCCCGCAGCCTGATGGCGTTTTCCTTGGGCTTGGTCGCGTTCATGCTGATCAAGGTGCTGGCCCCCGGCTTCTACGCCCGCAAAGACACCCGCAGTCCGGTCAAGTACGGGCTGATCGCGATGGGCGCCAACACCGCGCTGGTGCTGGCCTTGATCTGGCCGCTGGCCCATGCCGGGCTGGCGCTCGCCACTTCGTTGGCCGCTTATCTCAATGCGGGGCTGCTGTTTTTCAATCTGCGACGGCGCGAAATTTATCGGCCTCGCGCCGGCTGGCCGACGTTTCTGGCGCAACTGCTCATCGCCAATCTGGTCATGGGTTCGGTGCTCTGGTTCGGCGTGGGCGATCTCGAAAGCTGGATTGGCGCCGGCGCCAAGGCCCGATTGTGGCATCTCGCTTGGCTGATCGCGGCCGGTGGGGGGAGCTATCTGCTGGCGGTGCTGGCGGTAGGCATCCGGCCGCGCCACCTGGTGCTGCGGCAGGACTGAGAACGGCGACGAACAGGCGCCAATTCCGACAAGTCCGCTCGGAATTCGGTTATAGTCGCGAACGATAATTTCAGCCCGAGGACGACCGATGCGGATTCTGTTCGTCAAGCCCCACGCTCATCTCAAGACCGTGCTCGGCCTCCAGCGCTTCCAGTGCCTGGAACCCCTGGAATTCGGCTATTTGGCCGCCGCCATCTCGCCCGAACACGAAGTGCGAGTGCTGGATTTGCGGCTGTACCGGTTCGCCGAAGCCGCGTTCGAGCGCGAGCTGGCCCGCTTCAAACCCGATCTGGTCGGCTTCACCGCCTACAGCCACGAATCGGGCCGCATGAAGCGGTTGGCCGGCACCGTGCGGCGGCTGGCGCCGAAAACGCGGATCGTGGTCGGCGGCCATCACGCCACCGTCGCGCCGGCCGATTGCAATATCCCGGACATCGACTACATCGTGCGCGGTGAAGGGAGCGGGCCGTTCGGCGCGCTGGTGGCGGCGCTCGACAAGGGCGAGGAGCCGGAAGGGATCAACAACCTGCTGTTCACCGGCGACCGCTTCGACGAGCCGGCCTCCAAAATCTGGCCGCGCTATCCCGACCCGCGCACCATTCCGATCCCGCGCCGCGATTTGTGGGACAGCCGCTCGTATTACTGCGTCTGGGTCTGCGAGAAACCGCGCGACTGGCAGGTACTGTACCCGCGCGTGGCGATGGCGCGCACCTCCTACGGCTGCAAGATGACCTGCTCGTTTTGTATCGTGCCGTTTCTGAGCGGCACCACCCACATGCCGAGACTGGCCGACGTGGTGGCCGAAGATATTTCGCGCATCGGCGTCGATCACGTCTATTTCGCCGACGACGAGAATTTCATCGACGAAACATACGGCTTCGAGCTGGCCGAGGCCATCGAAAATCGCGGCATCAAGAAACGCTATTTCGCCTGGGCGCGGGCCACCACCATCCTGCGCTATCCCGATTTGATGCGCCGCTGGAAAGAAATCGGCCTGGACGGCGTGTTCGTCGGCTTCGAGTTCACCACCAATCAGGAACTGAAAGCGGTCCGCAAGGGCGGCACGGTCTCACATAACGAGCGCGCCCACGAGACTTTGCGCAAACTGGGCATCGCCTGTCACGCCGCCTTCATGGTCCGGCCCGAATACGGCCACGCCGCATTCGACCATCTGCGCAACTACGTCAACGC
>CALGOO010000102.1 GCA_937960715.1 uncultured Candidatus Competibacteraceae bacterium
GATTTCAAGCCCCGCCGATACCGTCCGTTATCTGGAACAGGTCCGCCAAGTCAAGCTGCTGACCCTGCCCGGCGAAATGGGGGACCGGTTCCAGGTCATCGCCCTCACCCGGAATCTGGACATCCCGCTACGCGGTTTCGCCTTCCGCGACGAGCGCGGCCGGCTATAGTTTGCCCAAGCATCCCGCGATCCGGAGACGCCGCTCATGGGCCAGGAAATTTCCCGCTCGACTTTCACCCGTCAGGATTTCCGCCGCTTCCGGGCGCGACTGCGTCAGGAAACCGCAACCTTGGGCGCGTGGTTTCGCACCGGGCGATTCGCGCCAAGGGGCGGCGTCGCCGGTTTCGAGATCGAAGCGTGGCTGGTGGATCGCCAAGGCCAGCCCGCGCCGCTCAACCGGGTTTTTCTGGAGCGGCTGGCCGACCCGCTGGTGGTGCCGGAACTGAGCGTGTTCAACATCGAACTCAATACCCCGCCCCTGCCCCTGCGCGACGATGGGTTGCGGCGGATGCACGCCAACTTGGAAAGCCTGTGGCGACGCTGCCAGCGGGTGGCCGCCGAACTGGACGCGGCGGTGGTCCTGATCGGCATCCTGCCGACCCTGCGGATTCAGGACCTGAGCCCGGATCACATGTCGGACCAGCAACGTTACCGGGCCATCAACGACCAGATTCTGGCGCGGCGACGCGGCCAGCCGATGACGCTGGCCATTCACGGCGTCGAAACCCTGTGCCTGACCCATCCCGATGTGATGCTGGAAGCCGCCACCACTTCGTTCCAGACCCATTTGCAGGTCACGCCCCACGACGCGGCGGCGTTTTTCAACGCCGCGCTGGCGCTGTCGGCGCCGATGGTGGCGGTCGCCGCCAATTCGCCGCTGCTGTTTGGCAAGGCGCTGTGGCAGGAAACCCGCATTCCGCTGTTCGAGCAGGGCGTGGCGCTGGCCGGCGGAGCGCGCGCCAACGATCCAAGCCACCGGCGGGTCACTTTCGGCGGCGGCTATGTCCAGGACTCGCTGCTGGAGCTGTTCGCGGAAAATCAGGCCCATTACCCGTCGCTGCTACCGGTGGACCTGAGCGCGGAACCTGAAGGACGGTTGCCACATCTGCGCCTGCACAACGGGACTATCTGGCGTTGGAACCGACCGCTGCTGGGTTTCGAGACCGACGGAACGCCACACTTGCGTATCGAGCATCGGGTGATGCCCGCTGGTCCCAGCATTCCCGACACGATTGCCAACGCGGCTTTGTACTATGGATTGATTCACGAACTGGCGCGGGCAACGCCACCGATGGCCGCGACACTGGAATTCGCCCATTGCCGGGCCAATTTCTACGCGGCGGCGCGCGACGGACTGCAAGCCAAGGTGATGTGGCTGAACGGCCAGCGGTTACCGCTGCGGCGGCTGTTGTTGGAGGAGTTGCTGCCGCTGGCCCGACGCGGGCTGCGGACGCTGGACGTTCACGCGGCGGACGTGGCGGATTACCTGGACCTGATCGCCGCGCGGGTCGAGAGCGGCCGCACCGGCGCCGACTGGCAACAGCGGTTTCTCGCCCGCCATGGGCAGGATCTAGCGACGCTAACCCTGGCCTACATGGAGCAGCAGCAACGCGGCCAGCCGGTGCATGAATGGGCCTGCTGAGGAATCTCGCGGTCATTCTGCTCGATCTCATCGACGGCAATGAAAAAGCCCGCGCCGAAACGCGGGCTGGAGGCGGAAGCAGAACCGTCATCCTCAAAAATCAGTTCTCGCCGGGTGTGATTCAAAGTGATGCATCGATGAAATGGCCGGTTCAAGCGGCTTCTTT
>CALGOO010000103.1 GCA_937960715.1 uncultured Candidatus Competibacteraceae bacterium
ATTTGGTCGGGGTGACAGGATTTGAACCTGCGACTCCTGCCTCCCGAAGGCAGTGCTCTACCAGGCTGAGCTACACCCCGACAAGGGAGGGAATTAATGGCGGCGGCTCACCGCGAATTGGGCTAAACCGATCAGCGCGTCCTTGGCGGGCGAATCCGGTAACGGCGCCAGTTCGGCGGCGGCCCGCTCGGCTTGTTCGACGGCAAGACGCTCAGTATAGTCCAGTGCGCCGGTGGACTCAATAGTACGGCTTACCAGGTCAAGCTGGTCCAAGCCGCCGTGCTCGATGGCCTTGCGGATGATCCAAGCTTCCTCGAACGTGCCGTGACGCATGGCGTGAATCAGCGGCAGGGTCGGCTTACCCTCGGCCAGGTCATCGCCGATGTTCTTGCCCAGTTCGGCGCTGGAAGCCCGGTAATCCAGCACATCGTCAATCAACTGAAACGCCGTGCCCAAGCACAGCCCATAGCGGGCCAGCGCCAGCTCTTCTGCTCGCGGCAGACCGGCCAACACCGCGCCCAGTTGGGCCGCCGCCTCGAACAGCTTGGCGGTCTTGCGGTGAATGACCGCCATGTAGCGCTCCTCGGTGGTGTCGGGATCATGGCAGTTGAGCAACTGCAACACCTCGCCCTCGGCGATCATGTTGGTGGTGTCGGCGAGAATTTCCATGACCCGCATGCTGCCGATGCCGACCATCATCTGAAACGAGCGGGAATACAGAAAGTCGCCCACCAGCACACTGGCCTGATTGCCCCAGATGGCGTTCGCCGTTTCCCGGCCTCGCCGCAGGCTGGATTCGTCCACCACGTCGTCATGCAGCAGGGTAGCGGTGTGGATGAACTCGATGATGGCGGCGGCGTCGATATGTCGGGATCCAGCATAGCCGCAAGCGCGCGCCGCCAGCAGCACGGTGACGGGCCGCAACCGCTTGCCACCGCTGTCGATGATATAGCCGGCCAACTGGTTGATCAGCGCCACGTCGGAGCGGAGCTGTCGGCGGATCAAGGCGTTGACCGCTTGCAGATCGTCCGCGATAGGGGCGCGGATGAGTTCGATATCCATGGAGAACGGGGCTCGGCAGAAGACGGGCGTCATGCTACGGATTGACCGCGACAGGGTCAAGGCAAGCGCCTAACCGCCGCTATCGGCTGGAATTTGTTTGACCTTGGCCGGGGGCGTCGCTAGAATCGCTTCCCTTTAGTTGGGACGGACCAGCCGTTTGGAGATTTTGCAATGTATGCAGTCATCAAGACCGGGGGCAAACAATACCGGGTGACCGAGGGTCAGACCCTCAAGGTCGAAAAGCTCGGCGCCGAGGAAGGCGCCTCCGTGGAATTCGACCAGGTGTTGATGATCGCCGACGGTGATCGGGTTCAGGTCGGCGCACCCTATGTCGAAGGCGCCCGAGTGACCGCCACCGTCAAATCCCAGGGGCGGGGTCCGAAGATAGTGATCGTCAAGTTCCGCCGCCGCAAGCACTATCGCAAGACCCAGGGTCATCGCCAGTCCTACACCGAGCTGCGCGTCAGCGGCATCAGTGGACCCTGACCGGTTCCAGGATCACGAGGTTTGCAATAAACAGCCATGGCACACAAGAAAGCGGGCGGCAGCAGCCGCAATGGTCGCGATTCCAAGTCCAAGCGCCTGGGCGTCAAGCTCTACGGCGGGCAACTGGCGCGGGCCGGCAACATCATCATCCGGCAGCGCGGCACCCAATTCCATCCGGGCCGCAACGTCGGCTGCGGAGTGGACTATACCCTGTTCGCCAAGGTGGACGGCCATGTGGTGTTCGAAACCAAGGGGCCGTCCAGCCGCAGGTATGTGAGCGTCCAGCCGGCCCAGTGAACGGTCGGCGGTTCAGGCGCGTCGAAAGCCCCAACCGGGGCTTTTGTTTTGCCCGCGATTCGAGGAGGACGCCATGAAATTCGTCGATGAGGTGACCATTCGGGTCGAGGCCGGCGACGGTGGCGACGGTTGCGTCAGCTTCCGGCGCGAGAAATATATTCCTTTCGGTGGCCCCGACGGCGGCGACGGCGGCGACGGCGGCAGCGTCTGGCTGCAAGCCGACCCCGAATTGAATACCTTGGTCGATTACCGGTTCACCCGACGATTCCGCGCCGAGCACGGCCAAAAGGGAATGGGGGCCAATTGCACTGGTCGAAGCGGCGCGGATCTGACTGCGGTGGTCCCGGTCGGGACAGTGGCTCACGATGCCGATACCGGTGAGTTGATTGGCGATCTGATCGAGCCGGGACAACGGCTGCTGGTGGCGCGCGGTGGCTTTCACGGCCTCGGCAATACCCGTTACAAGAGCAGCACCAACCGCGCCCCGCGCCAGTTCAAGCCCGGTACGCCCGGCGAGGCGCGCGACCTGCGGCTCGAATTGAGGGTGATCGCCGACGTGGGCCTGTTGGGGATGCCGAACGCCGGTAAATCCACCCTGATCCGCGCGGTGTCGGCCGCCCGGCCCACGGTGGCCGACTATCCCTTCACCACCCTGCATCCGAACCTGGGCGTGGTGCGGGTCGGGCCGCTGAAAAGCTTCGTGATGGCCGATATTCCGGGATTGATCGAAGGCGCGGCGGATGGCTCGGGGCTGGGCGTTCAATTCCTTCGCCATCTCAGCCGTACCCGGCTGCTGCTGCATCTGGTGGATGTCTCGCCTTACAGCGATAGCGGTGATCCGGTGCGCGATGTCCAGGTGATTCTTGGCGAACTGGCGCGGTACAGCGCCGAGCTGGCCACGCGCGCGCGCTGGCTGGTGCTCAACAAGCTCGATTTATTGCCGCCGGAGGAGCGCGCCGCGCGGGTGGCGGCGATTACGACGGCGCTGGGTTGGACCGGGCCGGTGTTCGGGATTGCCGCTCTCGACGGCGAAGGGACCGAGGTCCTGATTAACACGGTGATGGAGTGGCTGGAGCGGCGGGTGGAAACGGCGGCCGGTGCCATGGCGGCAGCGGGAGCGGGCGATGTTCGACCAGAAGACGCGTGAGCAACTGGGCGCGGCCCAACGCTGGGTGGTCAAGATCGGCAGCGCGATGATCACCAACGACGGGCAGGGTCTGGACAATTTTTCCATCGACGCCTGGGTGGCGCAGATGGCGGAATTGCACCAATCTGGACGGGAATTGCTGTTGGTGACCTCCGGCGCGATCGCCGAGGGCATGCGGCGGCTGGGCTGGAACCAGCGGCCCACCGCGTTGGCCGAGCTACAGGCGGCGGCGGCGGTGGGGCAGATGGGCCTGGTGCAGGCTTGGGAATCGGCCTTCGAGCGCCACGGCATCCAGACCGCGCAGATTCTGCTGACCCACGAGGACGCCTCCGACCGCCAGCGTTATCTCAACATCCGCAACACGTTGCGTACCCTGTTGCGGCTGCGGGTGGTGCCGGTGATCAACGAAAACGACACGGTGGCGTTCGAGGAAATCCGCTTCGGCGACAACGACACGCTCGGCGCCCTGGTGGCCAATCTGGTCGAAGCCGAGCTATATGTCATTCTCACCGACCAACAGGGGTTGTACGACAAGAACCCGCGTCAGTTCGCCGAGGCGCGGCTGATCGGCGAGGGTCGGGCCGGCGACGCGGCGCTCGAGGCGATGGCCGACGGCGGGGCGGGCGCACTGGGCAGCGGCGGAATGACGACCAAGCTGCGCGCGGCGGCCAAGGCGGCGCGCTCCGGGGCCTTTACCCTGCTGACCTGGGGCCGGGAGCCGGAGGTGTTGCGGCGGGTCGCGGCCGGCGTGGAACTGGGCACCCTGCTGCGGCCAAGTCAGAGTCCGCTGGCGGCGCGCAAGCAGTGGCTGGCGGTGCAGTTGCAGGTCCGGGGCCGGTTGCATCTGGACGCTGGCGCGGTGCGGGCGCTGCGGACGGCGGGGAAAAGCCTGCTGCCGGTTGGGGTAACCGCCGTCGAGGGCAAGTTCAACCGAGGCGATTTGGTGGCGTGCCTGGATTCCAATGGAACCGAAGTGGCGCGCGGGCTGGTCAATTACGATACCGAGCGGGCGCTGGGGCTGATTGGCAAGACCACCCGCCGGATCGAGGCGCTGCTGGGGCAGGTCGACGACCCGGAACTGATTCACCGGGATAACCTGGTGCTGGTGTAGCCTTCCCTTCCTCGTCAAAATATGCCGTCATGTGCCTGATTCTGATTGCCTATCGCGCTTACCCCGGTTATGAGCTAGTGGTCGCCGCCAATCGGGACGAGTTTCACGACCGGCCCACCGCCCCGCTGGCATTCTGGGACGACAATCCCCAGGTGCTTTCCGGCCGCGATCTCAAGGAAGGCGGCGCCTGGATGGGCATCACCCGGACGGGTCGCTTTGCCGCTCTCACCAATTATCGCGATCCAAGCCGGGTGTTGCCGGACGCACCCTCGCGCGGCCATCTGGTCAGTGATTACCTGCAAGGCGCCGAGCCGGCTCGCGTTTATCTTGATCGGCTGATGACGCGCGCTGACGCCTACAACGGTTTCAATCTGCTGTTGGGCGACGCCACCGGTCTGTACTATTACTCTAATCGCGCCAGCGGGCTTCAGGCGTTGACACCGGGGTTGCACGGTCTCAGCAATCACCTGCTGAACACGCCCTGGCCGAAATTGAAGCGGGGGCAACGCACCTTGCGGCGGATGCTGGAGGGTGAATCCGAGCCGACGCCGGACGCGCTGCTGCGCCTGCTCACCGACCGCACGCCCGCGCCCGACGTTGAATTGCCCGACACGGGAATACCCCTGGAATGGGAGCGCTGGCTGTCGTCGATCTTCATCGACGCGCCGGGCTACGGCACCCGATCCTCCACCGCGCTACTGGTGGAGGCGGGGGGGCGGGCGCTTATGATCGAGACCACCTGGGCCAACGCCAGTCGGCGCGAGTTCGTGCTGGACTGGCCGCCGCTGGAATGACGGACCGGGCAGTTGGCGTGGGCCGGTTTGTTCGGCTTGAAGCCGTCGGGCGTGGTTCTCTTGTTCAGGCGAATCCTCATCGGCTATGCTTGGCTTCGCCGCCTGCTCGCAGGCTCGGTCGCGGGTAGCCTGATTTTCTCGAAATCCCGCCGGTTTGGCCCCGGTAGCTCAGTTGGATAGAGCGCACCCCTCCTAAGGGTGAGGTCACAGGTTCAATTCCTGTCCGGGGCACCATGATTTCAAGCACTTAGCCAACCGTGGCTTTGGCTTGGAAGCGCCGGTAAGTGCAAGGTAAGTGCAACGTCAACCCACGCCAGCCGGGCCGGTGGCGGCCATGCCGCGAACGGTGGAAACGAGTAGCGGCAATCGATCCACGCCGGTAATGCCGTGCTCTTGGAACAGTCGCTTGGCGATGCGCCCGAAACTCTCCCCTTCAGACTGCCACAGCCGGACCTTTGCGCGCCAGGCGCGGCGTTCCACTTCGGGCAGTTCCGCATAGACTCGAAACCCACTAGCGGGCGCTAGTCCCTCGCTAGTAAAACCGTTGCATCAACCATGGACAAATAATCCATGAGTGATTTCCTGCTTCGCCG
>CALGOO010000104.1 GCA_937960715.1 uncultured Candidatus Competibacteraceae bacterium
TCGCACGCCCGCGCGAATAAATCCTCAACAAAACTCGAGTTTTGCAAGAGGCTCACCTTTACGGGTTACCTACTTGAGGAGATCAAGGCAGCGAACCGGAAAGACTACGATGAACTTCTTGCTGTCACCGATCTGCTGATCGACGGGCCATTTCAACGAGAACGCGTCGAGTTTGTCCGACCGTGGGTTGGATCTAGTAATCAGCGATTTCATTTTTTGACGAATCGCTATGCAGACCTTGCTCCCAAGCTTGCGACAACGCAGAACAAATTAGAGGTTCGTCTCAAACCTGATGGGCGAATTTTTATAAATGGGTTGGCACCGATCGAGTGCATAAAATCGCTCTGCGTATCGATTGATTGAGTACAAGGGCGCGGATCGCTGGAACGGGGCTGAGGATGATCGCTTGATCGGTGGGCTGTGGGCCAACCTGTCGGAAGGGCGTTGCCGGTTCGTGATGGTCAAGGACAAGCGATGGGATTTGATTGAGGAACTGCTGAAATGAGCGATTTCCAGAAACAATACGCACTGTGGGATGAATTCCTGTCGGTCTGGCCAGCTTCCCGGTTGGCGACGATGACGCTGGATGAATACAGCCAGGCGGGCTCGAAGGACAGCTTTACCTACTGGATCGAGTCGGGCCTCGACAAACTGGGCAGCATCTGGGGCGGGTCGTCGTTCAAGTTTGGCGTGTTTTCCCGCAAGGATACCGAGGACAAGAAATCCGACGCCAAGCTCTCCTACTCGGACACCCACGGCTGGTACTCATCGCTGGGCGCGAGCGCCGAGGATGCCTTCGAGAAGGTGCAGGGCTTCATCGTGCAGGTGGCGGACTGGGCATCCCGGGGTGATCTGGACGCCATCGACGCATTTCAGGACTTGGGCGAGGCGTACAAGTGGAAGATCGCCTTCCACTATCAGAACCGGCAAACCCCGGTCGTCGTGGATATCTTCAAGCGCGCGCCGCTGGCGGTATTTATCGGCGGCACCGCGAGCCAGAGCATGGCCGCCTTGCAAAAGTCGGCGCTGACGAGACGGCCCGCCGATGTCGGCATTCTGGAATTCGGGCGGCAAGTCTGGGAGGCGTGGAGCGACAAGAATCTGGCGATCTGGAAACTCTCGCACGGCAACCCACCCAACTTTACCGAGGCCGAACGCCAGCAGTACCTTGACGGGCATTGGGCGGTGATGCACCGCGACACCGGGAAGGAACAGGGCAAGAAATTTTCCGAGGCCCCGGTGGGTACGCTGTTCTTCCTCTGCCACGGCAACAGCCCGCAGCGAATCGGCCAGTTCACCTCTGACGCGATGCCCTGCGCCAAGGGCGATGGATGGTTGCAGCGCAGCTACCGCGTGCTCAAGCCCGCCCAGCGCACCGACCGTTACACGGCAAACTCCAAGGGGTGGTCACCCCAAGGCAATTCGACCTTCTGGCAGGTGGGCGCAAACGATCTGCCGGAGTTCGAAAACACCTTGCTCAAGCCGTTCTTCGCCACCGATCTGGCGGAATTAGCCGCACTGGCGGGCGAGCCCATCGAGGCCACTACCTTGGGCACGACAACGGGCGGGATATCGACACCTGTATCACCTTCTGGCGCTGACCACGTTCCGCTGGCGGGCTGCATCAACCGCATCTATTACGGCCCGCCCGGCACCGGCAAAACCAAGACCGTGCTCGATCTGCTCAAGGCGGATTACACCGACGCCCCGCAGCAGATCGATAGCCCGGAGCGGCAAAGACAGGCTATCGCCGAGCGCATGGCCACGGCGCGATGGTGGGAGGCGGCGGCAGCCGCGCTGCACGATTTGGGCGGGCAGGCCAAGGTCAGCGATCTGGCCGAACACCGTTTCGTCCAGGCGATGGTGGCGGCAGCCGGCACCAACCGCAGCATCAAACAAACCCTCTGGCGCACGCTGCAAACCTACACGGTGGAGGAGTCGGCCACGGTGCGGCTCAAGAAGCGCCTCTCGCCCTCCATTTTCGACAAGGGCGACGATTCGGTCTGGCACTTCGCCGGCGAATGGCAGGAGGCTTGTGCCGACTTGATCGAATGGGTCGATGCCTTGAAGAAGGGCGGCAGCAACGCAGCAGAACGCAAACGCTATCGCTTCGTGACCTTTCATCAATCCTATGGCTACGAGGAGTTCATCGAGGGCTTGCGCCCCGTTCTGGCAACGGACTCGGAGGCCGAAGCGGATAGCGTGGCCTACGAGATGCGCGCCGGGGTGTTCAAGGAACTGTGCCGCGAAGCTCGTTTGTCGCCCGGCCAGCGCTTCGCCCTGGTGATCGACGAAATCAACCGGGGGAACATCAGCAAGATTTTCGGCGAGCTGATTACCCTGGTCGAGGCCGACAAACGTGACCCGCTAGACGGCACGCCACCGCCCGCCGAGGTGACCTTGGCGTACTCCGGCGAGAAATTTTCCGTGCCCGCCAACGTGGATGTCATTGGCACGATGAACACGGCGGATCGTTCACTGGCCTTGCTGGATACGGCGTTGCGGCGGCGCTTCGACTTCGTCGCGCTGATGCCCGACACCCGCGCCGAGAAAGTTGCCGACGATCCGCACAGTGCGCCATTGGCAGGCCTGATGGTCGCCACCGAGCAAGGGGAAATCGATGTGCGCCGGATGCTTGAAAACATCAACGCGCGGATCGAAGCGCTGTACGACCGCGACCATTCCATTGGCCACGCCTACTTCACGCACCTTTGGCGCAAGCCGGATGGTCAGGAACGATTCGCGGCACTGACCGACACTTTCCGTAACCGTATCGTGCCGCTGCTGGAGGAGTACTTTTTTGAAGACTGGCAGAAGATCCGGCTGGTGCTGGCCGACAATCAGAAGCAGGACCCGCAGTCGCAATTCATCATCGAAACCGAGGATCACGGGCAAGATTTGACGGCACTATTCGGCAACGATCATGGCCTCGATGTCTATGCCACCAAGCGGCGTTACGCCTTGCAGGAGGATGCCTTCTTCAATCCCCAGGCCTACATCGGCGTGTATCAATCGCCAGGGACTTGATGGGCGGAAATCGAATGAACGGCCTCACCCTCTACGAATTCGATGCGCTGACATTCCCGGCGCCCGGCCTTCAGGAATGTGATGGCCTACGCATTGTGCCGCGCAGGGTTTTCGAATGGCTGGAATTGCAGGCGCTGCGAGCAGCCGAGCCCGATGAAACTGGGTCTCCGTGGTTGCGCCTGACACAGCGGCGTGGCCGTCGCGCGGTGCAGGTGACGAGTTACGTGGGCGTCATCCGAGCGCCGGATGGATTCCAGATTGAAGTGTTGCCGAAGGTCGGCAAGGCCATCGGCGGCGGTGACAACGAGGCTCGAGAGTTGCTGATCGAGATGTTGCGCTGCCTGGGTGGTTTTCGTCACATCCAGACAGACAGCGCAAAACTCAAGGCAACACGGATGCCCTTGCTGGAGGTCTTCATCTCCGAGTTTCTCCGGACAGCCGAGCACGTCGTCAAACGCGGCCTGCGCAGCGACTACAACGCCCGCCAGGACAACTTGTTCGCCTTGCGCGGCAAGTTGCAACTGGCCACGCACTTGCGCCAGAACCTCTGCCGCCGGGATCGTTTTTTCACTGAGCACGATGAGTTTTCGACCAACCGCCCGGAGAACCGGCTATTGCATGCGGCGCTACGCTGGACCCTGGCCGCCACGACCTCACAGGCGAACCAGCAACTAGCCCGCGAACTGTGCTTCGCATTTTCCGATGTGCCAATATCCGATCAGGCGGCCCATGATTTTCAGCGGGTTCGACTGGATCGTGGCATGGCGCATTACGCCGATGGTCTGGCCTGGGCGAAACTGATTCTGGAGGATGCCTCGCCACTCACGGGTGACGGCAGCCATCGCGCACCCTCCTTGCTGTTTCCGATGGAAGCGGTATTCGAGGCGTTTGTCGCCAAGCACCTCGCGCGGCAACTGGAACGACCCTTCACCCTGAAAACCCAGGCGCGCAGTTTTTCACTGGTCAGGCATCAAGGGCAGGACTGGTTCCGGCTCAAGCCCGACCTGCTGGTCAGGGAATCAACCACGGCCCGGCTGGTGTTGGATACGAAATGGAAGCTGATCGACGGCGCGAAGGCCAACGGCTCGGACAAATACGGGCTGGGGCAGAATGATTTCTATCAACTGCACGCCTACGGACAAAGCTACCTCGACGGCCAGGGTGACGTTGTGCTGATCTATCCCAAGACCGATGCGTTCAACCAGCCACTCCCCGTGTTCGAGTTTCCGAAGAGCAGAGGCCTGCGCCTGTGGGTGCTGCCGTTCTGCCTGCGGGATAAGCGCTTGCTGCTGCCGCCTTCCGGCAGTCTCGATGCGTGTTTTATTTCCCAGTCGCCAGCAGCACACGCGCACCTCGAACCTGCCAGCCAATCCAGAGAGGCGGCCTTGATATGACGAAACTCCCCATCAACCTCAATGACCTGCTGCGCCAGCGTACGGTCGAGGGTGACCGCATCGAGTACAAGGCGGGATGGAACCCGGACCCGATCATCCGCACCGTATGCGCCTTTGCCAACGACTTCGAAAACCTCGGCGGCGGTTACGTGGTGATCGGGCAGGATTGCGACGCCAATGGCCTGCCGGTGTTTCCGCCGGTGGGTTTGCCAGACAACCAGCTGGACAAAATTCAACAGGAATTGCTGGCCGCCTGCCAGTTGATTCAGCCGCCTTATTTCCCGGCATTGAGCGTTCATGAAATCGAGGGTCGCAAACTCGTCGTGCTGCAGGCGCCGGGAGGGATGAATCGCCCTTACAAGGCACCGGCCTCGATCAGTGCGAAGCACAAAACCTGGCATTACTACATTCGCCGCTACAGCAGTACGGTCGAAGCGAAAGGCGGAACCGAACAGGAACTGCTCAGCCTGACCGCACAAGTGCCGTGGGATGATCGCTTTAACCAGCAGGCAAAGCTGAGCGATTTATCCAAACCGCTGATGCTTGAGTATTTGCGCGAGGTGGGCAGCGCCTTGGCCGATGATGCCGATGGGATGTCTGTGGAAGCGCTCGCGCGCCAGATGAACCTGCTGGGTGGCCCGAGTGAGTCGCCTTGGCCCAAAAATGTCGGCCTGCTGTTTTTCAATGAAGTGCCGGATCGGTTTTTCCCCTACACGCAGATTGACGTGGTGTGGTTCCCCGAAGGCGCCGGCGGCGACCGTTTTGATGAAAAGATTTTCAAGGGGCCGCTGGCGCGTATGACGCGTGATGCGCTGAGTTTCATCCAGCGCAATTATTTGATTGAAACCGTGCTCAAGCACCCGGACCGGGCCGAAGCCACGCGGGTGTGGAACTTCCCTTACGTCGCCATCGAAGAAGCGGTGGTGAATGCCGTTTATCACCGATCTTATGAGGAGCGCGAACCGATTGAAGTGCGCATCAGCTATGACGAGTTGGTGATCCTCAGCTTTCCGGGACCGGATCGTTCGATCAAAACCGAGGATTTCGAGGCTGGCCGCTCGGTCAGCCGCCGCTATCGCAACCGGCGTATTGGCGAGTTTTTGAAGGAACTGGACCTCACCGAAGGCCGCTCGACGGGCGTGCCCAAGATACTCAAAGCCATGGCCGCCAATGGCTCGCCAGCGCCCCGCTTCGAAACCGATGACGATCGGCTGGCTTGCATAATCCGGCTGCCAGTTCATCCCTTGGCCAAACGACCGGATGGGGACGTCACCGACCAAGTCACCGACCAAGTCACCGACCAAGTCACCGGAGAAGTAGCGCGGTTGCTGGCAGTTGCCGCGCGGGGTGAGCACACTCGTAACGCGCTGCAAGAAGCACTAGGCTTAAAGCACACGCCGCATTTCCGACAAGCCTTTCTGTTGCCAGCCTTGGAGTCGGGCTTGATCGAAATGACCCTGCCTGACAAACCGCGCAGTAGCAACCAGCGGTATCGCCTGACCCGGCTCGGGCAACGCTGGCTGGATGCACATTCCGGTGGCAGCGCTGATTGAAAAGATCCGGAGGCAATGAGCCATGACCGTTGAGTCACTTCCCGATTTCACCCGCCCAGCCCGCCAGCGCTGGGAGTCCATACCTGCCGACATCCGCCAGCGACTGCTGGCCAACGTCTGGTGTGGGCAATGCCGCCACGAAGTGACGATCACCAGTTTCAGCGGGACTATCAAGGGCGGCGACCTACTGCTGGTAGGCAAGTGTGCTGAGTGTAACGGCGACGTGGCGCGGGTAATCGAGGGATCGTGAGAGCATTGCCGCAGCAACCCGCAGCAACCCGCAGCAATGCTCATTGGCCCCAATAGCGAGGTGTTCGGTAGTAAACTTCCCGCCACCAACACTTAAAAACCCAACCCTTATCGGTTGGGTTTTTTTTCGTCCGTAGCGCCAGTGTTGGCGCGGTTCCGGGCGGTTGGCTCTTTAGCGCCACCCTTCTACCGGTGCCCGTTTCCGGGCGATTCCTCCCCGTTTTCTCTCTCTGTTCTCTGTCCGGCTCTTTACCGAAAAACGCCCCACGCCTATTCGTCCAGCAAGATCGTCACGCTGCTTGATGCGCTTAAGGCGGAAATCTTGGGTGGAGCGGACGCCGCCTACGACACCTTGGTGGAAATCCAGCAGCTACTGCAAAACGGCACCAGCGGTCTGGATGCCTTGCTGGCAGCGGTGAACAACCGCGTGCGCTTCGATGCCGCGCAGACGCTGACCGCGCCCGAGCAGGCGCAGGCGCGCAGCAACATCGGCGCGGTGGCCGCCAGCGATGTCGGCAACACCGACACCGATTTCGTCGCGGTGTTTGAAGGCGCGCTGGTCTGATGAGCCTCGCCACCCGCATCACCGCCTTGGCCAGCCG
>CALGOO010000105.1 GCA_937960715.1 uncultured Candidatus Competibacteraceae bacterium
GTCGGGGGGGATTTTGACCGGCGGCGTCAACCCACGGAGTTCAAATCCCCCCTCGCCCCCCTTTGCTAAAGGGGAAACGGCGACGCTCCATTCCGCAGCCAAGCAGGTCCGTTTTTTTCTGGAAATCGCCTAATAAAGACCGACCGGGCGCCAGAGAACAAACCTGTGGATAACTTTGGCAAAAAAATCGCCCGCGCTGCGCGCGGGGGTAAAGGGTAAAAGAATAAAGATCAAAGGGTTATAAGGATCTGGCGAGGCGGAAACCCTGGCCGTTGAAGCGGTCGGCCGGGGCGTCCCTGAAGCGGCTGGCGGAACGCACCCACGCGGGTCCGTCGTTCCAGGCGCCGCCCCGCACCGCCAGGGGGCCGGTTGTATCTTTTTTAGAGCATTTCGACTCCGAGCCATCGTACTCCTTGGCAAAGGCCGAACACGTCCATTCCCACACGTTCCCCAGCATGTCGTTCAGCTTCCAGCCGTTCGGCTGAAATGAGCCCACCGGGGCCGTGAATTCGTAGCCGTCACTACAGGGAAAAGCTGTTGACCAACCATGCTCCTTATTCGCTACGTTGGCGTAACCGCACGCCGAAGCATCCACTCCATCACCCCAATACCGCGCCGTTGTCGTTCCCGCCCGCGCCGCGTATTCCCATTCCGCTTCCGTCGGCAGCCGGTAGTTCCGACCCGTCTCCTTCGTCAACCACCCCAAATACCGGTTAGCGTCGTTCCAACTGACGCACACCACCGGGTGGCTGTCCGTCTGCTCGTAACCCGGCTTCCGCCAGTTCAACCCCGCCCGCCAGTCCCACTTATCATTCTTAGCATCGTACGCATAGCAGCCTTTCGCGCCCACATCGCGTTCGGCCTCAGTCCGGTACCTGGTCGCGTCCGCGAACCGCCGGAATTCCCCCACCGTCACTTCCGTCTGCCCCAGCGCGAACGCGCGCTCGATCCTGACCCGATGCCGCCGTTCCCTCCCGGCGTCCTCAACCGGTTCCCGCCCCGCTTCGCTCTCCGGCGAACCCATCCAAAACTCCCCCGCCCCGATCACCACCAGCGCCGGGCCCCGTGTCCCGTCGCTCAGGGTGTCCCGGAAGACCTGGCCCGGTTGTGGGCGACTGCCTTCCGGCGGCGCTTCGTCGGGCACCGTGGGCCGGAAGGGCGACGGTACGCTGGCGCTGGCCACCGGCGCTGGGGTCGGCGTGGGGGTCGGCGTGGGGGTCGGCGCGGCGTCGATCAGATAGATCGGCTTACGCCCAAACGCGCCATACAACCACGGCTCCTGAGTTCTGGTGGTAGCTTCCAGCACGTCTTCCCGCACCGCGCCAAACAAATTCGATAACGGCAGCGGGTCCTGGCGGTA
Organism: uncultured Candidatus Competibacteraceae bacterium; assembly: GCA_937960715.1. Taxonomy (GTDB): domain Bacteria; phylum Pseudomonadota; class Gammaproteobacteria; order Competibacterales; family Competibacteraceae; genus Contendibacter. Next base: position 1,361 of record CALGOO010000105.1, read on the forward strand.
ATTCCGCAGATAGTTCAGCAGCGCCGTCGTGAACAGGCTGTTGGGGCCGCGCCCTTCCTGCGCCTTCGTTCCGCCTTTCGCCGCGTAGGCGACATAGACTTGACCGCTCGGCTCCACCGGCTTCAGGCCCTTGCCCACCCAATCCTTGGTCCGGCCATCCGCCAGGCGCATCTGATTGGCCAAGGGGTTGTCCCGGCAGGCGTCCAGGATCACCAGTCCATAGTTCCGCGCGCCGCCGACCTGGGTCAATACCACCTCCAGCGGCACCGCTTCCAACAGCGCCCGGCTCTCGTGCTGGAGCTTGGCGTTCACCGGAATCAGATAGTTCGTCCCTCCCACTTCCATGCCGTGCCCGGAAAAGTACACCACCGCCGCCGCCGCCCCTCGCGCCTGTTCGCCAAAGTCCCCCAGCGCCGTTTCCATCTCGGTCTTGTCCTGGTCCAGCAGCGGCCCGGTCACGCGAAAACCCAGTTTGGTCAAAGCCTTGGCCATTTCCTTCGCATCGTGTTCCGTGGCGTTCAGGCGGGGCGCATGGGCATAGTTGCCGTTGCCGATCACCAGCGCCACCCGTTCCGCCGCGTCCGCCGCCGGCAATCCGCCCAACGCCGCCAGCGCCACGATCAGCAACCCAACCCTCCAACCTCGCGCGCTCATCACCGCCGTCCCCTTGTTGCTCCGCATGGGAAATGATTGTAACCAAAGTGCAATGTAACCGCTGACTCCCCCCTTTGAAAAAGGGGGGCCGGGGGGGATTTCGGGTTTCGCTCGGCCCGACCGGATCAAATCCCCCCTAACCCCCCTTTGCTAAAGGGGGGAATGCCCGATGGATCACCCGCCTTGCAGGGCTACCCCGTAACGGGCATCACGGGTGAAACTCGACGATTACCTTGGCTGCCGCCGCCTTGCCGCCCACGCCGACGGCGGGCTTGGCTTCCGCCGCCGTGGAACGCACGCTTTTCGCCGCCCAGAGGCCCGCCGGCGACAAACGGGCAAAAACCTTTTGCTTGGGATCGAGGCGGCTCTCGCGAATGCCCTTTTCATGCAGTCCCAGCGGTTCGGGCGTAACCAGCGCGACGATCAGGGTGGTCGAGGCTGGCGCCTTGGCCTTCAATCCCCAGTTGGCGGTATCCGAGGGCGGCAGCTTCACCGCGGCGCCCGCTTCAAACCGGGTTTCCGCCATCCAATCGTTGGGAAACAGCACGGTGGCCTCCTCGCTGCCGCTGTCCACCGCGACCACGCTGAGATAACCGCCTCGATCCGGCGGCAGTTGCAGTTGCAGGGTGTACCACTGGCCGATCTTGACGCGCTGGCCCTGGTCGGTGGCCAGGGTCATCCCGGAATCGCCATACGGGGCTAGCAATTCCTCGAACTGCGTCCACAACTCCCCGCGTGGATTCTCGCGGGTGTTGGAAACCAGCGCGAGGTCCTTCTTGAACAGTTCCGGATTGCCTTGCAGTTGCGGGGTGAACTGATTCTCCTTGGGTTTGACGTTGGTCTGGATGAACGCGACCGCTCGATCGCGCAATGCCTGGGGCGTGATATTGGACGGCGATTGGGCGGCCTTGAACGCTTCGTTCAGGCCCAGGGTGAAATAGCTGCCGTTGCTGGACGCGCGGGAGCGCTGGTCGTCCCGAGCCGCGTTGATGGCCACATAGCGGGCGCCGGCGGGTGGATCGCGACGGCTGGGATCGTGCTCGACCGCGCCGACGGTTTTAGCCGGGATGTCGAAGTAGCCCAGACCCTTCACTTCGCCGGTCGTCGCCGGTGCGTAATTCGACGCCGCCAAGGGAACGAGGCCCCGGTTCGAGATCGATTTGTCCACCGTGCCGCTGTGGCAGGCATCCACCAGCATCAGCAATTCGCCGCCTTTCATCGCACCGATCAGCGCGCCGATTTCGTCGTCCAGCAACACGTTACGGGCTTCGTCCCCTTGCCACGTGGAGTCGTGCAGGATCAGGGCTTCGTCCTTGCCGTCTGCTTCGTCGCCGTTGGTGTCCTTGAACTGCGCGCCGTGACCGCTGAAATAGAACAGGGCGCGGTCACCGTCGCCGAGGTTGCCGACCAACCGTTGCAGCGCGGCGTGGACGTTGGCGTAGGTCGATTGCCGATCTTGCAAAACCTCGACCTCGGTGAAGCCCAGCAGCGGCGCCCATTGCCGCATGATATTGATGTCGATATCGATTCCCGGCAGGGAATTGGCGTGTTGGTATGCGCCCACGCCGACCAGCAGCGCCCGGTTGGCGGCCTGGGCGGTTCCCGCCAGCAACAACGCGGCGCCCAGCGCGCCGACCCTTAGAGATTTAGCTCCGTACATCGTGGCGTCTCCCTGGCGCGAGGATCAGCGGCGGGCCACGAAGGCGCGGTCGGCGGGTGGCTGTCGGCCAGTTTCGGCGGTGACGAGCGGCGGTTGCGGCGTGGCGGTCATGGGTGGGCTCTCCTTTCGGGATTTATGGATGATGGGACGACGGAACGTTGTTTTTATAAAGGCTTGACGGACACGCGGGGCTTTTCCAACACCACGCTCCAGCGCGGTTTCTCGTTCACGCGCCAGGTGTGGGAGCCAGGATCGGATTGTGGACCCTTTCCTCAACAGCCTATTGATTCCTATTTTCGTATCCTTCGACATCTTATACGATGTCTTATAAGATATGAAAAGTCAGATTCCAGTCTAAATTTATGGAGGCGATATGGCACGCTATGCTTTGAACTTGCCCGGCGAGCTGAAGCACGACGCGGAACAATTGGCGGCCCGTCAAGGGGTCTCGCTCAACCAGTTCATCCTGTGGTCGGTCGCCGAGAAAGTGGGCGCGCTCAAGCAGCAGGCCGATGATCCCCGGTTTCCGGGCATCGTTTATCGGTACGGCGCTTCCGGGGTTCCCGCGCCGGTGCTTCGGGGGACTGGCCTGCGGGTGCAAACGCTGGTGATCGACGTGCGTCAGGGACACCTGACGCCGGCTCAGGCAGCGGCGGAATATGACTTGCCCGAGGCGCGCGTGGCCGAGGCCTTGGCGTTCTACGAGGCGCATCGGGCCGAAATTGATGCCTACATTGCCGCCGAACGCGCTCTGGCCGAGCGACATGTCTAGACCTTGCCTGCACCTGGACGCCGACACGTCCAAAAAGTCGCTACATCGGGCGTTGCTCGAACGCGGGAATACCGAGAAATACCAAAGAGCCAAAATATTTCTACAGGTTGGCGTTGGTAAAAAAGGTAAATTTACCCCCCCTGATTTGTAGAATTACAGCACTCTTGATTGGATCACCTGAGCCTGCCCGAAACCTTATGTCACCCGTCACACCTTGGTAATTTGACAGGGTGGACAAGGCATCGCGGATCGCTTCACGGTCGGCCTTGCCGGCGCTCTTGATCGCGCCAAACAGCAAGCCGAAGGCATCGTAAGTCAGGGCCGCCACGTCATCCGGCTTGGCGCCGTAGGCCTTTTCGTAGTCTTCGATGAACTTCTTGGCGACCGGCGCGGCGTTGTCGGCGGCATAGTGGGTGCTGAAGTAGTAGCCGTTCAGGTCGGCGCCGCCCAGGGTGAGCAGCTCGTTGCTGCCCCAGGCGTCGCTGCCGATGAAGGGCACGTTGATGCCCAGCCGCTTGGCCTGCTGCACTTGCAGCGGCACTTCGCTGTAATAGTTCGGCAATAGGATCACATCAGGCCTAGCGTTCCTGATCCGGGCAAGTTGCCACGAAAAGTCCTTGTCGTTGGTGGTATAGGTCTCGAACGCGACGATTTTACCGCCCAGCTTTTCGTAGTTGGCCTTGAACACCTCGGCGATGCCCTTGTTGTAGTCGGACGCCACGTCGTACAGCACGGCGGCGTTCTTGGCTTTGAGCTTCTCCAGCGCGAACTTGGCCAGCACGCCGCCCTGGAAGGGATCGATGAAGCACGCCCGGAACACGTACTTCTTGGGTTGGTTGGTGGCGGCGTCCAGCGTGGTTTTGGGATTGGTGGACCAAGGGGCGATCAGCACCGTTTCGGAGCTTTCGGCGATTTCGGAAGCGGGAATCGCGTAGCGGCTGGCGTTGGGGCCGACGATGGCCAGCACCTCGTCCTGGGTGATGAGCTTTTGGGCGGCGGCGGCGGACTGATCGGCTTTGCTGGCGTTGTCCTCCACCACCAGTTGCACCTTCATCTTCTCTTTGCCCACTTGCAGGCCGCCGGCGGCGTTGATTTCCTTGACGGCCATTTCGGCGGCGTTCTTGCAAGACGCCCCCACGGCGGGCAAATCGCCGGTGAGTTCAGCGATTAAGCCCAGTTTCAAAGCTTGACGGGGTTTCAGTACCAGATTTGGCCGTTCCACCGGCGCGGGCGCGGTGGACGCTGTCGTCGTCGGTCGGGGTGGCGGTTCCGGCTTCAACCGCGCCTTTGCCATCCGTGCGTACCGGCCGCTGGGGTAGTCGTCCAGATACGCCTGAAAACAGGCCGCCGTCCCGCATTTCTCCGCCGATTGCCAGGCAATCAGATCGTGATCCACCGCCGGGGGCGACGCCGGCGGGGTGGGTGGAGGGACTGGCGCCGGCGGCGGCGAGGCTGACCCCGTCCCGGCCAGATACACATCGCCCAGCAACCGGTCTTCCGTCATCGGGAACTGTTTGTTGTCGCTCTCGGCGTACACCCCCTGCCGCACCTGCGCCAGAATTTCGCGCAACCCTTTCCGCTGGCTCAACTGTTCGAGCAGATGCTTGGTGTACAGACTATTCGCGCCCATGGAGTTATCGCTGGCGGTTTGTCCCTGATCCGCCGCATAGCCAATCAATACGCCCGCCTGGTTGGGTTGCAAGGGTTTCATCCCCTTGCTGTCATCCCAGAGCGATTTTTTATCGCCGCTGAAGGGCGCGTCCCGACACGAGTCCAGCAGCACCAGGCTGATCCCCGGCAGCTTTTTGAGTCCCCGCAGCAGCGTCTTCACCGAATACGCCTGATTCGGCAGTTCATAGTCATGGGTCACGCCATGTTCGGTCGGCAGCAGGTAATTGTCGTCTTCGTAGTTCGCGCCGTGCCCGGAGTAGTAGAACAGCCGCACGTCCGCGTCCTCGCTCCGATCCAGAAAGCCGTTGACCTGGGCGCGGAATTCCTTCACATCCTTCAGATCGGGGGCTTTGATGACCGTGGTAAATCCCAGTTTCCCCAGTAACGCCGCCATCGCGTCAGCATCCCGCTTCGGATTCGTCAACGGCCGCTCGGCATAGCTCGCGTTGCCAATCACCAAGGCGAACCGTCCGGCGGCGTTGGCCATGCTGAACCCGGCCAGCAGCACCAGCAGCAGGCCATGGCGCGTCAACGTCCTCACTCGTAACATCGCGTTTGCTCCCCTCACCACACCAATCGCTCCAGGCCGATAGCGACCACCGCGTGCGTCCGCAGCTTCAGCATGCCGCCCGCTTCCCGCTCCAATGTCTCCCGGTAGACGCTCAATTGCTGTTCCGCTTCCTGGAGCTTCTCCGCGACAGCCGGCAACGTCCGCAATTCCACCCGGGTCTTCTCGTGCAGGGCTTCGCTAGTCAACCCGGCCGTTTTGAGGCTCACGACTTTGAATTCCAGCAGGTGATCCAGCAACGCATATTGGCGCATATCCGGTCGCACCCGCAGCAGCAAATCACCGTAGCGCCGCGCCAGCGCCGGTTCCGAGTCCATGAGGTAAAACGCATCGTTGAACAGCGTCACTAGAAACGCGGTCTTGACCACCAGTTCGTTGCTCCAGCGCAAATCCCGGTTGTCGAAGACCTTGAAATAATGCTGTTCCAGAAACTCACACAGCGGCCCTAGTTCGCCCGTTCGGTAAAATCGCCGACAAATCGCCAACCGTTGCTCCTGGTCGTCATAGGCCGGCAGAACTTGTTCCTGCAATCGCTCCACATACAGCTTGCGAATCACCTGATTCGGAATGGTCAGAATGAGCGCGCCCAGTTCATCCCGCCCGCCGAGGGTCAGCACCCCAAAGTAGTACAGCAGCGAGGCGAGGAACGTCGGGTCTCTGGGCGCGGTCAGCATATCCTGCACTCCGAACCGATTGGAGAGTTCCGCCACCGCCAGCGGTTCAGCGGGATCCAGCGCGGCATTCACCAGCGCCTCGCCGTGCGGCAACCGGGCGACGTACTGAATTCGGTTCCGATCCATCGCCAGGTTGTCGTCGAGCATCGGTTCTGGATAGAGCCCTTCCCTCACCAGCGCTTCCCAGAAATACAGCGCCAGCGTCGGATTGTAGATCAGCGCCGGATGGCGGGAAGAAAAACAGTAGCCATTGTAGAAGACCCGCATCAGGGCAAAGGCTTCATCAATCTGCTCCGCCGACAGGTGTTGCTCCGCCCCGATCCGTGCCAGCGTCGCCTGCACTTCCTCAGCGGTGAACCCGCACAGATCCTGGAATTCAGGCCGTTGTGAAAGCGATTTGGCGATGTTGTAACCGCTGGTGATGTCGCTCAGGACCACCGGCGATACCCCAGTGATAAACACCCGGTCGATCCCGTTGCCGCTGGCTCCGCCCTTGACCACCTTGAACAGGGTCTTGATGAGGCCTTCCCCCGCAACCAGTTCCTGGTAGCGATCCGTGCCGCGCCAGTGACTGACCATCACTTCGTTGGCGAAGTTGTCGTATTCGTCAATCAGCAGGTAGAGCGTGTAAGGCGTTTGGGAAATCACGCTGCATAGCGATTGCAAGGAGGCCAGCGCATCGTCGGGGTGGAGATCAACCCGCCCGTCCAGCCAGTCGCCATAGCGAACCACCGCGTCCTTGATGCGGATGTTGACGTGATTGAACAGGGAATGCCGAATTGCCTCCAGGTCGCCACTGGGGTCCACCATCGAGAAATCCCAGCGCATGACGAAGTAGTGATTCCGTAGCGGCGTCGGATTCTGACCGATCTTTAATCCACCAAACAGTCGCTCGAAATCATCCGCCCGCGCCAAGTCGTAGTAATTTTCCAGCGTGGACAACCACAGGCTTTTGCCGAACCGGCGCGGGCGCAGGAACAACAGTTGTTTGCCGGCATTCTCGATCAGGGGAATCCGGTCGGTGCGGTCCACGTAGAAATAGCCTTCGCGGATGATCGCGGCAAAATCGGCAATACCGTAGGGAAAGCGCATGGCGATGACCTCGTGGAACAGAGCGCGTTTTCCCCTCCTTAAGCCAAGGAGGGGTGGCGCGTAGCGCCGGGGTGGTTCGATCCAGTGGATAACTCCCCCCAAAAAATCGCGCGGAAAAGACCGCGCGGGAGTAAAGGGAAAAAGAAAAAAGATCAAAGGCTTATAATGATCTGGCGAGGCGAAAACCCCGGTTGTGGGCGCGGACGGTCGGGTCGACCCCGCTGCGGTTGGCGGAACGCACCCAGTCCGGGTTGAAGTTCCAGGCGCCGCCCCGCACCGCCAGGGGGTTTATTGTATCTTCTTTAGAGCATTTCTGCTCCGCGCCGCCATAATCCTTGTCGTACATCGAGCAGGTCCACTCCCACACGTTCCCGCTCATGTCGTATAGCCCGAACCCGTTGGCGGCTTTCTTCCCAACCGGGTGAGTTTGGTGACCACTGTTTCCTTCATACCACGCCAGCCGGTCAAGGTCATTGCCACCACAGTACACTTCGCCCGCTACCCCGCCCCGGCAGGCGTATTCCCACTCCGCTTCCGTCGGCAGGCGGTAGCTCTGGCCGGTCCTCCGGTTGAGCGTTTTCAGGTAGGTCTGGACGTCGTGCCACGAGACTAGCTCCACCGGGTAGTCGTCGCCTTGCTGGAAACGAGAAGGATTACTGCCCATCACCGCTCGCCATTGCCCTTGCATTACCTCGTGCACCCCGATCTCGAATGCCTTCACGCAAACTTCGTGCTGGCGCTCTTCATCACTTCGATCCGGCTCCGATGCCGGACTGCCCATCTGGAAGCAGCCCCCCTTGATCGGAACCAGCTCCGGTTCAAACGACTGCCGGGGCCGCTCCATTGACACAGGCGCGGCGGACGCTGTCACTGGAGGCCGTTCCTCCGGCGCGGGCGCGGTGGACGCTGTCGCCGGCGGTCGAGGCGACGGTTCCGGCTTCAACCGCGCCTTTGCCATCTTCGCGTACCGGCCACTGGGGTAGTCGTCCAGATACGCCTGAAAACAGGCCGCCGTGCCGCATTTCTCCGCCGATTGCCAGGCGATCAGGTCGTGATCCGCCGCCGGGGGCGGCGAGCTAGAAGCTGGCGCCGCCGGGGCCAACCCGGCCAGATAAATCGGCTCCGCGCCGAATT
>CALGOO010000106.1 GCA_937960715.1 uncultured Candidatus Competibacteraceae bacterium
ATGGGGTGCAGGTGGTCGGAGGTTCAAATCCTCTCGCCCCGACCAATCGATGACTGACCGGCCAAAGCCGCTAGGTTGATCTGGTGAGGGATAAATCCCCGCCTGAAACGCTTTGCGGCGGATGACCGCTCAACTCAAGCAATCGATCGGGAGTCATCGCGGAAAAACGCCCCTTACAATGGTCTGATGAGGTAAGGATGGCCAGCACCCGCCGCTGGTCCGGCTTAGACCCGCCGTGTCCCGATGATCGCTCACCGCGTCGAAGCCACGTTCTCGCAGCAGCGCCAGAACCGCCTCGCCCTGGTCGTAACCGTGTTCCAGCAGTAACCAACCGCCCGGCTTCAGATACTCCGAAGCCTGGGCGACGATGGCGCGCAGGGCGGCCAATCCATCGCCGCCCGCCACCAGCGCCGCCGGCGGTTCGAATCGCAATTCGCCTTGTCGCCAGCGGGGATCGGCGGCGGCGACATAAGGGGGATTGGCGGCGATCAGGTCAAATCGTTCGTCGCCCAGCGGCGCGCACCAGTCGCCTTCGCGAAATTCCACGTTGCCAATCCCCAGCCGCTGGGTGTTGCGCTGGGCGACCACCAGCGCCGCTGGACTCTGATCGGTGGCGACGATCCGCGCCATCGGCCGCTCCACCGCCAGCGCCAAGGCAATCGCGCCGCTGCCCGTGCCCAGATCGGCCACGGTCACCGGCCGGTCCATCGGCAACCGCGCCAGCGCCAATTCCACCAACAGCTCGGTTTCCGGGCGGGGAATCAACGTATCCGGGGTCACTTCCAGATCCAGCGACCAGAATTCCCGCTGACCGAGGAGGTAGGCCACAGGTTCGCCCGCGCTCCGACGTTCCAGCCAGACGGCGAAGCAAGCGGCCTGTTCCGGCGCCGGCGTCCGTTCCGGCCAGGCGTGCAAATAGCCACGAGGCCGGTCCAGCGCCGCCGCCAGCAGGACTTCGGCGTCGAGGCGTGGACTGGCGCTGATTTCGATCAGCCGCCGGGCGGCGTGGGCGAGCAGTTCGCGGAGAGTGACGGCGCTCACTCGGCCAGCGCCGCCAACTGGTCGGCCTGATATTCCTGGATCAGCGGGTCGATGATGGGATCGAGATTGCCGGCCAGGATGTCGCCGAGCTTGTAGAGCGTGAGGTTGATGCGGTGATCGGTCACCCGTCCCTGCGGAAAGTTGTAGGTGCGGATGCGTTCGGAGCGGTCGCCGCTGCCGACCAGCAGCTTCCGGGCTTGGGCCTGGGCGGTTTGCTGCCGCTCCCGTTCCCCCGCCAGCAGTTTCGCCTGCAACAACGACATCGCCCGCGAACGGTTCTTGTGCTGGGAACGCTCGTCCTGACATTCCACCACGATGCCGCTGGGCAGATGCGTGATACGGATGGCCGAGTCGGTCTTGTTGACGTGCTGACCACCGGCCCCGGAAGCGCGATAGGTATCGATGCGCAAGTCGCCAGGATTGATCTCGATCTGTTCCACTTCCGCCAGTTCCGGCAGGATGGCCACGGTGGCGGCCGAGGTGTGGATGCGGCCCTGTGCCTCGGTGACCGGCACCCGCTGCACCCGGTGCGCCCCGGATTCGAATTTCAGCCGTGAATACGCGCCCTGGCCGATGACGCGGGTGATCACCTCCTTGTAGCCGCCGTGCTCGCCAAGACTTTCGCTGAGGATTTCCCACTGCCAGCCGCGCAATTCGGCGTAACGGCTATACATCCGCAACAGATCGCCGGCGAACAGCGCCGCCTCGTCGCCGCCGGTGCCGGCGCGGATTTCCAGGAACACGTTGCCGGCGTCGTGCGGGTCGCGCGGCAGCAGTAACAGTTGCAGCGCCCGCTCCTGTTCGGCGCGGCGGGCTTCGGCTTGCAGCACTTCGTCCTGAGCCAGTGCGCGCAGCTCCGGGTCGCTGTCCCGGCTCATCTCGCGGGCGGCGTCCAGGTCGTCCAGCACCCGGCGGTAGGCCCAAAATCCAAGCGCCACCGGTTCCAGTTGGGCGTATTCCATCGACAGGGCGCGGAAACGGTCGCTGTCGCCGAGGATTTCAGGTTCAGCCAGCAATGCGCCGACTTCCTCGCGCCGGGAGGCCAGTTGTTCCAGCTTGGCCAGCATGGAGGGGTTCATCGGCAAGGATTGCCGCCGTTCAGGCGGTACAGATTCTTGATCAGATTCAACATTTCGGCGTCGCCCTGGGCGGCGGCCTCACGCAGGCCGGCGCAGGGCGAATGAAGGAGCTTGTTGGTCAGGAGATTGGCGAGGAGCTCTAGCACCTCGCCCGGATTTTTACCCTGGGCCAGTTGGCGGCGCGCGCGGGTCAGCGCCTCGTCGCGGATGGCCTCGGCCCGCTGGCGCAGGGCAAGGATGCTGGCGACGCCGTCCTGGGCGCGCAACCAGCCCATGAAGTGCTCGGCCTGATGGTCGATGATCTCCTCGGCCTGTTCGGCCGCGGCCTTCCGGGAACGCAGGTTCTCCTGGATGATGTCCTTGAGATCGTCCACCGTGTACAGGTATACGTCGTCCAGATCGGCGACCGCCGGCTCGATATCGCGCGGCACCGCCAGGTCCACCATGAACATCGGCCGGCGGCGGCGCTGTTTCAGGCAGGCCCGAACCCGCGCCGCGTCCAGCATCAGGCCGGGGCTGGCGGTGGCGGCGATCACGATATCGGCCTCGCCCAGGTGGGCGGGAATTTCGTCCAGGGCGATGGCGTAACCACCGAACGGCGCGACCAGGGCGTGCGCCCGTTCCAAGGTGCGATTGGCGACGATCAGCCGGCCCACGCCGTTTTCATGCAGGTGACGGGCAACCAGTTCGATGGTGTCGCCGGCGCCGATCAGCAACGCGGCGCGCTTGGGTAGATCGGCGAAAATCTGTTTGGCCAGACCCACCGCCGCGAACGCCACCGACACCGGGCTGGCGCCGATCCGGGTATCGGTGCGCACCTGCTTGGCCACCGCGAACGTGTGCTGGAACAACCGCTCCAGCCGCGCGCCCAGGGTTCCGGCGCCGTTGGCGGTCTGATAGGCGGCCTTGACCTGGCCGAGAATCTGCGGCTCGCCCAGCACCAGCGAATCCAGCCCGGAGGCGACCCGCAGGATGTGGCGCACCGCCTGCCGGTCGGTGTGTCGGTACAGATAGGGCTGTAAATCCGCCGCCCGCAACAGGTGATAATCACCCAGCCACTCCACCACCTGGCCACCGTCCCGATCGTTCAGGCCACAATACAGTTCGGTGCGGTTGCAGGTCGAAAGGATGGCCGCCTCATGGACGCCGCCATGGTCAAGCAAATCCCGCAGGGCTGGGCCCACTCGATCGGGCGCGAACGCCACCCGTTCGCGCACGCCGACGGGAGCGGTTCGGTGATTGAGGCCGAGAGCCAGAAGCAGCATGGAGCGTGGTCGGGGATAAGGCCGGAAAATTAAACTCATTCTGCGGGATAAAACCGGCGAATGGCAAGGTCATACCGCCATTGGATTATACTTTGAACCGGCAATGGCGCCGCGAGCGCGCGTAGGCGCGCCGCGAGTCGAAAACCGACATTCCAGTCCTTGCCCTCCTTTCGTTTCGCGCGGCTTTTCCAGCCGCCGAACCACGACGCGCGCTGGCAATGAACAGACTTTTGAAGGCATTGGGTTTTAGCGGCCTGCTGTTGAGCGGTTGCGCCACCGTGGTGGACGCGCAGGCGCCGGTTGAACCGGAGTTTCCGATCCGGCCCGTCATGCGGCCCAGCTCCCGCGCCGAGTTGATGTACGAGGTGCTCGCGGCGGAGCTGGCCGGCAAGCGCGACCAGTTGGATGTGGCGTTGGACCATTACCGCAAGCTGGCTATCGCCAGCGATGACTCCCAGGTGGCGGAACGGGCGACCATGCTGGCGCTGTTGATGAAGGACAACGCCGCCGTCCTGGAGTTGGCGCGCCGCTGGCGCGCCCTGGCCCCGGCCAGCGACCCGGCCCGCCAGGCGCTGGCGCTGGCGCTGCTGCGCAACGACCGGGTGGACGAGGCTGCTCCTTATCTGGATGCGGTGCGGCAGGCCGCCAGCAAGAAGGACCAGCAGCAAGGCTTCGCCACCGTGGCTTCGCTGCTGAGCCAGGTGGACGACAAGCAGGCGGCCCTGCGGGTGATGCGCCAGTTCGGCGACCGCCATCCGCGTTCGGCCTTCGCCCAGTATTACCAGGCGATGCTGGCCGCCGCCGCTGGCGACCGGGTGCTGGCGCTGGCCAGTCTGGACCGGGCGCTGGCGGCCGATCCCAAACTGGTCCTGGCCCATTTGCTGCGTACTCGCCTGCTCATGGACCAGGGCAACCGCGCGGCGGCGCTGGCGGGACTGGCCAAGGCAGTCGCCACCCTGCCGCGCGACCGCAATCTGCGCATGAATTACGCCCGCCTGCTGGTGGATGCCGGGCAACTGGACAAGGCCCGCCGCGAATTCGCCACCCTGCTCAATCAAAACCCCAAGGATACCGATTCCCTCTACGCGCTGGGCGTGCTGGCGGCCGAAACCCGCCAGTTCGATCTGGCCGAGAGTTATTTCCTGGAACTGATCAAGCGCAATGTCCGGCTGGCGGACACCTATTTCGAACTGGGCCGGATCGAGGAGCAGCGCGGCGACTACGCCAAGGCCAACGAGTGGTACAGCCGGGTGTCCGGCGAGGAGCGCTATCTGACCGCCCAGTTGCGCAAGGGCATCATGCTGGCCAAGGCGGGCGAAACCGTGGCGCTCGCCCAGCATTTCGAGACGCTGCGCCGCGACCAGCCGCAAAATAGCATCACCCTCTACCTGGCCGAGGCCGAGGCGTTGCGCGAGGCCAGCCGCTATCAGGAGGCGTTCGATACCCTGGAGCGGGGGTTGAAAATACATCCCAACGACAAGGAGCTGCTCTACGCGCGGGCGCTGGCGGCCGAGAAGCTGGATCGGCTGGACGTATTGGAGCAGGACCTGCGCGCCATCCTCGCCGCCGACCCCAAGCATGGGCAGGCTCTCAACGCGCTCGGCTACACCCTGGCCGACCGCACCACGCGCTACCCGGAGGCGCTGGGCTACATCGAGCAGGCGCTGGCGTTGCTGCCCGACGATGCCGCCGTGCTCGACAGCATGGGCTGGGTACAATATCGGCTGGGCGACCACGCCAAGGCGCTGGAGTATCTGCGTCGGGCTTATCAGGCCAATCCCGACGCCGAGATCGCCGCGCATCTGGTCGAGGTGCTGTGGGTGACCGGCCAGCGCGAGGAGGCCAAAAAGATCTGGCGAGAGGCGTTACGGAAAAATCCGGACGATCCTCACCTGCTCAAGCTCAAGGAAAAGTTGGGCGAGTAGCCAGCGTTCGTCCTGTGAACCCACGCCCTCCGCTCCGCTCCACGCTGCTCGCCGCCGCGCTGGTCGCGTCACTGTTCGGTTGCGCGATCCCCCCCCCCACGGTCCCGCCCGCCGCTCAAGGCGCCTGGACCGCCCGGCAAACCGTTCTAACGCAACTTACCCTCTGGCGGGCCGACGGTCGAATTGGCGTCGTCAGCGGTCAGGACGGCTGGCACGCCAGTTTCCAATGGACGCAGCAAGGTTCCGGTTATCGCATCGATTTGAGTGGTCCACTCGGCCAGGGTCGAGTCGTCGTCGAAAGCGATGGGGCGTGGGCGCGCATTCAGACGCAGGACGGCCGGAGCTGGACCGCGCCCGACGCCGACGAACTGCTGGAACAGGCGCTGGGAGTGCGCCTGCCGGTGAATGGCTTGCGCTACTGGGCGCGGGGCCTGCCCGAACCTGGATCGCCGCCCGTGCTGCAAACGGACGCCAGCGGTCGCCTGACCCGGTTGGAGCAGCAAGGTTGGGTCATCGAGTATCCCGCTTATGCTCCCACCTCCAGGCTCAACCTGGACCTGCCCGAGCGTATCATCGCCCGGCGGCGGGATCTGAGTGTGAAGCTGGTGATCGAGCAATGGACGCTGTGAACCCCGATCCTGACGCCTGGCCCGCGCCCGCCAAGCTCAATCTCATGCTGCGCATCGTCGGTCGGCGGCCGGATGGCTATCACCTGCTACAGACCGTGTTTCAGTTCCTGGATCACGGCGACTGGCTGTGGTTTGAGCCGCGCGCCGATGGCGTCACCGTCCGTGACGGCGAAATTCCCGGCGTGCCGGTGGATGCCGACTTAACGGTGCGCGCCGCCCGCCTGCTGCAAGAAGCCACCGGTGTTCGCCAGGGCGTGACGATTCGCATCGCCAAACGCCTGCCGATGGGCGGCGGGCTGGGTGGCGGCAGTTCCGACGCCGCCACGACGCTCGTGGCCCTCAACCATCTGTGGCGTACCGGATTGACCCTGGCGGAGCTGGCCGAACTGGGCCTGACCCTGGGCGCCGACGTGCCGGTGTTCGTCCGCGGCCGGGCGGCCTGGGCCGAGGGCGTGGGCGAACGGCTGACGCCGGTCGATCTGGTCGAACCCTGGTTCGTGGTGCTGGTCCCCGCCCGCCACGTCGCCACTGGCGCGGTGTTCGCCGACCCGGATTTGACAAGAAATTCCTCGCCCATCACAATTACCGACTTCGTGGCGGGCGTGGGTGGCAACGACTGCGAGGCGGTGGTTTACCGCCGCTATGCGGAAGTGGCCGCCGCCGCGAGGTGGTTGGCGCGATTCGGCCAGACGCGGCTGACGGGTACCGGCGCGTGCGTGTTCGCCGCCTTCCCGGACGCCTCCGGCGCGGGGCGGGTGTTGGCCCGGCTGCCCACCGGTTGGGTGGGTTTCGTGGCGCGCGGTCGTAACCGCTCGCCGTTGCATGAATATCTAACCGGGCGGCAAGCCGCGTCCGTCTGACACACTTCCAGGTTTCTTGGGCCGTGGCCAAGTGGTAAGGCACCGGATTTTGGTTCCGGCATTCCCAGGTTCGAATCCTGGCGGCCCAGCCATCTTACCCAGCAATGCAGACCGACAGCGGGGGAACGGGTCGTGTACGAAGGTCGCATGATGGTGTTCGCGGGCAACGCCCATCCGCGTCTTGCCAACGAAATCGCCGGCCACCTGCAACTGCCCCTCGGTCAAGCGGTCGTCGATCGGTTCAGCGACGGCGAGGTCATGGTCGAACTGATGGAAAACGTCCGCGGCCGCGACGTGTTCATCGTTCAGCCGACCTGCCATCCCACCAACGACAACATCATGGAACTGCTGGTGATCGCCGATGCGCTGCGGCGCTCCTCGGCGGTGCGGGTCACGGCGGTCGTTCCCTACTTCGGCTATTCGCGCCAGGATCGCCGCCCCCGCTCGGCGCGGGTGCCGATCTCGGCCAAGGTGGTCGCCAACATGATCACCAGCGTCGGGGTGGACCGGGTACTGACGGTGGATTTGCACGCCGACCAGATTCAGGGTTTCTTCGATATTCCGGTGGACAACATCTACGCCACCGCGATCATGCTGAACGACATCCGCGCCCAGGACTTCGGCGAGATGATGGTGGTGTCGCCGGACGTGGGCGGCGTGGTGAGGGCCCGCGCCCTGGCCAAGCGACTTGACGACGCCGACCTGGCGATCATCGACAAGCGTCGGCCCGCGCCCAACCAAACCAAGGTCATGCACGTGATCGGCGACGTGGAAGGCCAGCACTGCATCGTGGTGGACGACATGGTGGACACCGCCGGCAC
>CALGOO010000107.1 GCA_937960715.1 uncultured Candidatus Competibacteraceae bacterium
AAGGTTTGACTGGATATGCACATTATACGATGCTTGTCAATGCGTAAGTCCTAGTGATGTTGTTCAAGTTCCTGGGCTGGCTGGGCCGAGGGAGTCCTTCGTCTTCAGCGACTCACGCCAGGCTGGTGGAGGAGGCGGGAGAAAGCCCGCAAACCATGGCGCAGGATCAGCGCCATCACACCGACGCGGCTTTGCTCAGCAGTCATCACAGCCGCCACGACCATGATTCGTATGATCCGCCGCCATCGATGTGACCGATTGGCGTCCTCACCCTCGCCGACGGGTTGCCGGACCGACGCTTGCTTGGGCCGTTCCGCGACGTCGCTGCGCCGCCTCACCGGTGAAAGAAGGTCAAGCGGATAGTTGATCAGATGGAGAGGGGCATGATGGAAAACACGGTTTACTTGCTGCCAGGACGCGGTAGTCGCTTACAGAATTTGAGAGGAACAGATGAAAGTCTTTACCATTGGTTACGGCGGTCGGGGAAAGGAGGATTTCCTGTCCCTGCTGAAGGCCAACGCGGTGCGCACTGTCGTTGATGTTCGTCTCCGTCCCGACCGGGCCAGCATGGGTCTTTGGGTCAAGGCGAAGACCGCAGATAAAGGGATCGAGAGTTGGCTCGCGGCGGCGGGTATCGGTTATCGTTCGCTCGTCGAGTTGGGCAATGTGTTTCTCGATTTCCCAGACTGGCAGCCCCGTTACCAGCAGTTGCTGGTCGCGGCGGGTGGCTTGTTGACCGAACGGCTCCACGGCATCCCGGGACCGATTTGCTTGCTCTGCGCGGAGAAGCACGTTGCAGACTGCCATCGGCTTCAGATTGCGGAATACCTCGCCCTGCACTCCGGAGTCACCGTCCACCACTTGGAATAACCCCATCGAGGAGGACGGCGTAGCGATGAAAACCTTGATCGTCTCTTGTCTTCAGCAGGTTCCCCATTTGGTGGAACGGTTTCATCCCGACCGTTTGCTCTCGATCTCGGCCATCCCCGAAACGCCGGGTTACATGCAGCGCTCGCAACACCGGGTGCTGAACTTTGCCGATATCGATACCCCGACCCGGACGAATCTCCGCTTCGCCGCCAAGCCCGAAGACATCGAGGTGATCCGGTCGCTCAAAGACGACGAAACGGTGCTGATCAACTGCCGGCTCGGGCAGCGCCGATCACCGACCGCAGCCCTCATTGTGCTGTGGGCCTTGTACCCCGGCCGCGAACAGGAATGGGTGGAGCGGATCCAAGCCCAGGCCCCCTACGTCGAATTCAATCGGTGGATGTTACGGCTCGCTGATCCCCAACGGGCCTCCCGGGTCCAGAATCGTCCACGGGTACTACCGCCCAAGGGCTGTTTCTTGGTGCTGGAGCCCGATGCCATGGACGGATCCAAGGACCCGAGATCAGAAAGCCCCCATTGACGACACGCCCCAGGGATGGCTCTGGATGTCTTTCCCTGTGAGGAGGGTCATGCGCAGGAACGCTCCTTCATTATCGGCGGTGGCGGACACGATTCAAGGAGCGGTTGCTCACCCAGCGCGCCGAGCGGCTGCCCCGTTTCTTCGCATCCCGATCCATCCCGCCCAACGTCTGGCTCGGCGTCACAGTGGAGAATCGCCACCACGGGCTGCCGCGCATCGACTTTCTTCGCTGGATGCCCGCTCGCGTCCGCTGTTTCAAGCCGTCGGGCACTGCGGTTAGGAGCGCGCCGGGATCGAATGGGCAGTGGCTAAAAGATACACTCGGTGATATAGTTCGCCGCTAATGAGACGAGTGTTCAAGACCCGCTTTTTCGCCCGCTGGTCGCGCAAAACCGACCTGGACGACGCCGCGCTGTGCCGGGCGATCTCCGACATGGAACGTGGCCTGATCGATGCCGATCTAGGCGGGGGCGTGTTGAAGAAGCGTGTTGCACTGCCTGGTTGAGGTAAAAGCGGCAGTGCGCGAACCTTGGTAGCCACCCACCAGGGTGACCGTTGGTTCTTCGTGTTCGGTTTCGAGAAGAAGGTTCGGGCCAACGTGAGCGCGAAGGAATTGGCGGCGTTGCCGGCCCTCGCCACGGATTTGTTGAAGCTCTCCTCGGCCGAACTCGACCGCCAAGTCGAGAACGACGTTTTAGCGGAGATTTGCCGATGACCCGCCGAACTGAAGCGACCAGCCCCCTCCTGGCGGCGGTCCACGAGACCGCGACCGACCTCCACGCGGCCGGTCTGATCGACCGGCGCCGGCTGCGGGAATACGACGCGCTGTGCCTGCCGCCGGTGCCGGCGTACTCCAGCGCGTACATCCGCGCCCTGCGCCATCGCCACCGGCTGAGCCAAGCGGTGTTCGCGGCGGTGCTCAACACCAGCCTCTCGACGGTGCGGCAGTGGGAAATCGGCGACAAGCGCCCGAGCGGTCCCTCGCTCAAGCTGCTGAACCTGCTGGACCGCAAGGGCCTCGATGCGCTGCTCTAACCGCCCTTCGGAGGCGAGAGATCGGATGGGAAAAAATTTCGGGACCTGGTGGCGCCAATGCCGGAAGAACGGCAGGCGCGCCGCGCGACGGAAACCCGGCGGCTGATCGACGAAATGCCGCTGCAAGTGCGGCGCAAGGCCCTCGCCCTGACCCAACCGCAGGTAACCGCCGCGCTCGGCATCACCGGCGGCGGCGTAAAGCACGACGGGTGGCCTCGTATCGGAGCACCTGGAAGCGCACTAACCCGCCGTGCTGGAAACCGAAGCGAGCGGCGACCGCTCAGGGCAAGCGGCTTGGCGCTGGGCTTAGAATGCCCCTAAATTTATATCATCTTATCCTTCCTTCAGCTCCCCCGCCCCAGCGCATCGTAGAGGGTACTGCGCGGAATCCCGAAGGTCCGGCACACCGCCGCCTTGCTTTCTCCCCGACCCAAAGCCGCCCGAACCGCCTCCAGGCGCTCCGCATCGAGGGCTCGCGGCCGCCCGCCCCGGCGGCCGCGCCGCCGGGCCGCCGCCAGGCCCGCCTTGATCCGTTCCTGGGTCAAGGCCCGCTCGTACTGCGCCAGCGCCCCGAACAGATGAAACAGCAGCTCCCCGTGCGGGGTCGCGGTATCCATCTGCTCGGTCAGCGAGCGAAAGCCGACCCCGGCGGTCTTCAACCCATTCACAATTTCGATCAGATGCGGCAGCGACCGCCCCAACCGGTCCAGCTTCCACACCACCAGTACATCCCCCGGCCGGAGAAACGCCAGTGCCTGGGCCAGACCCGGTCGGTCGTCGCGGGCGCCGCTGGCCTTATCCTGGAACAAATGGCGCTCGTCCACCCCCGCCGCCAATAATGCATCCCGCTGCAGGTCGGTGGTCTGCCGGTCGGAGTCGGACGACACTCGCATGTAACCGATCAACATATCCGAAAACCCCCAAATGGAATTTCCGCACAGTCTAACAATCCGGCTGGGTTTTTCGTACTCCTTAACCACCCGAAATCGGGGATTTTTGGCTCCAGCCGCTGCCCTATCGAAAAACAGGTGTTTGGCGGCAGGTTTGTGGAGATTGAGGTGTTTTTTGAGGGAGGGGTGGTGGAGAAATTGATGATGGTATAAACGCCATTATCGGGGGTGAAGAACCCATCCAGGGCTTCGCCATTTTACGTGTTACGTGTTATGTAACAAATGATTGGAGCGGCGATTCTCGCCGGTGAGGCTGAGCAGTAGGCCCAGTGGGAGCGCAGCGACCAGTTGCGAGCGTGCGCCCGCCCCGTGAATCCCGAAAGGCCTTTAACCGGCGCCGGCCGCGTGGGGGAACGCGGGGCGCAGGAGTCACTCCAGGAGGAACGCCTTGATGCGCCGCGCGGCGGCGGGCGGATCTTGCTGCATAAAACAATGCCCACCTGGTACCTGCTCTACACTGATCCACGGGTTGATGCTCCGCCAGCGTTGGACCGCCGAGGCCACAAAGGGATAAGTCTGGGCGCCGTATTCCACGTTGACTGGGATTCGGACCTTGGCCAGCGACGTCCACAGCCGGCGTGGAAACGACCCAAAGATCTCGGCCTCGCGGCTGGGGCGGCACTTGAGCTCGACGCCCCCTTCCGCCCGGTCTTTCAGCGCGTAGTCGACATAGGCCCGCAGCGCGTCCGCCGTCCAGCCCTTGAACATGCCCCGCTCGTGCAGATTCGCATACGCCGCCGCGCGATCCGGCCAGTGGCGCCGCCGCGCGCGCGCCTTGCGCGCCAGCGTATTGCGTCGGTAGAGGCCGACCACATCCGAGAGCGCCATGGCGCCGATCATCAGGGGCGTGAACAAGACCGGATCCAGCAGCACGGCGCGACGAAATGGCGCGGGCGCCCGCGCCAGCATCAGCGCGGTAATGACCCCGCCAAAGCTGTGACCTACGGCAAACGGCGCGACCGCGCCAAAGCGGTCGGACTGGGCGCGCCACGCTTCCAGGGCCAGTTCGGCGGTACGGTTCCAGCCATGAAAGCGGCCACCGTGGTCGGTATCCCCATGCCCCTGCATATCGCTGAGGACGATATCGAAATCCGTCTGCAGGATTTGGAGCATCGGCCAGTAGGTTCGACCGCAATAGCCGTTGCCGTGCAGAAAATGCAGGACCGGTTTTCCGGATGGCGTGGAATATTCCCCACGCAGGGTGAACCCCGCCGAACAGTGGTGCGACCAGGCCAGCAGGGCAGGTGTTTTCAAGCGACTCGGGGAACGGTGATAGGTTGATTGGCCAAGGGCTTGAAACTATAACACCTCCCAGCCTGGAACCCTACCGCGAGCGTTCCGGTGTCCCGGGGACCGGGCCACCGCGCTCTGGGGTAGCGAGACGGGGTTGGCCGAAGCGCGGGCGCCGCCCGTCCTCGTCAGGTCGGGCGGCCCGACACGGGATGCTCCAGAAGGCCGGCATCGAGAAGAAGCGTTCGCCCCACAAGTTGCGCCCTACGGACGCCACGAACCGGCTCGACACCGGGGTGGAACGGGTGGATATTCAGGCGCTGCTCCGACGGACACCCACATGAACTAGGACCGCAGGGCGACACTGGTCCACAAGCGGTGCTTATTGAACTGAACCGGGAAAAGGCTACTCCCTTTCTCATGTCCGAATCTGGACCCAAGCCCACCGTCCGGCTGGCCGCCCTGCTGCAACGGTTCGCGCGCAGCGCGCTGCTGGGTGCGGCGCTGATCGCCGTCTCGCTGCTGACCGGCATGGCGGGTTACCACTATTTGGAAGGGCTGCCCTGGCTGGACGCCTTCAGCAACGCCGCCATGATCCTGTCCGGCATGGGACCGCTGGCGCCACCGCAAACGCCCGGCGGCAAGGTGTTCGCCGGCTTGTACGCGCTCTACAGCGGGCTGGCGGTGGTGCTGATCACCGGCATCACCTTCGCGCCCCTGATTCATGCCTTTCTGTATCGCCTGCATCTGGAAACGAAGGACGATGAGCCGGAGGCGTGAGGATCGGGGCGAAGCCACCCCTCGTGGGGCGGACGCGGAGGACGGCCAAGGTGAAGCTGCGGTGCGCCGGGCAACGGGCCATCGCCCGACGGCGACCACCGCCCAGCACGCGAACCTCGATTGCGTGGTGGGGCAAGTTACCGAGATGACCCGCGATTTATTCGAGCCGACGCCCCCGGTCGAACCCTGGCCCGAGCGGCTGGGGCCGGGCGCGGTGCTGCTGCACGGCTTCGCCCTCGCCGAGGCCCCGGCGCTGATGGATGAGTTGGCGCGCAGCGCGGCGTCGGCGCCGTTTCGCCACATGATCACCCCGAGCGGTCACCGGATGGCGGTGGCGATGACGAATTGCGGCGCGCTGGGGTGGGTATCGGATCGGACCGGCTACCGCTATGCGCCTGTGGACCCGGAGACCGGTCAGTCCTGGCCGCCCATGCCGGCCGGCTTTCGCCAGTTCGCGCACGAGGCGGCGGCCCAAGCTGGGTTTGCCGGCTTTGTTCCCGATGCGTGCCTGATCAATCGCTACCAGCCAGACGCGCGCCTGTCTCTGCACCAGGATCGGGACGAGCGCGACCTGACCGCCCCGATTGTCTCGGTCTCCCTCGGCCTGCCGGCGGTGTTCCTGTGGGGAGGTCTGAAGCGCCAGGACCCGACCCGCCGCATTCCCTTGGTCCACGGCGACGTGCTGGTGTGGGGCGGTCCCGACCGGTTGCGGCATCATGGCGTGCTGCCGCTCCAAGCCGGCCAGCACGCGCTGCTGGGCGAGCAGCGGCTCAATCTGACGTTCCGCCAGGCCGGATGAGGAGGGACGGCAAATAGAACCCTGCCCAGCAGGCGGAAGGACCCGCGCCGAGGTGAGTATCTATTCGCATGCGCGCCCGGCCAGAAACCGGTGTCCACGCAAGCGGCCCGCGCCGACCGGCGGGGGATGGTGGAGAAAGCGGGCATCGAGAAGAAAATCAGCCCCCACAAGCTGCGCCACACCTACGCCACCAACCTCCTGAACGCCGGGGCGGAATTGGTAGATATCAAGGCGCTACTGGGCCATGAGAGCGTCGCCACCACCCAGATTGACACCAACGTCGGGCAGGAACGGATGGAAAAGGTGGTGGGGTCCACTATAAGCATCTATTCCGCCCGGATCGCCGTAAGACTGGTCGAAGCCGACTGGCCTTGCTCGTCGACGACGCGGACGACGAAATGGCCTGGCTTTCCGGGCCAGTGGACGGTGGCGCCTTCGCCGACATAGGCGTCGTCGACAAACCAAAACAAACGTCTTCGGTCACCGGCGCTGATGCTGGAAAATTCGATGGTGTCCCCTCCGCCATCGCGTATCGGATAGGTCATGCTGGCTTGGGGGGACACGATGCTCGGCGGATGAGCGCCGGAATCTGTTCCGGTCAGGTCCGCGCAGGGTTTTGCAAATGCCGGCGGGGGTTCCCGGCGCACACCGGCGAGCCGGTATAGCGCCAGCACGTCGCTGTCCCAGAACTCGGCTACCTGGGGAATGCCGCGTTTTTCGTCGCCTCGGCACAATCGGCGGCCGCTGGCCGGATCGACATGGATTTGCCGGTGCACGGCGCAGGTCTTGATCGGCGATACGCCGGGAATAATCCAGTCCGTTTTGCCATGCGGACACCAAGGCGAGCGCAGCGCACCGGAAATCGGACAGATTTCGACGCGCTTCAATCCCGGCGACGGAGCGGGGCGAGATTGGCCGGAGGGCTTTTCCTGATTCACCGCTTCGAGAATGCCGAACAATAACGGCCCGGCTAAATCCCTGCCGATAAAATGGCGATTGGGTGTTCCATCGAAGTTGCCGACCCAGACACCGGCCAGCCAGTCGCCCATCAAGCCCACCGCCCAGGCGTCTTTCAAGCCGGAGGAGGTTCCGGTCTTCCAGGCGACCTTGCTTGCTAATCCGAACGAGCGCAGGCCAAAACTGCGTTGCGGCGGCGGATTTTGCTCCAGCATTTGCCGAACCAGGAAGGCGGCTTCCGGTGAAAGCAGGCGCGGGTTCTGCGTAATATCGGCTATCTGTTCCTTTGGCGATATCAGCCAGTGCAAGGTTCGATACTCGCCGCCGTTGGCAAACAGGCCGTACAGCTTGAGCAATTGCTCCATCGAAAGCTCGGCTCCGCCGATGGCCAGCGCCAGGCCGTAGCTCGGCTCGTCCTTGGGCAGCCGTAGACCGGCTTGCCGCAGAAACTGGTACAGCGTGGGCTGTTGCAATTGCCCCATCAACGCGACGGCCGGGATGTTGCGGCTGCGCACCAGCGCATCGGTTGCCGACAGCGGGCCGTAGTAGGTGCCCTCGAAGTTTTCCGGCTGATATTCGCCAACTCGAAGCGGCGTATCTTTGAGCAGGCTGTCCGGGGTAATCAGGCCCTGATCCAGCGCCAGCGCATAGATGAATGGCTTGAGCGTGGAACCGGGCGAGCGCCTGGCTTTCAGCCCATTGACGAAGCCGTGAATCCGGCTGTCCAGGTAGTCTGCGGAACCGACGTACCCCGACAATTCCATCGTTGGCGCATGAACGACCATCACTGCGGCGTTGGTGACGCCCTGCATCCGGTGCTGGCGGATGAAACTGCCCAGCAGCGTTTCGGCCAGCCCCTGCACCGTGGGGTCCAGCGTCGAGCGTAGCGTCCGTTTTTCCAGGGCCAGTGAGCAGGCGCGTTCGGCGAAGTGCGGGGCGCGAAATGGCAGGTCGTCCCGTCGGCGGAACCCCAGCCGCTCGAAGCCCGGATTGTCGCCATAAGCGATCCGCCAAGCGCGTTGCAGCGCTTGTTTGCCAGCGGCAGTGAGCGGAGCGCGAAGCTTGGGATTCTGCGGAATCAGCGCGAGTACGCGCGCCTCATCCGGGGTCAGTGCAGCGACATCTTTATGAAAATAGACCCAGGCCGCCGCACCGACGCCCTCGATATTGGCGCCATAAGGGGCGAGATTCAGATAGGCTTCCAGCAGCGCAGGTTTGGAAAAATGCCGCTCCAGCCAGAGCGCATAACCGACTTGGCTAAGTTTGCCCAGCGGATGGTTGGTCTTCAGCCGAAAGCGTTGACGCGCCAGTTGCATCGTCAGCGTGGAAGCGCCGACCAGCCGGTCCCGCATGACGAAACCGCTCCAGCCGGCCCGCGCCAGCGCGAGCGGATTAACGCCGGGGTGAACGTAGAACCAGCGATCTTCGTAATCCAGCGTCGCCTGTCGCAAGGCCTCAGGCATGGCTTCCAGCGGCGTCCACAGGCGGAATTTCTCGTCTCCGGTCAGGCTCAACCGCAGCAGCTTGCCGTCCCGGTCGAGCACGGCGCAGGAAGCGTTCGCCCGGTTCACCAACAATGGCGGCGGGATCAGACCGAGCGCGAGCCAGGCCAGCGCGATAAGCAGGCTGGTGACAGCCGTGTAAACAAGCCACCTCCGCCGTTTATTCATCACCGCTAATGCGTCCACATTCGGCCAGATAACGCCATATGCGGCGGCCTGCCGTGCTCCCAGTCCGATCCCGGTAAATCAGCACCGGGGTCTGCTCTTTCGACATCCCCCGTTTCGAGGCTGTGCCGCCCCAAATTCAATCCTTCACCCGAATGCTCTCCGCCAGGCCGCGATACTGGATTTCGGTGTCGTACATGCCTTCGGCGAATACCGGCGGCACGGTATAGGTTCCGGTGTTCAGCGGTTTCAGGCGGAACTCGAAATATTTTTCGCCACTGTCCAGAGCGCCGAAGAATACGACCCGATCTTCCTGCACGTCGATGTATTCCGGCTCCCACAAGGGTTTGTCTTTGATCGGCAGTGATTTGCGCGCGCCCAGTCCTTCTTCGCTCAGGTCGATTTCAAAACCACCGGGAATCAGCATCACCACCGCGAGGTTCTTCATCGCCCGATCGGGGTGCAGCGCGAAGCGGATGTGCAATTTGTCCTGCAAATCCAGTTCACGGGCCTTTTCTCCCTTCTCGTTCAACAACTCGCGATTGATGGTAATCGACTGGCTGATCGCGGTGGTCGGCGCCGCCTTGTCGTAGCCGCGCTCAGTGAGTTGATAATACAGATTCCAGACGCCTTCGCCGCTCACTGCAACCGGGGTCATCATCCGTTCCAGTTCGACTCGCTTGACGGTCATGCCTTCCAGCGCCAGCGAGATGGGCGGCTGGCCGGCGTTCACCCTGAAACTCTTGCCGTCTTCATGTTCGAACCGGTTCCACAGGCTGCCCAGGCCCAGCAAGGCCCACGATCCGCGGAAGGAGTTGGTTTTTTGCTTCACCATGTCCTGGCCCAGTTCCAGCAGATAACGGCCGAATTGCGGGTCTTGGGTGTCGACAAGTTTCGAGAAGTGCTTGTTGAGCAGGTAGAGGTAGAGGCTCATCATCTCTGGGTCGTTCTGGAGATTCCACGGCAGCAGCCCGGACTTTTTCCATTGACGCTGGAATTCACCGAAGAAGCGGTCGGCATCCTGGTCGAGGTGCTGGAGTTTATAGGACGCGCCCAGCAGGAATCGCACCCAGTTGGCCGCCGGCTCACCTCTTCTGTCTTCGCGCTGCCAGCCTTGTCCCCATTGCCGATCAAGTTCGGCCTCGAAGGCCTTGAGTCGGTCGGCCACGACCTGGCCGTTGCGGGACAGCAGGTAAAGGGCATAGGCTTGGGCTTCGTGTTCGCGCCAATAGTAATGCCGTTCCTGGGTGTATTGGTCGGCGTAGTGGATCGCGCGGTCGAACAGCGTATCCAAGACCCGTTGGCCGCGCTCGCGGGCTTCCAGCAACAGATGGGTCGCATACATCGAGTACAACGGCTCGGACGGGCCGGCAATCGACCAGTACGCGAAACTGCCGTCATGTTTCAAGCGGGCTTGCAGGATTTTCATGGTGCGCTTGAACAAGCGGTCGACATCCTCGGTCGATAAGCCCAATTCCACGTTTCCGCCCAACACAACCGCCGGAAAGGCCTGGCTGACCAGTTGCTCGGTGCAGCCGTAGGGGTAATGTTTCAGATATTCGACGATGCCGCGCAGATAGGCCGCGGGCGTCATCGAGACGGAAAATTCCGCGAAACGCTGTTCGTCATAAACCTTGCGTTCGAGATCGAGTTTCGCGGTCTTGCCGGCCTGCTGGTCGACGATGCGTAACACGCCGTTCCGCATCGTAGTCAGCAACGGCTGAGATGGGCGAATGCTCATCTCCTCGCTATAGCCGGCCTCCCGGCCGCCGCCGGAAACCTGATAACGCAACTCGATGGGCCCAAGCTTCTCCCTGGCCTTCGCCTTGAACCGCACCGTGCCGTCCTTGCCCGGCCCCAGCGTCAGGGTTTGCGGATTGGGCGATTGCAATTCCAGCGCGTCGCCAGCGTTGACTGACACTTCCAGCGTCTTGTCGCCGTTCTCGCCGGTGTTGTTCGCCACCAGTACGCCCATGTCGAATTCGTCGCCGGGAGCGACCGCCAGCGGTTGCTGCGGCTGGATCACATAGGGGTTGCTGGCGACCGTGCGGCTGACTGGCACGGCGAGCTTGCCGGCATTGACCGCGACGGCCAACACCCGAATGCTGCCGTTGAAATAATCGGGCACCGGTATGGACAACACCTGTTCGGCCGGCCCGGCGTCCAGGATGCCCGACCAGAAGGCCAACGGCGGCTTGTGCTTGCGGGCGAAGGGGTTCTTGTATTTGCCGAAGGTTTCGGCATCCTCGTCGCCGCCGGTCGCCGACAGCTTCTGCACCAGCGCGTAATCGGGCAGGATCAGGTCCAGAATCTGGTGGGTCTTGGTCTGCAAGGCCCGCTTGCGGAAGAAGAAGTCTAGTGGGGCCGGGTTGCGGTAATGGGCAAACTGGAGGATGCCTTCATCCACCGCATAGATCACCAGCTTGGTGGATTCCCTGGCACGGTAATGCACCTCCAGATTGTGGCCGGGCCGCACTTTTTCGGGCACGTCGAGCGTGACCTCCTGCTGATAAGCCTGGCGGGAAATGGCAAATGGAACCACCCCGTAGCTAAGCGGGCTCATATAGATTTCCCGCGAGTCCAGCGAGCGGACGAAGGCCACCGAGAGGTAGGCATTGCCGCTGACGCTTTTGGGCAAGGTGATCCGGTGGGTCGATGACGCGCTGTTGGTCTTGATCCATTGGCTGGCGACCACGCCATTCTGTTCGATGGTCATCAGCCCGGCGCCCTGGTATGGCGCGACGATCTGCACCTCAATCGGCTCGCCCGGTGGGTACTCCTTCTTGTTCAGCGTCAGGTTCAGTTCGGCATTGCGCTCGATGTTCCGCGTCACATTGCCCTCGCCGGCGACGTCATAGTCGGCCCGGTTGAGTTCCTCGCCCTGGGCGTTTTTGAATACAACGTAGAAGCGGCCCGGATTGCCTGTGGGTAGCGCCAGTTCGCCCTTGCCGTCGGTCAGCGATACCGGCAAATTTCCGCGCGGTTCGTCACGCTGAACCGACTGATAGGCGTAGAGGCCGTCCCCCCGCTTGACCAGCGTCGAAATAAAGCGCCGCTCGAAGATTTCCGCGGCGATTGGCCCTGCCTCTTTCGGTTTGAAGTCCGCACCAACCATCAGCAGTTTCAGCTTGCGCGCGCTGCCTTTCGGAATGTAATCGAGGCTGCCATCGGCGGCTATGCCGAGCAGCGAGGATTGCCGGGATACCAGTGTAGACGCCACGTTGACCACCGAACGCCCGGAGTCTTTCTCGAAGCCCTCACCGGCCAGGTTGATTTCAAAAATCGGTTCATTGATATTCGAGAGCGGCAGGTCGAACGTGGCGATGCCTTGCGCGTCGGTGTTCACTTCGCCCAAATCCTGGGGCAATTTGGCAATATCCGCTTCGAACGTGCCGCGAAAACGATATTCGGGGAAACCGGGCACTTGCCCCAGCCAGGGGCGGATGGTCATTTCCAGCTTGGCTGGATTGCCGACCGCCGGCGTGCCGAACAGGTTGCGCACGGTCACGGTGGCTTTGGCTCCTTCCGGCTTCAGCCAGCCAGCCTGCGCTCCCAGGATTTCGGTCTTGACCTGCAAGCGATCCGGCTGGAATTCCTCGACCCTGATCGTGGTGGCGCCCAAGGATATTGTTTTGGTTTTTTGGGACTTGTCGTCCTTTTGCGGGAGGAACAACTCCACGCGGTAAGTACCGGTCTTGCCGGCTTCAGGGCTGGTCCAGTCCAGTGTCTCGAAACCTTCCAGGCCGAAGGCGACGGTCTCGCTCCAAACCTCCTGATCTTGCGGGTCGGTGATCACGGCTTTGAGCGGCAGTCCCGCCGGCAATGAAGACCAGTCGCGCTTGCGCAGGATCAGCCCGATATGCACTTGATCGCCGGGGCGATAGATGCCGCAGTCGGAGAACACGAAGGCGTGCAGCGAATCCGCCGCATCATGTAGCCCGTCCACGTCGAAACGCGACACGTCCAGCAGCCGGTTATTCCGCGAATAAGGCAGGAAGGACAGATCGCCGTCTTTTTCGGCGAGGTAGACCGAGGGCGCCTTTTCGTCTTTCAATCCCTCGACCGATGGGAAGCTGACCTGGCCCTGCGCGTTGCTCTTCGCCGAAGCGAGCGGGATTCCGTTCATGCCCAGCAATGAAATCTGGGCGCCGGCCACCGGCTGGCCGCTGCGAAACGACATCACGAACACGTCCTGATGGCCATCGGCGGCGGTTTTGACCAGCAGCCCCAAGTCCGTCAACAACACCAGGCGCTGGTCTTTGATTAAGGCCTCGTCCGCTTCGGTCGCGGAGGCGTCTTGCTCGTCCGTCCCGGATTCGCTCGCGGAATCCTCTGATTCTTCTGTATTCGAGGCGGCTTTGTCGGCGCATCCATTCTGGCCTTCCTCGCCGATTTCCCCGGATTCCTCATCGCCGGTTTGCGCCGCGTCATCGCTAGCGCAGGGCTCGGACGCTTCAGCCGGCTTATCCTTTTTCTCCGCGATTTTCAACAGGAACAGGCCGTGAGGCGGATAGCCCTTGGTCTGCGCGAAGCGCGCGAAATCGACCGCGAAATACTGGCGCTGCATTTCCTTGCCCGCCGGCATCGACTCCTCGTAGCTGAATGTTTCAGCAAAATGTTCGATCGGCAGCTTGAAGTCGGGATTTTGAAAGTCGCCACGGGTGAATTGGGCGAAGTGGTGCATATTGTGCGGCAGCACCCGCTTCAACTCGATCTGAATCTTGTTCACTCCGCGCACTGCCGCGCCCAGTTTTTTCGTGCCGGTCAAGCTGAGCAGCGCGCCGTCATGCAATATCTTCAACTCCCGCTGATTCGCGCCCAGCCCAA
>CALGOO010000108.1 GCA_937960715.1 uncultured Candidatus Competibacteraceae bacterium
GGTATCAGTAGGTCATGGGGTATTATGGGATTTGCATCACTTTGAATCACACCCAACCGATTACAACAATTTGTAAATCAAATAGTTATTTGATACGATATCCAAACTCAAAATCCAAGCGACACTACTTTAAATTGAAATGCGCGGGGTTTGTTGTCATAATCAGAAAAACAACAATCAGTTGTTTTTTTATAACAAAACGAAGGTTTTGTGTTTTTTTTGAAAATATCAGTTGCGTTTCCGCTTCAGAATGCGTATAAATTTACTCCATGAGTTGCGAATGCCCTTTTGTTGTATGCATACAACACAAACCTAGGAGTTCAGTCATGAAAAAATCTGCTCTTGCGCTGGCCGTTGCCGCTGCGCTGGTTGGTTTCGGTTCCGCCGCCTACGCCGACACGACTCTATACGGTTCCGCCCGGGTGTCGGTCGATTACAGCGATTTCAACTCCAACTATGTTCGAGCGCCCGATGGTTCGCTGGTGCGAACCACGGTTGGCACCGACTCGTGGGATGTCTTTAACAATGCCTCCCGCCTGGGCGTGCGGGGCGAGGAAGACTTGGGTGGTGGCTTGAGCGCCATCTACCAGTACGAGTTTGGCGTGGACGTCACCGACGGCGGCAACCTGAACAGCAACCGCCCGAAGTGGGTCGGTTTGAAGGGCTCGAGCTGGGGCGCGTTGACCATCGGTACTCAATGGACTCCCTACTACAACGTGATGGGTATCGCTGATATCTTCAACAGCACCAAGCTGTTCAGTAACGACAGCGTCTATCTGGGCAATACCTTCGGCACGCGCATGGACAACAGCCTGATCTACACCACGCCCAACTGGAGCGGCTTCAGCGCCCAGGCGATGCTGGTGATGAACGGCCAGTGCCCGCCCACCGATCCGCAGGTGCCCACCGAGCTTCGCTATGGCACGGCGTGCGGCGACACGCGCATCGGCGGCACGACCAATCTGGTTCCCGCCAATCTTTCCGATAACATCGACATGTGGGGCATCTCGGCCTCCTACAAGAATGGGCCGTTCTTCGCGGGCGGCACCTACATGGCGCTCGACGGTCCCGGCTTCGATGCTTTCTTCACCCGGCCCACCTGGGACGGCGAGCAATATGGCTTGGCGTTTGGTTATAACTCAGGCCCCTTCGCCGTTACCATCAACTGGGAACGGGGTGACGTCAACACCCAGTACTTCGGCCAGACCGATAACTTTTATCTGACCGGCCAGTACACCTTTGGCAACAACATCATCCGGGGTGCGTATGGCTACATGACCCCCGACGATGGCCAGCTCTTCCTTGCCAATGGGAATATTCTCACGCAAAGCGACATCAACAACTGGGCCTTGGGCTACCAGTACAACTTCAGCAAGCGCACCCGGGTTTGGGTTGAATACATCGGCCAGGACGTTGACTCCGAGTTGGTTGGCAGCAAACAGACGGTCTCCATCGGTACCCGCGTCGACTTCTGATTCGAACTTCTGAATCCGCTTGAAAAAACGGGCGCCCAAGAGCGCCCGTTTTCTTTTTGGTTCCGGTTTTCTTGCTTTCATGCCATGCCGTTGCATTGAAACCAAAAGTTGTATCTTTTATAAAAATAGTTGCTTTTTTGCCGCGATCAGTATATAAATCACTCCAAAATATTGATTCAAGATTGCTTTCCAATCAGCCCATCTATTTGATTGGAAAGCGAGTTTTGAGCTTGGTTGGACATGCGCCACAACTTGGGAATCATGCCATGAAAAAGTCCGTTCTTGCCTTGGCGGTTGCTGCCGCCCTTGCCGCTCCCCTGGCCGCGCAGGCCGACACTATCCTGTATGGCTCCGCGCGGGTGTCGGTCGATTACAACGACGACGACAACCTCTTTAATTTTTTTGAGGGTGACGCTACTTGGGATGTGGTCAACAACGCCTCCCGACTTGGCGTTCAGGGTGTCGAGGATCTGGGCGGTGGCCTGAGCGCCGTCTACCAATACGAGTTCGGCGTGGATGTCACCGACGGCGGGAACCTTCAGGGTGATCGGCCCAAGTTCGTTGGCCTGAAGGGTGGTTTTGGTCAGTTGACGGTCGGCACGCAAGTCACCCCCTACTACGAGGTTGTGGGTATCACCGATATCTTCAACACTTCCTTAAGCTATGGCCCGACGGTATGGCTGGGAGGCTCCAATAACGGTTTCGTCCGTTCTTCCACCACGGACGTTTCCAATGCGCAATCCGGAGGAACCCTGGAACGTCTGCCAAGCAGCGTTTACTACTCGACGCCGGATTTTGGTGGATTCAGCGCCTCGGCCATGCTGGTCATGGCCAGTAGCATCACCAGGGATGGTTTAGGGACTTTCCCAACCAATGAGCGAGAAGGATGGTCGGATGGGATCGATGAATGGACGGTCGCCCTGAAATATACCAATGGACCGTTCTTCGTCGGCGCCACCTATATCGCCCTGAATGGAAGCACGCTCTATGATAACGCGGGAATTCCCGTCGTTGATCTGGATCGCGATCAGTGGGGTATCGGCTTGGGTTATCAGACTGGGGCGTTCAGCATTGGCTTGACCTACGAACAAGGCACACTGAATCAATGGGGGATCTATGAACCTTTGTTCGAGCAGTTTTTTGGTGTCGATACGCCTTGGAGCGCCTATCTGACCGGTTCCTATACCTTCGGCAACAATGTCATCAGCGCCGCCTATGGTCAACTGGACACGGGAATATCGGGAGCTGACCCGATCCAAAATTACGCCTTGGGTTATCAGTACAACTTCAGCAAGCGGACCCGGATATGGGTTGAATATGTCGGCCGCGACGCTCAGCAAGCCAGCCTCACCGCCGATGGCGCTGTTTTGGTGTCCAACCCAGGCACCATTTTCTACGGCGATCAAAACGGCGTTTCCATTGGCACGCGCGTGGACTTCTAATACCAAAGCCTGGCATCAGGCGTAAGGGCAGCGACGGGCGCTGGTGACAGCGCCCGTTTTTTATTGCGCCCGACGATCGAAACGCCGGGGCTGAAAATCCTCAGGTACTTGCAGTTCGAATAGGTCGTCGTGAATCCGCGCCAGATAGAGACCCTGATCCAGAACCCGCTGGCGCAACGATTCAGGGATATGCACGGCGGCCAGAATACCGTAAAGCTTCTTGTCGCGGTGCTCCGGAAACCACTCGGAAAAGTGCTCCAGAATATCCAGCAGTTGCTGAATGTTCTCTTCACGCAGGTGACTCTTGACCTCCACCACATACGCGGCATTGAGTTCGCCGTTGGCATAAGCCAGTACGTCGATTTCCAAGTGTTTGCCCTGTCTGGAAACCCGGACGCTGGGGCTGACCGTGTCCACGCCGAAGCACTGGCGCAGGATTCTTTCCATGGACGGCGGGGCCAGACCTTCGGTGAAACTGCCGAACTTATTGCCCAAGCCGCCGATTTGCTGGCCAAGTGCGCGGATTTTCTGACTGGTTTCCCGCGATAATTTTTCGATCAACCGGTCGGTTTCCTGAAACTTGCGGTCGGTTTCCTGAAACTTGCGGTCGGTTTCCTGAAACTTGCGGTCGGTTTCCTGAAACTTGCGGTCGGTTTCCT
>CALGOO010000109.1 GCA_937960715.1 uncultured Candidatus Competibacteraceae bacterium
CCCCCCTACCCCCCTTCCCCTCCCCCAGCCGTTTTCAGGGTCAGGGTGTCGTAGCGGCCCGGTTCCTCGTCGGGCCCCGGGTATTCGTGGCGGCAGATTGGCGGCGTGGGATAGACGTACTCCCAGCCAATACCGCCAGCGGTGCGGCCGGGGTTTGGCGGGCGGCGTTCGACGATGGCTTTCAGCGTGGGCCGTTTCTTCTGGCCTTTCCGGTACGGGTAGCGGTTCATCGGGGTTTCCCCTGGCGTGACTTTTCGGGCGGGGTCAAGCGCCATTGGCGGCGGATGCGCGCCCATGCGTTCAGCAGCTCCTGGCTGCTGAAATTCGGGTGGGCTTCGCGCCAGTCAGCGAACTCTTGCCGCGCGCCGCGTTGCCGTTCGTCGTGGGTCGCTTCGTTCATTTCAGACCTCGTTGACGATGGCCGAACGCATCGGCATGACATCGCCGTGCTCGGCGCAATGGTGCGTCTCGATCCAATGGCCGTCGGGCGTGACGAAACTGTGCAGGGTGGTCGGGCGCTTGCAGTGACAACACACATCGCGTGGTGGCTCGAGTTTCGGCATGGGTTTTTGGAGGGCGATGGTCGCCGCGATTCGGGCTTTGGAAATCATGCGGCGCGGTCCTGGGGCAAGGCGGTAGCCGTGGGCCGAAGATCAAGGGCGGCTTGCCGCAAGATCAGCTTGCGGGCCGTGTAATCCAGGCCGCGCCCGATCAGTACGGAGTTGCGGACTTCGAGATGGGCGAGCAGCGACAGGTCGGACTCGGACAGGCGGTCCCGGTCCATGGCGGAAAATTGGCCGGTCAGGACGCCGTTGATGAGGCGCGCTTCGTTGATGTAGTGGTGACTGGCGGTGACCTTGCCTTGCTCCTCGCGCACCAGCTTGAGCGCATCGTTCATCACCTTGAAGCTGGCGGCCGACTCGTGGCGCTGGCGCTTCCAGTCGAAATGCGGATGTTGCTGCTTGATCAAGGCTTCGATCTGCACGTCGCACCAGACCGCAAAATCAACATTGAGCCAACGGGCGAAGGCTACAGCCAGGCGCGGATGAAACCAGGTTCCGCTATTCCGACGGGCGCGAATAAGTGAGGATTTCTCACTTATTCCCATGTGCCGAAGGAGCGCACCGATGTACTCCTGCGTACTGTCCAGCGCCAGCCAATCCACCGGGCGCTTGCCGTAATGAGCAGCGGCGGATGTAGCGTTGAACCAACCGTCTTCGTTGAAGGCGACGGTCAGCCCTTGGTAACTCAGGGAGACGAGCGATGCCTTCATGCCGCATCCCGTCCATTGTTGGCGTGTTGGTCGATGAGGCGTTTAATCTCGCGCTTCTTCTCGGTTTCCTGTTCCCGTTGCCGCTGGCGTTCCGCCGCCCGGCGCGCTTCCGCCTCTGCGCTGCTGGAGCGCAACATCGCCGCCAGCGCCCGCAACCGTTGCGCGGTATCGGCATCCTTCCGGGTCGAACCCGGGCCTTCCAGCAGACCCGCCACTTGATCGAGACTGGCCGGCGTCGGGCCGGGCAGCAGGGCCGTGATTTGATCGCGGCTCAACCGGTTGGCCTGCATCGCCTCGGTCAGGCGCTGGGCGCGCAATTGCGGGCAGGTGCCCAGCGTCACCGTCCACCGTGCCGGGCGTTGCCGCTGGCGGGCTTCGGCGACGTGGCGGGCGTAGACCTCCAAAAAGCACCGCCGCGCGCCGACCTCGTCGCCCAAGGCCAGAATCGGCTGACAGGCGGTCCAGCCGGCTCGCATCTCGTCGGTGAGCACGCCGGTTTCGTGCTCGTCGCGGATCACCCTCAGCAGCAAACCCCAGGCTTCATCGGCGCCGGGCCGGCCATCGTCGGCGCTGGCGCTTTGGATGTGGCGGATGATGTCGCCGGGCTTGGGCGGAAAGCGGCAATCGTTCGGGTCTGTGATGTAGCGCCCAAATGCGGCTTGCACTGCGGCCAATTCGTAGGGCTGCAAGCTGGTAAACCAGATGGTGATCTGACTGGGCGTGATGACTTTCTCGTAGAACGTCATGCAGTCGCCTAGCGTTTCTGCAAATGCGGCTCTGTCAGTGGATTTCATGGGTGCAGGTTCCTTCGATAGCGTTGTGGTCTCGGTCGGTTGAAAGCCACTCACTGATTGCGGATTGGTTCTTGGCTTGCTTGTCGTGCGGGGTGTTGTTGTTGCGTGGCTTGCTGGATTGCTGGCGCTCCCATGACCGCTTGACGCTATTCAGAAAGGTGGCTTCCCAACCGGCGCGGCGTTCGCCGTTTTCCTGCCAGTACAGCCGAAACTCATCCAGACAGCTTTCGGCGAATGGGCGGTCAATGCCTTGCTTTTCCAGCAAGGCGTAGGTGCTGGCGTCGGGCTGCCAGTCATCAGGCAGGGGAAATTTTTCCTTGCGCGTGCGCGTTTCTCTCCCCTCCCTTCCATTCCCTTCCTCTCCTTTCCCTTCCCCTCCTTTCCCTTCCCCTCCTACAGTGAGTCCTCCGTGAATGCTCACTGAGGACTCAGTGAGTCCTCCGTGAATGCTCACGCTGTCGGTCAATGGCGCATGGCGCGGCGGTAGTGGATAGCGGGATTTTGAGGGGCGATTGATGAGTTGATGATGCCAGCCGGTGACAACCCACCAAGGGCGGCTGTCGGCTAAAAATGTGGCTATTAGCTGCTGTCTCAGCAGTTCGTTGACCAATTCCTGCACGTTGGATGCTGTCAGGTCATCGCCTGGGAACACTTCGGCCTTGAGCGTTTTGCATGACGCAGGGTGAACGCCGTTGTCATCGCAAAAATTCCACATTCCGATAAACGCCAGCCTTGCCAGCGGCGAACATTCCATGATTTGTTCACTGGTCCAAAATTCAGGCTTTATCGTGCGAATCCGGCTCATACCCGTGCCTCCCGTTCGAGCCACGCGAGCTTGCGAAGGGGCCAGTCAACGGGGTGGTCGTGGCGACAGTGCGTGGTGATGTGCCACTGGTGGCAATGGGGGCAGCGGTACGCTGCGCTGTTTTGCCTGGATTTGATCGGGTGCTGGCGCTGGATGACGCGCCAAGCGGCGGGAGCGGTGCGGTAGGTCCGTTTTTGGGTGGCCTGGCATGCGTTCATTTTCTGCGCCTCCGAAAGGGAAGGATGGTGCGGCGCAGGGCGGGGATGTGGCAGCGCCGCTCGATTTGGTCCTCGATCAAACGGCTGGCCGCTTCTTCCAGCGAGCAGTCGTGTTTTTTCGCTTCCTGCTCCAATACGGCCCGCTGCGGTTCCGTGAGCCGGCTCAAATCCAGCGTTATGTCGCTCATGAGGGCCTCGCGCGGCCCTTCCTACGCCGCGCGGCGTAGGTCATCCTGCATCCGTTCCGGCGGTCCGACTTTCAGGCGCTGGTCGAGCGCTTCCAGCAGTAGATGGAGCGCCAGCGTGGCTTTCGGGACGGCGTTGTAGCGGGCCATGCCGTCCAGCGCCGCGTCGGTGGGTTCGTCGATGCGTACTCGCAGGACGATGTCACGCGCCATGAGGGACTCCTGAAAAAGCCCGCCGGGGCTGGTTCGCCCCACCCCGGCGAGGAAGAACCACCGTGGAGGAAATCAGGCTGCTTCGGTGCTCTGCCATGGCAGGTCAGGCCGTAACTCGCGGGCGGTCATTTCGCCGTCCGAGGCGTATTCCAGCCATACAGCCAGGTCGGCGCTCATGCGCCGCTGTCCGTAGAGGCATCCGCGTAGGTAGCCGAGACTGGTATTGGCCCTCTCTGCGACGGCGGCGATATGTGCCGTGTCATGCGCTTTGAAGAAGTCATTTAGGTTCATACCGCTATTTATAGCAATCGCTGTATAAAAAATCAAGCATTAGCTTGAATGACAGCGTGTAGCAATTGCTCTAGTGTTTATGTATGGAAATAACCTTGACTCGTCTCCAGAACCTAAAGCGCCTGGTGTCAGAGTGTCACTCTCAACAGGCGTTTGCCGATTCCATTGGCCTGAGCGTGCAATACCTCAATCAATTGCTGATGGAGCGGCGGAACGTTGGTGAAAAAACGGCGCGGAAGATCGAGCGGGCGCTGCGGCTGGAATCTGGGTGGCTGGATCGTGTTGCGAATGAACAGCCATCGCCTGTAGATGCAACGCTGAGCCAAAAAGCGTTGGTCGTGGGCTTGATGTTTGATCGGCTGCCACCGGATCAGCAGGCAGCTATGTATAAAGTCATTGCTGCGCTTGCTCAATCGGTAGATGGACATGACCAAGCGGATTGCGGGTAGCGTGCTTCTGCCGCTGGCCCTGGCCTTGGCCGTTGCGGGAATTCCCGCCGCGGCTGAAACCCTGACGGGCCGGGTGGTGGGCGTGGCCGATGGCGACACCTTGACGGTGCGGGTGGAAGGCACCCGGTCGGTCAGGGTGCGGCTGGCGGGGATCGACGCGCCGGAACGCGGCCAGCCCTACGGCCAACAGTCGAAACAGGCGCTCTCCGCGTTGGCATTTGGCAAGGAGGCGCGGATCGAAAGCGCCGGACCTGATAAGTATGACCGGACCCTCGGGGTTGTGACCGTCGCGGGCGTGGATGTGCAGGCCGAACAGGTGCGGCGCGGGCTGGCGTGGGTGTATCGGAAGTACAGCGATGACGCCCGGCTGTTGGCGCTGGAAGCGGAGGCGAAAGCGGCGCGGCGCGGGTTGTGGGCCGATGCCAACCCGATCCCACCGTGGGACTGGCGGCATGGTGAAGCGGCGGCGGTCCGCCCAAAACCGGCGCCGGCTCAGCCAGAAGGTGCGTGGCGCTGCGGAGCGAAACGCACTTGCGGTGAGATGACTTCGTGCGAGGAAGCGCGGTTTTATCTGACGCAGTGTGGGGTAAGCCGACTGGATGGCGATAAGGACGGGCGGCCGTGCGAAAATATCTGCCGGTAGCAGTGGCGTGACTGGATCGTGACGAAACCTGGTCACGCGGGGAAACTTCCTGTCCATCCGTGACCAATTGGCGTGGGGCGGATGGCGCTAAGTGTTTGTGAATAAATACCTAACAGGTAAAGCCCTGGATTCGGGAGGCAGGAGTCGCAGGTTCAAATCCTGTCACCCCGACCATCAAATCAATGGCCTATGTTCGTTTCAGCAGAACACCACCGGCCGGATGGGTGGGCGCGAGGTAAAGCCACCCGGTGGAGCGTATGGGGTGGGCCGATCGAGCGCATCGCCTTGATTCAGGCGATGCCCGTCGGCCGTCGTCAAATCCAATACCTGCTTCCCTTCCAGTAACAACCTCATCGCGCCCATCCTGGCTATCCCTGAACCCGTCCAGCGACGGGTGGCCGTTCGAGATAATCGGCTCGATCCGCACCTCCCGTACCGGGACTTCCGCGCGACTCCTGATTTTTACAAACGATCTTGGTAACCTTTCAGACCCCTCTCGCCCCGCACCGATGGGTTTCGCTACGCTCAATCCATCCTACAACCAATTGTTTTTATTAAGATTGGTTGAGCGTAGCGAAACCCATCGGTGCGGGGCGAAACCACCAGGGGATCTGAACGGTTACCGATCTTGCTTCACCCAGATCAATGTATCCGTGGCGAAGCCCAGGGCCTTTGCCTGCTCCAGTAGTCGGTCGCGCACGGCCGGCGGCAACTGCCGGATTCGGGCCAGAATCCACAGATAATCCCGACTGGGGCCGGCGATCATCGCCCAAGCATAGTTTTCCTGATCCAGAGCGATGATATGGTAGCCGCCATGGAACGGTCCGAAGAACGACACCTTGAGAGAACCGACCGTTGGCTCACCGATGAAATAGGCGCGGCCTTCGGCCTCTTTCCAACCACCGGCGCGCTCGTCATAACCGCGATTGAGCACTTGTACACCGCCGTCAGCGCGCCGGTCATAAGTGGCGCTGACGCGGCTCAAGCCACGCTCGAAGGCATGATCCAAGCGGGCGATCTCGTACCAGCGACCGAGATAACGATCCAGGTCGAAACCGGTGATCGGGGTCACGCCAGACGGCGGGGCGACAGCGCAACCCACCAACCCCAACACCAGGAGCCACAAGCTTCTTTTCATGATGAATCGTCCAGCGCCCATAGCGCCGCGGCCTGGGCATGAAGTTGGGTGGTGTCGAACAGCGGAACCGGCGCGTCGACGGGGCTGACCAATAGCCCGATCTCGGTACACCCCAGGATGATCCTCTCGGCCCCAGCCTCGACCAGCCGCTGCATGATTCGGCGATACTGCGCCCGCGATTCGGCGCGGATGTCGCTCCGACACAGCTCATCATAAATGACCCGGTGAGCGATCGCCCGATCCGCCGGATCGGAAATCATCACCGCCAGACCATGCTGCTCCATCAGCCGGCCTCGGCAAAAATCCCGTTCCATCGTGAACCGGGCGCCACGCAGGCCCACCGTGCGTATTCCGGCCTGTTTCACCGCCGCCGCCCGCCGTGAAATCACCCGCTGTCCTGGCGTGAAATACGCAAGGCGCTTCCACGGGAAATCTCACGAAGCTACGGCGCGATTGTCATCAGCGCGCGCTGCTACCCAGCCAAACACCAGGATGATAAAGTTTTCGACGGACATGCTGTCCCCCGCCGCCCAACGCCGAGGCCCCCGAAGGAGAACCACGCTATGGACCACGCCTTGTGGAAAGACTGTCTGGAGTGCCTGGAACGCGAGCTGACCGAACAGCAACTCAGCACCTGGATTCGTCCACTGCACGCCCAGGAGGAAGGCGATGCCCTGCGGCTACTGGCGCCCAATCGCTTCGTGCTCGACTGGGTCCGGAAACACCATCTGGCGCAAATCGAAGCTGCGCTGGAACGTCTACGGCCGGCGCAACGACCACGGGTGTCGCTGGAAATCGGCAGCGGCGGCCATCCGCCCCCGCTGGCTGTCCCCGTCG
This sequence comes from uncultured Candidatus Competibacteraceae bacterium, assembly GCA_937960715.1. GTDB lineage: Bacteria > Pseudomonadota > Gammaproteobacteria > Competibacterales > Competibacteraceae > Contendibacter. The sequence continues at coordinate 6,847 of CALGOO010000109.1, forward strand.
ACGAGCCAACGCCGGCGGAGACCACCGGCGAACAATCCCTGGATACCACCGAACTGCTCAAAAGCGGTAGCCTGAATCCGGATTTCATCTTCGCCACCTTTGTCGAGGGCAACTCCAACCAGTTAGCCCGCGCCGCCTGCCTGCAAGTGGCCGAGAACCCGGGCCGGGCCTACAACCCGCTGTTCATCTACGGCGGCACCGGTTTGGGCAAGACCCACCTGATGCATGCGGTCGGCAACATGCTGCGCGAACGCGGCTCGGAAACACGGGTGGTTTACCAGCATTCCGAACAGTTCGTGGCCGACATGGTGCGCGCCCTGCAACACAACGCCATCAACGAATTCAAGCGGCGCTACCGGATCCTGGACGCGCTGCTGATCGACGATGTGCAATTCCTGGCCGGCAAGGAGCGCTCACAGGAAGAATTTTTCTACACCTTCAACAGTCTGCTGGAAAGCCGGCAACAGGTCATTCTGACCTGCGACCGTTATCCCAAGGAGGTCGCCGGGTTGGAGGACCGCCTGAAGTCCCGCTTCGGCTCCGGTTTGACCGTGGCCATCGAGCCGCCGGAACTGGAAACGCGGGTGGCCATCCTCAAAAGCAAGGCTGAACAGGCTCAGATCGGCCTGCCCGACGAAGTGGCGTTTTTCATCGCCCAGCGCATCCGCTCCAACGTCCGCGAACTGGAGGGCGCCTTGCGGCGGGTGTACGCCAACGCCCAGTTCACCGGCAAGGCCATCACCATCGGTTTCGTCAAGGAAGCATTGAGCGACCTGCTAACCTTGCAGGACAAGCTGGTCACCATCGAGAACATTCAAAAGACCGTGGCGGACTACTACAAGATTCCGGTCAGCGACCTTCTGTCCAACAGCCGACTGCGCATCCTGTCCCGTCCTCGGCAGATGGCCATGGCGTTGACCAAGGAACTGACCGATCTGAGCCTGCCGGACATCGGCGAAGCCTTCGGTGGGCGCGACCATACCACCGTGCTGCACGCCTGCCGGAAGATCCGCGAACTCCATCGCTATGAACCCCAGATCCGTGACGACTACACAAACTTGCTGAATACCCTGACGAACTAGAGAAATGCCTGTGGATAACCCCGGTGGATAAGTTGAATAACTTTTAAAACAGCGTTTTAATGCGGTTTTGATCAATCGTGATTTATTTCATAAATATCTTTAAGATCATCTAATTGAATCGTAAAAAAATGCCTTTCACGGGCGATTTCACGTAAATTTCGTAATTATTTCCGTAAAATATAGTAATTACAAAATGATGATCTGTAAAAAATCAGGATTTTTCGGCGTTTTAGCGAAAATAGATCGGTAACCCGTAAAAACCCGGAAAATAGCCTGTGGATAACTTTGTGGATAAGTCGGCCATTTCTGTGGATAAGTCGGCCAAGCCTGTGGATAACTTATCCAC
>CALGOO010000110.1 GCA_937960715.1 uncultured Candidatus Competibacteraceae bacterium
CGTTCGCCCACAAGGGCGGCGTGCATGTGGCGGCCATGCGCCGCTCGGAGCAGTCCTACCAGCACGTGGCGCCGGAGCGGGTGGGCAACAAGATGCGCGTGGTGGTCTCCGCGCTGTCGGGCCGGGCGAACATCCTCAGCAAGGCCGAGGAGCACGGCGTCGAAGTCGGCGACGTGGCGGACGTGGTGGGCGTGCTCAACGACGTGAAGGAACTGGAGGCGCGCGGCTTTTCCTTCGAGGCCGCCGAAGCTTCGGTCGCCATGATGCTCAAGCGCCAGCAGCCCGGTTACAAACCACCGTTCGAGCTGGTCGATTTTTTGGTCAACGTCGAGCATCGCCAGGGCCGGGGTATCTTCGCCGAGGCCATGGTCAAGGTGAAGGTGGGCGACGAGGTGCTGCACACCGCCGCCGAGGGCAATGGTCCCGTGAACGCCCTCGACCTCGCCCTGCGCAAGGCGCTGCTAGGGCACTACCCGGAAATCGCCACCTTCCATCTGGCGGATTACAAGGTCCGGATTCTGGATGGCAAGGACGGCACGGAAGCGATCACCCGCGTGTTGATCGACACCCGCAACACCACCCGGCTGTGGAGTACGGTCGGCGCCAGCGCCAACATCATCGAAGCCTCCTGGCAGGCGCTGGTGGACGCGGTGGAATACGGGCTGTCGGTGGCACACTGATGGGTGTCTACTTCTGGTAGACCGTTCGATCTCTTATTCTTGTTTATGCTGGGAGACGTTCAAATGCAGTGGAGCAGTGTTCTCAGGTTGATTGCCGTCAGCCCCGCGATTATTGGGCTTGGTGTTTTGGCGATGACGGTTCCTTCCCAAGTCTTGGCGGCGGATATCGTCTGTCGAGGAACCATCAATCGCGATCATGCCGATGATATTTCATTTTCCGTGCCCTGGAGTCCCAATACGGGCTTCGAGCAGAGAGTGAAGTTCTCCAACGCGCGCACCGGCGCGGGCATGTCCCAATCCTCCCGGTTACGCTTCGACCGCAAGAACGACAAAGGCCAGCGGATTTATCGCGGCAATGTCAGTGGCATGGCGAATGTCACGTTGATCAATTTGTCGAGATTCTTTCAGCCCCCACCCCGTGGGCAGGTTTCCGTGAATTTTGACGGTCAATGGGGACGTGGAACCTGTTCCAATCGTCGTTAGAGCCTAGAGCCGCTCCTGAATCCTGAGTGGAATCGCCTGCAAGCCTCCCTCTGCTCTTTCATGGCAATGCGCCTGAAAAACAGAGGATTTTTACGGAATCCCCATGAAAGCAACTATCGTTTTACTCCCCGGCGACGGGATTGGTCCGGAAGTGGTCGGCGAGGCCGTCCGCGTATTGGACGCAGTGGCCGGGCAATACGATCACCAATGGGTCTATCAGGAGCGCCTGATGGGCGGTTGCTCCATCGACCGCTTCGGCTCGTCCCTGACCGACGAAACCCTGGCGGATTGCCAGGCGGCGGACGCGGTATTGCTGGGCGCGGTGGGCGGGCCGAAATGGGACGACCCGAACGCCAGGGATCGTCCCGAACGCGGTTTGCTGGCCTTGCGCAAGGGCCTGGGCGTGTTCGCCAACCTGCGCCCGGTCAAGGTGCATCCGGCGCTGATCGACTCGTCGCCGCTCAAGCCGGAAAAGCTCCAGGGCGTGGATATCCTGGTCATCCGCGAGTTGACCGGCGGCTTGTATTTCGGCTGGCCGAAAGGGCGTGATGTCAAGGATGGCCGCGAGCGCGCCGTCGATACCCTGGAATATTACGATTACGAAATCCGCCGCGTGGTCGAACTGGCGTTCAAACTGGCGAAAGGCCGCAAGAGCAAGGTCACGTCCGTCGACAAGGCCAACGTGCTCGAATCCTCGCGCCTGTGGCGGCAGATCGCCGTGCAGGTCGGCAAGGCGAATCCCGACGTGGAGCTGGAGCATGTTCTGGTCGATACCGCCGCCATGCGACTGATCACGGGGCCGGCCTGGATGGATGTCGTCGTCACCGAAAACATGTTCGGCGACATCCTGACCGACGAAGCCTCGGTGTTGGCGGGCTCGATGGGAATGTTGCCCTCCGCCAGCCTGGGGGAAGGCCGATGCGGATTATACGAGCCGATTCACGGCTCGGCCCCCGACATCGCCGGCCAGGGCATCGCCAACCCGATCGGCATGATTCTGTCCACCGCCATGCTGTTGCGTCATTCGCTGGGACTGGAGCCGGAAGCCGCCGCAATCGAAAAAGCGGTGGACGACACCATCACGGCCGGGGCGCGCACCGCCGACCTCGGGGGAAAATTGGCCACCACCCAGATGGCGGACGAGATTATCCGGCGGCTGTGATCCGACGTCACCCATCTCTCACCGACTCACCACCAGCCCCCGTTCCAGGGGGTTTACGCCATCGCTCATAAGCGATCATCGAGGAGACGCGCGATGCGAGAGGTTCACCATGCGCTGGTACTGAACATGCACCAGCCTCCCAGCAATCTGGATCACCTGCTTGAAACCAGCGAGTGGGAAGCCAAGGAAATCCTGTTCGCCTACGACCGCATGCCGCGCGCGTTGTGGGACTATCAGGATATCGCCCGCGTGCATCTATCCTTATCCGGGACGTTGCTGGAAACATTGTCCAACCCCAGCTTCCAGGAACGCGCCTACGGCATCGTGGACTGCGGCAAGCTGCTTTGGCATCTGCAAAATCAGCAATTGTTCGAGATTCTCGGGACCGGCTATTACCATCCGGTGCTGGCGCTGACTCCCGAGGCCGACTGGGACGAACACATCACCCGCTGGCAGGCCATCGCCCGCCATCTGCTATGGCGAAACCAGTTCAACGGCTTTTGGCCGCCGGAAATGGGTTTCGACATGCGGCTGATCCCGCACCTGAAAAAGGCCGGCTACCGCTATGTGATGGTGGATTGCGAGTACGTGGACCCGGTGGATTCGATGCACTGGCAGGAGCTGCGCTACCGGCCACACATCGCCGAGTACGGCGGCGAAGAGATCGTCATCATCGTCCGCGACCGCGAATTGTCCGACGCCCAACTGGCCGGCATGGACTACGGCTGGTTCTACCACGAGCTGCACGAGCGCACCAAGTGGTGCGATTTCCCGCCGCTGGTAACCACCGCCACCGACGGTGACAACGGCGGCTGGTTCCGCAACGTCGCCGCGAAGTCCAATTTCTGGACCTACTTCTATCACGAGGCGTTGGAGGAAATCCGCGCCGGCCATTCGACCCTGCGGCCGACTTTCATCAACGACTACCTGAATCGGTTCGGCGCGCATGGCCGGGTCACGGTGCGACGAGGGGCCTGGAACACCGACACCCATCACGGCTGGGATTTCCATCAGTGGCAGGGTTCCTGGGTCCAGCGCGACACCATGGTCCGAGTACACGACATCAGTCGGGAATTTCACGCGGTGGCGCAAGCGGCGGCGCGCGCCCACGATCCCAGTCCGGAACTGGCGCGGGTGCTGGACGAAGCGCACTGGCATCTGCTAAGGGCCGAAACCAGTTGCAACTTTTACTGGGGCGAGGCATGGATCCACAAATCCCATGCCGATCTGGACAATGTCGCCTGGCATCTGGGCGAGGCCAAGGCAATGCTGGGCTCCCACTGGACCGGCGTCGCGGCGGCGGAAGAACACACGGCGTCGGAACCCACGATGACGGAACCCGCCGCGCCGGCGAAGTCCGTGGCGATGGAACCCGCCGCGACCCCGGCCGAGGATGCTCCATCGCCAGCCACTGGACTGGAAACCGCCGCACCCGCGCTCAGGAACGATGGATAGCCAGCCGCCGCGCGGCCGCGAAACCGGTTGCATGGACCGACAACCGGTCCCACGGCCAGCCTCGCTGGCCGCGCGTCACTGGTTGGAATAACCCCAGTCCGAGCCATACCGTCGCTCCAGGCGACGAGCAGCGTCGGAACCGAGATAATCGCGGGTCAATCGAAAACTCGGCTCGCCACGTCGGTTATAACAAACCTGTTCGGCGCGGTCGCAGCGCACGCCCGACTCGGGATAGAACACGCGTCCATCCCGCCCACGCTCTTCCCGCCGCAATTCCCACCGCAACGCCCGGGCGGCGTCCCGTCCGAAATAGTGTCGGGTCAGCTCCACGCTGGGCGAACCCCGGTCATAGCAGATTTGCGCGACATCATCGCAGCGCACGCCTCGTTCCGGCCGAAAGGTGTCGGCCATCGCCGGCGTCAAGCCAGCGCCCATCAACAGCAATCCCATCCCCATCAACGAACCTCGAATTTTCATCTCGATGCTCCCGCCGACGCCGCCGACAGCCCATCCACCGGTCGCGCCCGCTTTGGTAGTGAACTTCGGGGCGCATCCTGAGTGAGCGTGGATGAACTTTTGCTGAATCATCCGAGGCGGGTGAAGACAGCGAATCACGCCGAGATCGGCTTCCATGACCCGTTTTTACTCCGTGCGTTAAAATTTCACCTACATGCGGTAAAATCACGAACAGTGTCCCTTCATCCTCGTTGGAGCCAGCCCAATGCAAGCGATGCGATTCAATTTCCGAACCCTGTGCCGCAACGCGGCCGAGCGCGGCGGCCAGATGCAGCGCCGCCTGCTGGAAGCCCTCGGCGCGCGCCATTCGGTCAAGACCCTGCCGGAATTCGGCATCGAACGGGCGGCGCAACTGGCCGGCTGCACCGCCAACCACCTGCGCAACCTGGAAGCGCGCGGCGAACTGCCCGAACCACGACTGGTGGATGCCGGTTCGATCCAGCGGCGGATCTACAACTACAACGAGGTCAACCGCATTCGCGAAATCATCGGCAAGCGCCCCGCGCGTCCTCTGGGGGCCAGTTGCGTGCGGGTGGTGTTTTCCAACCTCAAGGGCGGCGTGGCGAAAACCACCATGTCACTGCATTTCGCCCATTATCTGGCGCGCGAGGGCTACCGGGTGTTGCTGGTGGACGCCGACCCCCAGGCCACCACCACCGGCGCGTTCGGTTTCATCCCCGATCTCGACCTGAACGACGGCGACGATCTGCTGCCGGCGCTGACCGAGGCCCCCGCCCGGCTCGAAGCGGCGATCAAGCGCACGCACTGGGAAAATCTGGACCTGGCGCCGGCCCGGCTGGCCCTGCAATACACCGACTGGAAGCTGTCGCAACCGGAGGAACGCCAGAACGAAGCCCTGGGACCGCCGCCGGTGCGCTTGCACCGGGCGCTGAAAACGGTCGAGGATCGCTACGACGTGATCGTGGTGGATACCCCGCCCTCGCTGGGGATGCTAGCGCTGAACGCCATCGCCGCCGCCAACCTGATCCTCATGCCCATCGTCCCGCACATGTACGACATTTCCTCCAGCGTCCAGTACTTCCGCATCCTGGAGCAGGTCTGCGCCCTGTACGAGCGGGAGATCAACGTGCAGCGGCTCAACATCCTGCTGACCAAGGTGGACGCCGGCACCGAGACGCTGAACAACATCGCGGTGATCAACGGCGCGTATGGCGAATTGCTGCTCAGCAACCGCATGGGCCTGACCAAGGAATTGCAGAAATCCGCCAGCGACCAGCTCAGCATCTACGAAATCGACCAGCCGCGCGGCTCTCGCGACACCTATAACCGGGCGATCATGATGCTGGACGGCGTCAACACGGAAATCCTACTGGCGGTGCGCCAACTCTGGCACCAGGAAATTCTCAGCGGCATCGAGGCCGCCGAGGCCGACCGCGCGAGGATACTGGCATGAGCCGACGCAAATCGTTGAAGAGTCTGGGTGACTGGATCGGCGCCGGCGGCCATAGCTTCGACGGCAGCCTGATGGCGAGCGACATTCGGCAACTGGACCTTGACCAACTGGTTCCCAGCCGTTATCAGCCGCGCCAGCGCGTGGACGATGCGTATCTGGCCGAACTGGAACGGAGCATCCGTCAGTTCGGGGTCATCGAACCGCTGGTGGCGCGGCCGCTGGCGAACGGCGGTTATGAAATCCTGGCCGGCCACATGCGCTGGCAGGCAGCGCAGCGGGCCGGTTTGCGCCAGGCGCCAGTCGTGGTGCGGGAAGCCGACGATCGAACCGCCGCCGCCATCGCTCTGGTGGAAAATCTGCTGCGTCGGGATTTGAACCCCATCGAGGAAGGCCGGGCGCTGCGGCGTCTGCGCGAGGAGTTTGGGCTGACCCAGGAGCAACTGGCCGAATTGCTCGGTATCTCGCAATCGGCGATCAGCAAGGTGCTGGGACTGTTGAACCTGGACCCGGTGGTGCAGAGCTTGATCGAAGACGGGCGACTGGAAGCGGGCCACGGTAAAGTCTTACTCGGCTTGCCGCGCGACAGCCAGGTCCGGCTGGCCGAACAGGCGGCGGATCAGGGTTGGAGCGTGCGGGAACTGGAACACCGGCGGACCCTGCTGACGGCCCCGCCTGGGCCACGAGTCGCCACGCCGCGCGATCCCGATCTGGTTCGGTTGGAGGAGCGACTGCGCGAGCGGTTGACCGCGCCGGTGCGGTTGCGCTACGACGCGGGTCGGGGGCGCGGCCGGATCGAAATCGGTTTCGCCACCCTGGAAGAATGCGACGGGATTCTGGAGCGGCTGGGTATCGGGGCCGATTCCGGTTGACGGGCGAAATCGTCAATCGATCACCCGATGCCCGTATTCACCAACGGGTGGACTGGATGCGCGCCTGATCGTGTCCGGAACCGCCGCCACTGGACCAAGCCGCGCCGTCTCGGACGGGCGCTGGACTTACCCGGTGGTCAGCGCCTCGCGCCAAATCGCCCGTTCCGCCTTGAGCCTGTGGGTCGACGGGCTTTGCTCGGGTTGCTGCTGGCTGAATTCGAACGTACGTCGCTGGATACGGTCTTCATACCGCGCCGTCAGATCCTGCCGGCATCCGTGATATGCCTCCCAAGTGGGACAGACATCGGGACGCGCGCGCAACAGAAGGGTCATGGCCTCTTCCAGGCTTGCGCCTTCGACCAGCGTGAGATACGCCAGCACCACCAGCGGCGCGCGATTGAGGCCGGCGGTGCAGTGGACGTAGACCCGGTGACCCTGACGCAACAATCCGTGCAGCCCGCCCACCGCCGCTGGCAGACCACGCCGCTGATCGGCGGGATCGAAATCGCGCAGGGGCCAGCGTTCCATGGCCAAGCCGATCCGGCGGCCGTACCGGACGTAGGCCGCGTAGTCGATACCCAGTTTTTCCAGGCATTCATCGTGTTGCACCGACAGGATGGCGGACACGCGGGTTTCCACGCGGATGGCGTCGAGGTCGCTCAGCTCGCGCGGACAGCTCCCGACCACCAGGTCATGACGAACAACGTTCCAGTTCAAGCGCCAGTTCTGCATCGCGGAGCCTCTAAGATCCGTTAAGAATGGATACTAGCCGACCGGGACCGCCGCCTTCGACCCTGGCGGGTCCATCCCCCCGTAGTTGCAATGGAAAATGCAGCGCTTGTCGTTCTCGTGATGAAGCTTGCAGCACTTCGTCGCGTCCCGCCCCGCGATCCGATGATAAACCTCGGCGGCGAGCAACATGCCGAGCGGCGGCGCGATCAGGTAGATCCAAAAGTACGCCCACTGCCCGGCCACCAGGGCCGAACCCAGGGAGCGGGCCGGATTCATGCTCGTGCCCGAGAACGGGGCGGTGAAGGTGATGTAGAGGGCGAGCAGGGTAGCCGCGAACAGTCCGGTGTAGCGGGCCAACCGGGAATTGCTGACGATGAGAACCGTCGTCATCAGGATGAAGGAAATCACCGCTTCCACCGCGAACGCCGCCGTGACGCCCGCCATGCCCGGCTGGGTCACCACATAGCCGACCGCCGGATCGGCCAGGACGGGTCCCAGCAGCGCGGCGGCGACCGCCACCCCCGCCACCGCCCCCAGGCACTGGGCGAGCGTGTAGAACCAGGCGTCCCAATGGGCGATCTTGCCCAGATACCAGAAACTCAGGGTGACGGACGGGTTGATGTGGGCGCCCGACTGCTGGCCCCAGGGAGAGTAGATGACGCCGACCGCGGTCGCGGCCATCGCCAAGCCCATCAGCAGGCGCCGCGCGAACGGGTCGGGAATGGCCTGATGGAGCGGCGAGCCTGGATATTCCAGCAGCGCACCGAACAGGCAGGCCGAGACCATGAACAGTCCGAGGCCGGCGGCTTCCATCAGATATTCCGGCCAGTGTTGCGAAAGTGCTTTGTGCATGATGAATTCGGCGCGACGGCCACCGACCGAAGCCGGTGGAGCCCGCGCCGCCTCCTTGGGTTATTCGCGACCGCCGGTGATGAGCCGGGTGCCGCGCTTGTAGGTGAGATAGGCCCAGAACCACTCGATGGCGACCGACAGGCGCTTGCGCGGGTCCACCAGGAAGAAGACATGGGCGACGCCCCACAGCCACCAGGCCAGCGCCCCGCTCAGCTTGAACCCGCCGAACTCCACCACCGCCGCCTGGCGGCCGATGGTGGCGAGATTGCCCAGATGGCGATAGCGGAACGGTGGCAAGTGGGTTCGGCCTTCCAGGCGAGCCTTGATGATCCGGGCCACGTAGACGCCCTGCTGCTTGGCCGCCGGCGCCAGTCCTGGCACCGGTTTGCCGTCCCAGGCTTCGCTCAGAGCGGTGTCGCCGACAGCGAAGACGTTGGACAGGCCGGGCACGGTCAGGTCCGGCCCCACCTTGAGGCGACCGGCCGAATCCGCTTCGGCTCCAAGCCATTGCGCGGCGGGCGAGGCCATCACACCGGCCGCCCAGAATACGGTGCGGGAACCGATCCGCTGGCCGGACACCAGCGCGCCTTCGGCGTCCACTTTTTCCACTCGGCTCTTGGTCAACACTTCCACGCCCAGCGTCCGCAGCGATTGCGCCGACACCTCGGAAAGCGCTTCGGGAAAGGCCGGCAGCAGACGCGGCGCCGACTGCACCAGCAACACCCTCGCCTTTGCCGGATCGATGTTGCGAAATTCTCCACTCAGGCCGTGGCGGGCCAGTTCGGCGATGGCGCCGGCCAGTTCCACGCCGGTCGGCCCGCCGCCGACGATGATGAAGGTCAACAGCCGTTGCCGTTCCTCGGAATCGGCGCAATTCTCCGCCTGTTCGAAGGCCAGCAGCAGGCGCCGGCGGATGGCGGTTGCGTCGTCGATCTGCTTCAGACCCGGCGCGTAGGGTTCCCAATCGTCGCGCCCGAAGTAGCTGTGACGAGCGCCGGTGGCTAGCACCAGATAATCGTAGTCGATACGCGCGCCGTCGGTCAGGATGATCTGACGCGTGGCGGTGTCCACGCCGGTTACTTCACCCAACAAGACTCGCACGTTGTGCTGGTCGCGAAACAGCGCCCGGATCGGAGTGGCGACATCGGCCGGCGACAGGCTGGCGGTGGCCACCTGATACAGCAGCGGTTGGAACAGGTGATAGTTGCGCTTGTCGATGATCGTGACCCGGCAAGCCGCCAGCCGCAGGCCATGCGCCACCTTCATGCCGCCAAAACCGGCGCCGACCACGACCACGTGCGGCACGTCCGCCAGCGCTTCGTCGGACCAGCTTTCCAGCGGCGGGAACCAGCGGGCGAGTTGCCGTTGCAGGACGGTGTCGGCGGCAATCGGTCCCGGCCCGCGCAGCGCGATCAGGCCGAGCAGGAAAAGCTGATAGAGCCGGTTGATGGTCTGGATTTCGTCCGCGCCCATGAAACCGGAGCCGAGCAGCGCCAGCATCGCGCCGATGGCGGCCAGGCGGGTCGCCAGTCCTAGCGCCAGCAGCGGGCTGACGAAGCCCAGCACCGCCTCCAGGAACGAGCGCCCGATCAGGACCGGCGCGAACCACAGACTGGCCAGCCAGAGGCGCAGCGCGAGTTGATAGACTGGACCGAGAGTGCGGGTCAGCGCGCCGTACAGCCGGCCCAGCGGCTTGACCAGTGGCAGCGCCGAGGCGTACTCCGGCGCATCGACGAACTCGGCATAGGCC
>CALGOO010000111.1 GCA_937960715.1 uncultured Candidatus Competibacteraceae bacterium
CACGACGCCACCGCGTTCAAGCCGCGATTGAACGCCGCCAGGCTGGCGCGCGGCAACAACACCAGCGGTTTGGTGTTGCGCTCGCAAGCGTTGCCCAAATAAAACTGCTGGCGCGGCATCGCGGAGAGAGCCTCGGGGGCGCCCCGAACGGCTTGCAGGGATTTCAGCGCAGCGTGATGCAGCTCGCACATCGGGTCATTCCGATTAAGGACTTGTGCGTTTAATGATAATCATTCTCGTTTAGATGTCAAACAAAACTCGCTCGGGTTGTGGGAACATGGGTTCAGATAACGAAACCGATCTTTGGGGCTTCGGAACGGTCGCTCATTCAAGCAGGCGGTGGGCTTGCCAATAACCGATACCGTACCAGCGCAAGACGCTGGCTCTCCGGCAACTTTATTTCCCATCCGAGCGAAAAAATACCTTAATTTTCTTTATTAATTAAAGTATGATTAAACTATATTGCAATTTCAGTTAAAAGCATCGCATGAAAGTATCCAGAGAAGAACTCGTCGCCGTCCTGTCCCCGTTTAACCCGTGGTGGCGGGGAGAGGTCGTCGCCGATTTGCCCCACTGGCGACGGGCGGCTTTCCAGGAACTGCATGGGTGGATGACCGCGCCGCCGGCGCCCCGCGCCGTTCTGCTTTCCGGCGCGCGCCAGATCGGCAAGACCACTTTGATGCTACAGGCCGTCGATGCGCTGCTGCGCGCGGGCGTCCCGCCGGCCAACATTCTGTACGCCACCTTTGACCACCCGCTGCTGAAGCTGGCGGGCATCGATGCCGTGCTGGACGCCTGGCGCGAGCGAGAGCCGAAGGCCGAGGGGCTGGAATACGTGTTCCTCGACGAAGCCCAGTTCATTCGCGACTGGGCCACCTGGGTCAAGCATCAGGTGGATTTCCAGAAAAGGCGGCGCATCGCTTTCACCGGATCGGCCATGCCGCTGGTGGAAGCGGGCCAGGAATCCGGGGTGGGGCGCTGGCACACCCTCCGGCTGACCACGCTTTCGTTTTACGAGTACTTGAAAATCAAGAACCTGTCGCTACCATCCCTGCCACAGATCAAATCCTTGCGCGAACTGTTCGACTGGTCGCCGACGGACTTTTACCGCGCCACCGAGGCGGCGGTGTCTTACGTGGGCCATTTCCACGAATACCTGGTGCGCGGTGGATTTCCCCAGACCGCCCAGGTCGAGAGCATCACGCAAGCCCAGCGACTGCTGCGCGAAGACATCATCGACAAGGTGCTCAAGCGCGACATGACGGCGCTGTTCGGCGTGCGCCGCGTGCTGGACCTGGAACACACCTTCCTTTATCTGTGCCTGCGCGACGGCGGTTTGCTCGACATGGTCGATCTTTGCGCCAATCTGGAAGTGAAGCGGCCCACCGCGCAGAACTTCATCGAGCTGCTGGAGGCCACGCACCTAATCTACCGCTTGCCGCCGTTTGGCTATGGCAAGGACGTGCTGCGCGCCCGCTTCAAGATTTACCTAGCCGACGCCGCGATCGCCCCGGCGGTCATGCTCAAGGGCAAAGCCATTTTGGAAGACCCGACCGCGCTGGGCGTGGCGACGGAGACGGCGGTTTTCAAGCACCTGTTCGCTCGGTACTACGCGCGGAACGTGCGCTTTAGTTACTGGCGCGGCAAGAAAGACCACGAGGTGGATTTGGTGGCCGAAGTGGACGGCCAGATCATCCCGTTCGAGGTGAAGTACCGCGCCCAGCACACCGGCGCGCGAGAACTCAAGGGCTTGCTCGAATTGTGCGGGCAAAAGAAGATCGCGCGCGGCTATGTCGTCACCAAGTCGCTCGACGATTTCGGGTCGATGGCCGGCCTGCCGCCGACCGGGGAATCGCCCGCGCAAATCATGCGCATTCCCGCGCCGCTGCTGTGCTACTGGATGGGCGCGGCGGAATCGCCGCCCCCGGCCGCCGACGCCTGAGCGCGGACGAGAACCCAACCGCCAGAAATGGGAGCCGAGAATCGGAATGCCAAATGAGTGCTCAGACCAACCTGCGAAACAGACCTGCCATCAGGTTTCCGCCCGCTTCCTTCGGGTCGCCTTCTTGGATTCAAGCGGGCTGGTGATTTGCTGGTAAAGCTCAAACAGGAACGCCACGCGGTCGCTATCGCCGCTGAACTTCCGCTTGGCGTAAGCGGCGTCAACAGCGACATCCAGCTTGTGGTGGGCCTTGGCCAAGGCTACTGGTATGGTCAACGGGTCGTAAAGGTCAGCAAGGGAAGAGTTGGGAAACTGCGCCCGCGCGTCGAGAACCGCTTGCGCGGCGTTCTCAATGGCCTGTTTCTGCTTGTCCATCTGGGTCTGCGGCCAAGGGAAATTGTTGTAAACAATTCCGGCTGAATAGCGGTAATCGCTTTTCAGTCGCCCGCAAACGCTGCGAACCCAAGCCATGTGCATAGCCGATGACAAAACGCCAAAGTGATATAGCGTCGCGTCGGGTATAATCAGACAAAGATTGCTAGCAATAACGGTTGGTGGTATGAAACTTAATGGGATATAGGTTCGTCGCTCCGAAGAAACGCTGGGTATTAGCAGATAATCAGAATCCGGCATATTTTGCACATGAAAGCGAGTCGGGGCCGATGCAAGCTTGCGAGTGGGCGCGCTTTTGCTATTCAGTCGATACCGGCGCACGGCTTCAACGCGCTTTATAGCCTCCGGCATTTGCTTTAATACATCGGGCGGGCAATCGCCTAGCCAAAGACACCATCGGTCATACCCGTTCAGAAACTCGTCCGCGCCAAGCCAGCGGCGAAAATAAGGAGCGGCGGCTGGCTCCCGCTTTAGGAACTCATCCCGCTCTTCCAGCGTAAAAAGATAGTTACCGCCGTCAATGGGTTTGTTACCAATCCCGATTTCAGGAACAGGACTAATCGGGTGCCCCCGACGGGCAATAACCAAATCCGTCACGTCCACCAGATAGGGATTAATATTTTTCGCCTTAATTTCGTGCGGCTCGCCCTGTGGGGTCTCGTAGTCAAAAATCTGCTTTTCTTCAGTGTCATGCAAAGCAAAACCGATAATCACGCAATGAACGGCGGCTTTATCTCGCGCCTCGCTTGACCATTGAAAAGTCTGATGTGCAAAATGGACTTTAACCCCGCGCTTGAGTAGGTCAGGCCATAAAACCCCGACTTGCTCGCCTTGGGTGATGGAGTTGGTGGACACAAAAGCGGCCTTGATTTTCGGATTTTCCGCCATATAATCGGCGGCTTTCCGATACCATGCGGCGACAAAATCCAGCAATCCGGCGCTGGGCACGTCTGCAAAAACTGTCGCCACATCGGCGCGCTGTGCCTCGCTTATATATTTAGCTCCGCCAAAAGGCGGATTGCCCAGAATGTAGCTTAACGCCGCCGGCTTGACGATTTCCCGCCAGTCCTGCTGTAGCGCATTGCCATGAATAATGGTTGCCGATTTATGCAAGGGCAAGCGGACAAAGTATTTTCCGAACTCCTCGGAGACCCGCAAATTCATCTGGTGATCCATCAACCATAAAGCGGTTTGGGCGATTTGGGCGGGGAATTCCTCAATCTCGATGCCGAAAAACTGGTCCACGTCGCACAGGATATAGAACTGCGCTACGTCAAGAGAGGCTTCGCCCTGGTCCAGTGCGCGCAACACGTCCAGTTCCAGCAAGCGCAATTCCCGATAGGCGATGACGAGGAAGTTCCCGCAACCGCAAGCGGGGTCAAGGAATTGGAGCTTGGCGAGGCGCTGGTGGAACTCCTCCAATCGCTTCTTGTTGCTCTTTATCCGCTCAAACTCGGCCCGTAGCTCGTCCAGAAACAGCGGTTTGATGAGCTTGAGGATGTTTTTTTCGCTGGTGTAATGCGCGCCAAGGTTTCGCCGTAGCGTGGTATCCATGACCGACTGAAACAGGCTGCCGAAAATCGCCGGGGAAATCCGGCTCCAGTCCAGCGCGCAACAATCCAGCAAAAGCTGGCGCATACAGCTATCAAAGGCAGCGTCTGGCAAGAGCTCGGCAAACAGGCTGCCATTAACATAGGGAAACGCTAAAAGCTGCTCGTCCCGCTTCTTAAGCCGCTTCTCTGGCGGGGCGTTCAACACTTGGAACAGGCTGGAAAGCCATTGGTCAAGGTTCGCGCCGTCCTCGCTGGTGCGCTGTTCGATCAGGTCTTGAAACTGGCGGCGCTCGAAAATACTGGTGTCTTCGGCAAACAGGCAAAACAGCAATCGAACCAGATAAATTTCGAGGTGATGACCTTCGTAGCCAATCTCTTTGAGCTTGTCGTGCAACCGCCCCATCCGCTCGGCGGCCTGGATATTAACCGGGTCTTGTTCTTGATAAGCCGTGGTTTGATAACCGGCGATAAAGCCGAACAGCCGGACTTTTTTATAAAAATCGGCGAGGGTGAACTCGTGTTGTTGCCCTTCCTCCAGATCGTAAAGCCGGAAGCGGGCAAAGTCGGAAACCAGAATATAACGGGGCGCGTCCCGGTCCTTGATTCCGGGGAAATAATCCTTGGCCTGCTGAAAGGCGCGGTCTAAATCCTTGCCGCGCGATTTATGTTCAATCAGCAAAATCCCTTTCCAGAGTAAATCAATATAACCGTCCCTGCCATCCAGTTTCTTAACCCGCTGCTCAAAAGTCGCTACCCGCTTGCGGGGAACGCCAAACACATTAAAAAAGGCGTCCAGGAAAGATTTGGCTTCGGCATCTTCTGAAGATTCATTCACCCATTCACGGGAGAATTGCAGGGCGCGGTTTTTAATCTCGTTCCACGATAAGGGCATGAAATAACCTTTGATTTACCCAGCGCCACCCGCTATTTAAGTTGCTGTGGCAGCACGGATATCCTGCCCGTGCTACGACTCGTGTGAGTTTCATCGTCGGAAGGAAACCGCTCAGGCCGCCCGGCAGCGACGGGATAGACCTTGACCTGGACCTTGGCGCAGGACGATCCCGAAGCGCAGCCGCCGCAGCCGCCGGCGGGTGGCGCGTTCTTGACCGAACTGTCATCCCCCCAGCGGACGCCGAACCGGAAAAGTCCAGACGGCAGCCAAGATCGCAACAGGGCGAGCGCGGCGATCACCACGACCAACAACGCCAAGCCGTCCTGCCACATCTCAGCCGCCTCCCAGCGCCAGCGCCACCCGATAGGTGACGAAAGCGGCGAGATACGCCAGCGTCATCAGGTAGACGAACATGAACGCCGCCCACCGCCAGGAATTGGTCTCGCGGCGGACGGCGGCCAGCGTCGCCAGACATTGCGGGGCGAACACGTACCAGGCCAGCAACGACAGAGCCGTCGCCAGCGTCCAGCTCTGGGCCAGCGTCGTGGTCAGCGCTTCCGTGACGGCGCCTTCGTCGCCGCTCAGGGCGTACACGGTGCCGAGCGCCGCCACCGCCACCTCGCGCGCCGCCAAGCCCGGCACCAAGGCAATGGCGATCTGCCAGTTAAAACCGATCGGCGCCAGCAACGGTTCCAGCGTCCGCCCGATCAGGCCGGCGAAGCTGTAATAAATCGCCGGTTCCGTGGCGCCTTCCGGCGCGGCGGGAAAAGTGGACAGAAACCACAGGATGACCAGCACGCTCAGGATGATCGTGCCGATCCGGCGCATGAAGATTTTGGCGCGCTCCCACAAACCCAGCAGCACGTTGGCGGGATTCGGCCATTTGTAGCTGGGCAGTTCCATCAGCAAAGGCTGCCGGTCGCCGCGCAACAGGGTCAGCCGCAACACGCCCGCCACCGCCAGCGCGCCGACGATGCCGGTCGCGTACAGGCCGAACATGACCAGCCCTTGCAAACCGATCCCGCCCCAGACCGTGGTCGCGGGCACGAACGCGGCGATCAGCAAAACGTACACCGGCAACCGCGCCGAACAGGTCATCAGCGGCGCGATCAGGATCGTGACCAAACGATCCAGCGGATGGGCGATGGTGCGCGCCGCCATGATGCCGGGAATGGCGCAGGCGAAGCTGGAGAGCAAGGGGATGAAGGCGCGGCCGTTCAAACCGACCGCGCTCATCAGCCGATCCATCAGGAACGCGGCGCGGGTCATGTAGCCGGAATCTTCCAGCAGCAGAATGAACAGGAACAAGATCAGGATTTGCGGCAGGAAGATCACCACGCCGCCCACGCCGGCGACGATGCCGTCGACCAGCAGGCTCTTGAGCAGGCTCTCCTCCATGTGCGCGGAGAGCCACTGCTGCAAGCCGGCCATGCCGCCGTCGATCCAGTCCATCGGTGCTTCCGCCCAACTGAACACGGCCTGGAACATCAGGAACAGCAGGGCGAGCAAAATCAGCGGTCCCGCCACCGGATGCAGCAATACCCGGTCGAGTTGCCGGGTAAGGTGTTCCGGCGCGCCCTCGCGGACCACGGCTTCTTGCAGCAGGCGCTCCACCTCTCGGTGGTGGGCGCGAATGGCGTCCGGCGAGGGCTCCACCCAGTCGGAGATCGCGGTGACACCATCCCCGGCCGGAGCCTGGTTCAACAGCGCGTCGATCTGGCCGAGCAGGTCTCGCACCCCGTGCTTGCGCATCGCCACGGTGGTCACCACCGGAATGCCCAACTGCCGGGACAGCGCTTCAGTGCTGATCTGACAGCCGCGCTTCTGGGCGATGTCCATCATGTTCAGCACCAGAATCAGCGGCCGGCCCAGTTGCCGCAACTCCAGCAACAGCCGCAAATGCTGACCCAGATTGGTGGCGTCGGTCACGCACACCAACGCATCCGGCAAGGTTTCTCGTGCCTGCCGGCCCAGCACCACGTCACGGGTGATGGCTTCGTCGGGGCTGCGGGCGCGCAGGCTGTAGCTGCCAGGCAGATCGAGCACTTCGACCGGATGGCCGCCCGGCGTTTTCAGCAAACCGCTTTTCCGCTCGACGGTCACGCCGGGGTAGTTGGCGGTTTTTTGCCGGCCGCCGGTCAGGGTGTTGAACAGCGTGGTCTTGCCGCTGTTGGGCGGACCGACCAAGGCGATGCGGGCGGGTCTGAAACCTTCCGCGGCGAGTGTTCCAGCAGTCATGATGGCCGGCTCTCCTGGTCGGTCGTCGGTTCCACATCCGTTGCCCGATTGAGCAGCGGCCCAACCAGCACGGCGTTGGCCTCGCCGCGACGCAAGGCCACGGTCATGGCCTGATTGATCCGCACCGCCAGCGGGTCGCGCCCCAGAAAGCCGTGGTGCAGCACTTCGACGCAGGCGCCTTCGACGAAACCCATTTCCAGCAGACCGCGTTCGACGTCGCCTTCACCGCTCCGCACGGCCAGGATGCGACCCACGCCGCCCGGCCGCATCAATCCCAAGGGTTGCGTCAGGCCCGCTTTCACCAAACGGCCCAATTCGAAGAGTTGGCGTTCCCGCCCACCATGCCCGTCCATTTAAATCCCCCCGGCGACGTAAGGATTGGTCTGGCCCGGGGGCCGCAGCATCTTGTTCACCTCATCCAAATGCGTTTGTTCGGCGGCGATCTGCGCCCGAGCGTACTCCTCCAGGCGCACGTCCTGGTCGCGAGCACAATCCAGCAGTTCATAATAAGCCTTGAGCGCTTCATCCTCGTGAGCCAGCGATTCGCGCAGGATGTCGCCGATATCGTGCTGGTGGGTTTCCAGCAGCGGACCGATGCCGAGGGAGGGATGACCGCCCAGACTGGTGATCAACTCGCCGGCCTGGCGGGCGTGCAGCAGGCTTTCATCAGCCTGGGCGTTGAGCCAGCCGACGATGGGGATGCGGTTGTAGCCGTACACCATCAGCGCGTAGTGGGTGTAGCGCACCACGCCGGCCAGCTCCAGTTCGAGAATGCGGTTCAACACGCCGATGGCGGCGTTCCGGTCAAATTCCTGGGTCATGTCGATTTACCTCTTCAGTCGCAAGATAATCCGTGATCGCGTTTCATCTGGCGTAAGAGCCAGACTACCAGCGCGGCTCCCACACCTGCTCCCTAACATGCTTCAGATAGTACCATACTACAAATAAGAATAATTCTCAACAACAAAAACGGATTGAAGATATTGGAATCTGCTCGCTCAACCGTACACACGAATCCCACTACGGTGCATCGTTCTCGAATGCATCAACGCCGGGGACCACGTCCGCCGCGTGGTCGGTCAGGCCAAATTCGGCCGGTTGCCGAGGGCTGGCGCGGTTCCGGTCTGGATGTCGGCGGCGGCGCAAAACCCACGGCGCGCAACAACTCGGCCATTTGCGCCTCGTCCAGTTCATCCCAGTGGCCGGGATGCAAACCCCGTCGCAAGGTGACCGGTCCATAGCGCACCCGGGTCAGTCGACTGACCGTGACGCCCTGCGATTCCCACAGCCGGCGCACCTCGCGGTGGCGACCCTCGCGCAGGATCACGTGATACCAATGATTGACACCCTCCCCGCCCGCCTCCCGAATCTCGTCGAACCGCGCCAATCCATCCTCCAGCGTCACCCCCTCGCGCAGCCGTTTCAGCATCTCCGGCGGAACCTGGCCCAGCACCCGCACCGCGTACTCCCGCTCGATCTGGGACGAGGGATGCATCAACCGGTTGGCCAACTCGCCATCGTTGGTCAGCAACAACAGACCCTGGGTATTCAAATCGAGCCGGCCGACCGCGATCCAGCGGCTGTCGCGCAACGGTGGCAACCGTTCGAAGATGGTGGGCCGGCCTTCGGGATCGTGGCGGCTGGTCACCTCGCCGACCGGCTTGTAATAGGCCAGCACCCGCCGCCGCTGCCCGAACGGACGCACCTGGATCGGTCGACCGTCGATCTGGATTTTCTCCGCGCCGTTGACCTGGCCGCCCAGTTGCGCCACCACGCCGTTGACCGTGATCCGGCCCTGGCGAATCCAGTCTTCGATCTGGCGGCGGGAACCCAGCCCCATGCGGGCCAGGAATTTCTGCAAGCGTTCAGCCATCGGGGGATTCCGTCGGGGTGATGGGGTTTTCGTCCGGGGCGGCCGCGCGGCGCTCCAGTTCGGCGCCGATGGCATCCAGGTCGCGCGGCGTCGCCAGCGGGGGCAACTCGCTCAAGCTCTTGAGATTGAAGTAGTCCAGAAACGCGCGGGTCGTGGCGTACAACGCGGGACGGCCCGGCACCTCGCGATGGCCGATCACCTTGATCCAGCCGCGCTCCTGCAAGGTTTTCATGATGCTGGAACTGACGCTGACCCCGCGCACCGCCTCGATCTCGCCCCGGGTCACCGGCTGGCGGTAGGCGATCAGCGCCAGCGTCTCCAGCAGCGCGCGGGAATAGCTGGCGGTCCGCTCTTCCCACAGCCGCGCTACCCAGGGCGCGAACGCCTGGGGGACTTGCAGGCGAAAGCCGCTGGCCACCTCGACCAGTTCCACGCCGCGCCCGGCGTAGTCGGCGGCCAGCTCGGCCAGCGCCGCGCGCGCCGCATCCCGTTCGAGCCGTTCCGCCTCGGGGAACGCCGCCAGCAACCGATCCAGCGTCAGCGGCTCGCCGGCGGCCAGCAACAACGCTTCCAGAACGCTCTTCAGTTCCGGCATGGGGACCTTCAGCCGCGCCGTCGGACGCGGATCGGCGCGAACGGTTCGGTCTGGACCAGTTCCACCAGCGCTTCGCGCAACAATTCCAGCACCGCCAAAAACGTCACCACCACGCCCATCCGCCCCTCCTCGGGCTGAAACAATGTGCTGAAAGGAGTAAAGCGCAGCGCGTCCAGCCGTTCCAGCACCTGGCTCATCCGCTCGCGCACCGACAAGGTCTCGCGCCGGACCTGGTGCCGACCAAACAGTTCAGCGCGGGCCAGCACCTCGCGCAAGGCGGCCAGCAACTCGGTCAGACTCACGGGCGGCGGTGGCCGGCCTGTTTCCCGCTGGACCGGTTCCGCGCTGGCGGGGAAACAATCGCGCTCCAGTCGCGGCAATGCGTCCAGCGCCCGCGCCGCCTGCTGGAACCGCTCGTACTCCTGCAGCCGCCGCACCAGTTCGGCGCGTGGGTCCTCCTCTTCCGCCTCGATGGTCGCCGGGCGCGGCAACAGCAGCCGCGACTTGATCTCCGCCAGCCAGGCCGCCATCACCAGATATTCCGCCGCCAGTTCCAGCCGCATTTCCCGCATCAGCGCCAGATATTCCATGTACTGCCGGGTAATCTCCGCGACGGGAATGTCGAGAATGTTCAGGCTCTGTCGCCTGATCAGGTAAAGCAGCAAGTCCAGCGGACCCTCGAACGCCTCCAGAAAGACTTCCAGCGCATCCGGGGGAATATAGAGATCCCGCGGCAGTTGGGTGTAGGGTTCGCCGCCGATCTTGGCGAGTGGCGACGGGTCGGGAACGGCGTTATCCATCAACCCAGCGGCCGAATGCCCACCGCGCGCCGCAGTTCCGCCAGGAACGGGACGCTGTACTCGCGCGCCCGCGCCGCGCCCTGTTTGAGCACCTGCTCGACGTGGGCCGGCCGCGCCAGCAATTCCTGGTAACGCTGGCGCGGCTCGCTCAGCCGGGCGTTCAGGTATTCGAACAAAGTCTGCTTCATCTCGCCCCAGCCGATGCCCTGAGCGTAACGGGCGCGCATCGTCGCCGCTTCCTCGACCGTGGCGAAGGCCTGATAAATCTGGAACAGCGTGCAGGTCTCCGGATCCTTGGGCGCTTCGGGCGGCAACGAATTGGTCTTGATTCGCATGATCAGCTTGCGCAACGCCTTTTCCGGCTCGAACAATGGAATAGTATTGCCGTAGCTCTTGCTCATCTTGCGCCCGTCCAGGCCGACCAGGACCGCCGCCCTCTCGTCCACCACCGCCTCGGGCAGCACGAAATGCTCGCCGTACAGGTAGTTGAAACGGGCGGCGATGTCGCGGGCCATCTCCAGATGCTGAACCTGATCCTTGCCGACCGGAATCTTGCTGGCCTTGAACATCAGAATGTCCGCCGCCATCAAGATCGGGTAGCAGAACAAGCCCATGGTCACACCCTGGTCGGGGTCCTTGTCGGGATCGGCCACGTTCTCGGCGACCGCCGCCTTGTAGGCGTGGGCGCGGTTCATCAGCCCCTTGGCCGTCATGCACGTCAAAATCCAGGTCAGTTCCAAAATCTCCGGAACATCGGTCTGGGCGTAGAAAACGACATTCTCGACATCCAGCCCCAGCGCCAGCCAGGTCGCGGCGACTTCCAAGCGCGAGCGATGCACCAGCGCGGGGTCCTGGCATTTGACCAGGGCGTGATAGTCGGCCAGGAAATAGAACGATTGCACGTCGTGCCGACGGCTGGCCTCGATGGCGGGCAGGATCGCGCCGACGTAGTTGCCCAAATGCGGGGCGCCGGTGGTGGTGATGCCGGTGAGGGTGATTTCCATGATCGATCAATCAATGCGTGGATTCGGGATCGGAAAATGCGGGATTAGAAAAACAGCGACAGGATCAGATGACGGATACCGTTGACAATCGGCATCAGATCCAGCGCGCCGCTGACCAGCAGCAACACCAGAATGATCAGGCCGTACGGCTCCAGCCGCGCCATGATTTCGCCGTAACGGTTGGGCAGAACCCCCGCCAGCACCCGCGACCCATCGAGCGGTGGAATCGGCACCAGGTTGAGCACGCCCAGCATGACGTTGACGTTCACCCCGACCACGCCCATCGCCAGCAGCGGCTCGCCCAGCCAGGGCAGGGCGGTCCGCGCCTCATCGCCAAGCAGCGCCATCAGCGCCCAGCCCAGCGCCATGATCAGATTGGAGCCTGGCCCAGCCAGCGCCACCAGCGCCATGTCGCGCTTGGGCTGGCGCAGCCGGTGAACGTTGACCGGCACCGGCTTGGCCCAGCCGAAGATGAAGCCGCCGAACACCGCCAGCAGCGCCGGGACCAGGACGGTGCCGATCGGGTCGATGTGCCGCAGCGGATTGAGGCTGAGCCGGCCCTGAGCCTGAGCGGTGGTGTCGCCGCAACGCAGCGCCATCCAGCCGTGCGCGACTTCGTGCAGGGTGATCGCCAGCAGCAGCGGCGGGGCCATCACGACGAGAAGTTGGATCACGTTCAATTCTTGCATGGCGCGATTATACGCAGCCTGTCCAGGCGCGGACTAGAAAAACGGCCTGGCGTCGCCCAAACCCTCGCGGATCAACTGGGGCGCATCCCCGGTCAGGTCAAGCACGGTGGTCGGCTCGTGCTGGCCAGGGCCACCGTCGATGATCCAATCGACCTCATGGGACACGCGCGCCTCGATGTCCTCGGGATCGGACAACGGCCACCCGTCCCCGGGCAGAATCAGGGTGCAGCTCATGATCGGCTCGCCCAGCTCGGTCAGCAGGGCGCGGACGATGGCGTTGTCCGGCACCCGGATGCCGATGGTCTTGCGCCGGGGATGCTGCAAGCGGCGCGGCACTTCATGAGTCGCTTGCAGGATGAAGGTGAAGGGTCCCGGCGTGGCCGCCTTGAGCAATCGAAACCGTTGGTTGTCCACCTTGGCGTAGGTGGCGATCTCCGACAAATCGCGGCAGACCAGGGTGAAATTGTGATGGCGGTCGGTCTGGCGGATATGGCGGATGCGTTCGGCCGCCGCCTTGTCACCGAGCTGGCAACCCAGCGCGTAGCTCGAATCGGTGGGATAGACGATCACAGCCCCCGCGCGCAGTCGTTCCACCGCTTGCGCGATCAGGCGCGGCTGTGGATTGGCGGGATGAATTTGTAAAACGCGGCTCATGGCCTTATATTCTCAACGTTACGGATACGGTCGGGCCGGCAACTTGCCAGTCCGGCGCGATCCGGTCAAGACGGCAATCGTGGGGCCGTCTTTCTTTTTTACCCCCGCCCCGCCTTTCCAACCCACCATGGAACTTCCGCCGCCGGCATGAAACTGTTGTTCGACTTCCTGCCCATCCTGCTGTTTTTCATCGCCTACAAGCTGACCGACATCTATGTCGCCACCGGGGTGCTGATCGCCGCGACCCTGGCCCAGGTCGGCTGGATCTGGCTACGGCAACGCCGGGTCGAAAAAATGCCGTTGATCACCGCCGGTCTGGTGCTGGTGTTTGGTGGAGCGACCCTGCTCCTGCACGATCCGGTCTTCGTCAAATGGAAGCCGACCGTGGTGAACTGGCTGTTCGCCGCGGTATTCCTGGGCAGCCGGTTCATCGGCCAGAAGACCCTGCTGGAGCGGATGATGGGCGAACAACTGGAACTTCCCGCGCTGGTCTGGGTCAAGCTGACATTCGCCTGGGCCGGGTTTTTTCTCGTCATGGGCGCGGCCAATCTCTACGTTGCGTTCACCTTCAGCGAGAACGCCTGGGTCAATTTCAAGCTGTTTGGCCTGCTGGGTCTGACCCTGTTGTTCGTGCTGGCGCAGGCTTTATACATGAGCCGCCACCTCAAGACCGAAGACGCCGACCCCTCCAAGGAACCCTGACCATGCTCTACGCCATCATTGGCCGCGACGTACCCGGTACGCTGGCCCAGCGTCTGGCCATCCGCTCCGTTCATCTGGAGCGGTTGACTACCCTGTCGAACGAAGGCCGGCTGATCCTGGCGGGGCCGCTGCCGGCCATCGACAGTCCCGATCCCGGCCCCGCCGGTTTCCTGGGCAGTCTGCTGGTCGCCGAATTCGCCACGCTGGAAGACGCCAGAACCTGGGCCGAGACTGATCCCTACGTCGCCGCCGGCGTGTGGGGAGCGGTCGAAGTTTACCCGTTCCGCAAGGTGCTGCCGGCATGAACGACCGGGTGGCCCTGATCGAGCAGCGGCTGCGCGCCGCGCTTGAACCCGAGCGCCTGGCGATCCTGGACGACAGCGCCGCGCACGCCGGTCACGTCGGCGCGCGCGAGGGCGGCCATTTCACCGTCGACGTCGTTTCCGCCACCTTCGCCGGCAAGACCCTGATTCAGCGCCATCGCCTCGTCCACGCGGCGGTGGCGGACCTGATGCGCCGGGAAATCCACGCCCTCAGCATTCGGGCCTGGGCCCCGGAAGAAGCACCCCTGTCAATCCCGTAATCCAACCCACAGTTCTGGAATCCCGATCATGCGTAACACTCGCAAACTGACCCTTCCGCTTCTGGCGCTGTCCTCGACCCTGCTGCTATCCGGCCCGGCGCTGGCGGCCGAGGAAAAGAAAGCCGAACCGGCGCCCGCGCCCGCCGCCGTCAAGACTCCCGCCGCCGCGCCGGCGCCGGCGCCGGCCGCATTCACCATTCCCGACCCGGTCGCGGTGGTCAACGGCAAGCCGATCACCAAGGCGGCGTTCGACCAATACGCCCAGCAACTGCGCGGCAGAGCCAAGGTGGATTCGGCGGAAGCCAGCAAGTCGCTGGTGGATCAACTGGTCATGGAAGAACTGCTGGTGCAGGAAGCCGGCAAGCAGAAGCTGGCCGACGATCCGCAGTTCAAGCAGCAGATGGAAATGGTCCAGCGCAACCTGTTGGCCAGCACCATGGTGCGCCGGATGTTGAGCGCGAACGCGCCCAGCGAGGAAGCGATCAAGAAGGAGTACGACACCGCCGTCGCGGCGATGAAGGGCAAGGAGTACAAGGCCAGCCACATCCTGGTCGATTCCGAGGACAAGGCCAAGGAAGTGATCGCCGAGTTGAAGAAGGGCGGCAATTTCGCCGAACTGGCCAAGGCCAAGTCCAGCGACAGTTCGGCGGCCAACGGCGGCGATCTGGGCTGGTTCACCTCGAGCATGATGGTGCCTCCCTTCTCGGAAGCGGTCGCCAAGCTGGAAAAGGGCAAGACCAGCGAGCAGCCGGTGCAAACCCCGTTCGGCTGGCACGTCATCCTGTTGGAGGACACCCGCGACGCCACCCCGCCGTCCATGGAGGAACTGAAGCCGCAAATCGCCCAGATGTTGCAAAGCCGGATGGTGAACGATTATCTGGAAAAACTGAAATCCGGCGCCAAGATCGAGGTCAAGGAAATCCAGGCGGGCGAAGCCAAGCCCGCCGCCGCTCCGGAAGCCGCCAAGGAGGTGAAGAAGTAAAGCGCGAATCGGGGGGAGGCCGCTGGGCCGCCCCCCGTCATTGCTTCCCAACGCGGGCGCCAGGTCCCTACCCTTCCAGCAGCGCCCGCAACCCCGCCTCATCCAGCACCGTCACGCCCAGTTCCCGCGCCTGGTCCAGCTTGGAGCCGGCCTCGCGGCCCGCCACCACGTAATCGGTTTTCTTCGACACGCTGCCGCTCACCTTAGCGCCCAGCGCCCGCAGTCGATCCGAGGCCTGATCGCGCGTCAGGGATTCCAGGGTTCCTGTCAGGACGAAGGTCTTGCCGGCCAGCGGTTGAGCGGCGCCCCGCTCCAACTCGGTTTCCGGCCAATGCACGCCGGCGGCGCGCAATCGGGCGATCACTTGCCGATTGTGCGGTTCCTGGAAAAACGCGCGAATCGCGGTCGCGACGACCGGCCCAATATCCGGAACCTGTCGCAATCGCTCCTCCTCGGCGGCCATCAACGCGTCCAGCGTGCCGAAATGACCAGCCAGGGCCAGCGCTGTCGCCTCCCCTACCTCGCGAATCCCCAGCGCGTACAAAAACCGCGCCAGTGTCGTACTCCTGCTCCGTTCGAGCGCCTCAACCAGTTTGACGGCGGAGCGCGAGCCCATCCGCTCCAGCCCGGCCAGCGTCGCCACATCCAGCCCATAGAGATCGGCGGGATTACGCACCAGTTCTCGCTCCACCAGTTGCTCGACCAGCTTGTCGCCCAGCCCCTCGATGTCCAGCGCCCGGCGCGAGGCGAAATGGCGAATGGCCTCCTGGCGCTGGGCGCGGCAATACAGGCCACCGATGCAGCGGGTCACCGCTTCGCCTTCGGGTCGAACCACCCGCGAACCGCACACCGGACAATTTTCCGGCATGACAAACGGCTGGGATTCGGTGGAACGGCGTTCCAGCATCACCCCGACGACTTCGGGGATGACATCGCCGGCCCGCCGCACGATCACGGTATCGCCCACCCGTACGTCCTTGCGCGCGACCTCGTCGGCATTGTGCAGGGTGGCGTTGGTGACGGTGACGCCGCCGACGAACACCGGTCTGAGCCGCGCGACCGGCGTGATCGCGCCCGTACGCCCGACCTGAACCTCGATAGCCTCGACCACGGTCAATTCTTCCTGGGCTGGAAACTTGTGCGCCACCGCCCAACGCGGTTCGCGGGTCCGAAAACCCAGTTGTTGCTGCCAGTCCAGGCGGTTGACCTTGTACACCACTCCGTCGATGTCAAAGGGCAGCGCGGCGCGTTTTTCCGCAACGGCGCGGTGAAACGCGATCAGGTCCTCGGCGCCGCGCGCCACCGCCCGTTCGCCGCACACCGGCAAACCCCACTCGGCCAGGGCATCGAGCACGGCGCCATGCGTGGCGGGCGCGGTCCAGCCTCGCACCTCGCCCAGCCCGTAGGCAAAAAACGACAACGGCCGCTTGGCGGCCAGGTTGGGGTCGAGTTGCCGGATGCTGCCGGCCGCGCCGTTGCGGGGGTTGACCAGGGTGGGCAACCCGGCGGCCCGCTGGCGGGCGTTGTAGCGTTCGAAATCCGGGCGGCTCATGTACGCCTCACCGCGCACCTCGAGCACGGCGGGCGCGACTCCCCGCAACCGCAACGGCGCCGCCTGGATGGTGCGCACGTTCTGGGTGACATCCTCGCCGGTCTCGCCGTCGCCACGCGTGGCGGCCTGGGTAAGCAGGCCATCTTCGTACCGCAGCGTGAGCGCCAAGCCGTCGAACTTCAGTTCGCAAGCATATTCGACCGGCGGCGCGTCCACGCTCAAGTCCAGTTCGCGCCGCACCTGCGCGTCGAAGGCCTGGGCGCCGCCCGGACCGGTGTCGGTCTCGGTGCGGATGGACAACATCGGAACCTGATGCCGCACCGGCGCAAAGGCATCCAGCGGCTGACCGCCCACTCGCCGGGTCGGAGAATCGAGCGCGATCAGTTCCGGATGCGCCGCTTCCAGTGCTTGAAGCTCCCGAAACAGCCGGTCGTACTCGGCGTCGGGAATCTCCGGATCGTCCAGCACGTAATAACGGTAGCCATGCCAGTTCAATTGCTCGCGCAGCCAGGCGGCGCGGGTCTGGACCTCGGTGGAAACCGCCATGACGCCCCCGTGCTCAGTCGAGCAGTCCGAGCCAACGCCGCTCAAAATCGGCAACCTGGCCGCGCAGTTGCAGCAACATCGGGTTGGTCAGCCGGTTCTGGCGTTCGTCGCGGATGGTCCCACCCAGATTGCGCGCCAGATGATCGGCCCCGATCACCAGCAGGTCCAGCGCCTCCGTCCCCTCCAGTGGGCCAGGCAGATGCATGAACAGCAACAGCCCCGGCGTGGACAAATCGGCCAGCGTTCGCGGGTCGAACGCGCCCGGCTTGCGCAGATGCGCCATGCCGAAGACCGAGGCGTCGCCAGCGGTTTCCCGATCCGGGAACCGTTCGAACACCCCGTCGGCATTCAGCCGAAGGCCCAGTTCCTCGGCGACCGCCTGAATCCGCGGCCCTTCAAAGGGCTGTCCGCGCGGCGCCATCACGGTCAAGACCACCGTCATGGCCAACGCCGCCGTCGCATCGGCCTCCTGGCGCGCTTCCGCTGGAGGCGTCGACTCCAGCGGCGCGGATTCGGTGTCCACCCGGCCCCCCCGATCGGCGTTCCTCGGTTCGACCGGATGAATCTCCACATCCACCAGGGCCTTGTCAGCCAAATGATGATCGGGCGTAATCCGGCCCAAATCGCCAAAATCATATTCGTTCAGCAAGGGATCCGGCTGCGGCGGCGGATCGCCGAACATCACCGGCTCCCGTTCCGGCCGGCGCCGGCGCTTGCCGATTTGCTCTTTGATCCGGGACCGGATGCCCCAGAGATAGACCAGAATCACGACGACGACCCCGATACCCGCCAGCAGCCACTGCAACCGCGTATTGTCCATTTCGATGCCACGAAAGCCCCGGATTGCGCAAACCGCAACCCCATTGCGCCAAGGAATGTCAAGCCCCCATGACCGCTACGAACGGGATGGGGGCCAACTATCACCGTTTATACTCAAATCCCCGCACTTTCACAAACACCGCGTCCGAAGCCGGGGCCTCAAGCCATCGCCGCCAACCGCGCCGCTTCCTCGACATCCACCGCCACCAATCGCGACACACCAGGCTCCTGCATGGTCACTCCAGCCAGGTGCCGGGCGATTTCCATGGTCGCCTTGTTATGGGTCACGAAAATGAATTGCACCCGCTCGGCCATCTCGCGAAGCAGCGCGCCAAACCGGCCGATGTTGGCTTCGTCCAGCGGGGCGTCCACCTCGTCCAGCAGGCAGAATGGCGCCGGATTGAGCTGAAAGATGGCGAACACCAAGGCGACGGCGGTCAACGCCTTCTCCCCGCCGGACAACAGGCCGATCGAGCCGATCCGCTTGCCGGGCGGTCTAGCCATGATCGTCACTCCCGCATCCAGGGCATCCTCGCCGGCCAGTTCCAGATGCGCCTGACCACCACCGAACAGGCGCGGAAACAATTCCCCGAGACCGACATTCACCCGCTCGAAAGTCTCCCGAAACCGGGCGCGGGTTTCGCGATCGATCTTGCGCATGGCGTTCTCCAGAGTAGCCAACGCCTCCAGCAGATCGGCGTTCTGCGCGTCGAGATACCGTTTGCGCTCCGACACCTGGGCGAATTCCTCGATGGCCGCCAGATTGACCGCGCCCAGCCGCTCGATGCGCCGTTCCACCTGCTCCAGTCGCGTCAGCCAGTCGCTCTCGGCCGCCGTCGCCGAGAGAGTCGACGAGATCGCTTCCGGTTCGCTGGCCAGTTCGCGCACCTGGTCGAGGAGGGTTTGTTGGCGGATTCGCACCTCGCTGGCGGCCAGCCGCCGTTCCTCCAACGCCCGGCGCAGCGTCTCGGCCTGGCGTTCACAACGACCGCGCGCCTGCTCATCCGCCTGCAATTCGGCATCTTGGGCCTCCAAACGGCGCCGAGCGTCCCCCAACTCCGCCTCCAGCGCCACGCGCCGTTCCAAACCCGCCGCCAGTTCAGCCTCGGCGACGGCCAAACTCGCATCGGCGGCGGCGGCGTGCTCCGTCGCCAGTTCCTCCCGCCGTGTCAACAGTTGACCGCGTTGCGCCGCCAACCGCGCCAACGCCTGCTCGGCGGCGACCAGACGGGCACGCGCGGTCGCCAGCGTCACCGTCCAGCGGGATACATCCTGGCGGGCGGTTTCCGCCCGGTCCCGGCGATCGTGCAGTTCCACGCCCAGACGTTCTCGGCGCGCGCCCAGCTCCTCCTGTTCAGCGCTCAGGCTTTCCAGACTCAATGTCGCCTCCTCCAGTCGCGTCCGGGCCCATTCGATCCGCTCGCGCTCCTGCTCGCCCTGCTCCTCCAGTTCCGTGATTTCTCCAGCCAGCGCCGCGCGGCGGGCGCACGCCTGTTCGGCCCGAGCCAGCGCCGCGCTCAGCCGTCCCTGCGCGGCGGCGTGATCGCGGTGCCCCTGGTTGATCGCCCGCTGCGCCTCACGGCGCTGTTGTTCCAAATCACGCTGCCGCTCACGCAGGCGCTCCAGCTCGGCCTCCTCCCGCTCCAGGGCCGCCGCATCCTCGGCCAGCGTCGCTTCCAGCCGGCGGATTTCCCGCTCGCGCGCCAACACCCCGTCGTCGTCGCCGCGCGCCAGCCGCAACCAGTGACGCCCGCACAGCACGCCATCGGGCGTCACCAAGGTCTGGCCTGGCCGCAGTTGGGCGCGACTCGCCAGCGCCTCGGCGAGACTGGCGGCGACACGCACACCGTCCAGCAGACCGGCGAGCGGCCAGGAGGTTCGTACCCGAACCGCCAGCGCGGCGGCCTCCATAACCGGAGGCGACCGATCCGGCGGCGACTCCAGCAGGGTCAGTCGGCCCCGATCCAGTTCGGGCGTCGCGCCCGCCGGCCCGTCGAGGTCCGCCACGCAGATCGCGCCGAGCCAATCCGCCAGGACCGCTTCCACCGCTCTTTCCCAGCCCGGCTCCACTTCCAGCCGTTCCGCCAACCGCGGCGCCTCGGTCAAGCCCTGGCCGCGCAGCCATTGCTCCAGCCCCCCATCATGCCGTCCCAAGGCTGCTTCCTGCAAAGCGCGCAACGCCGCCAGTCGGCCACGACCGATCTGTAACCGGTCGCGCGCCTCCCGCGCCCACTGGCCAGTCTGACGCCGCGCGTCCTCGGTCGCGGCGACCGCCGTCTCGACGTCCGCCAGCCCCTCCTGCGCCATGCGCAGCGCTTCGGCGGCGCCTTGTTCGGCCGTTCTTAAATCGGTAATCTCGTCCTCGAACTCGATTTCGGCCAGTTGGGCCAGATCAAACCGCAGCCGCTCCAAGCGCCGCTCGCCTTGCAACCGCTGCCGTTCCCCCTGCTCGATCCGGGTGCGCTCCACCTCGGCTTGGTGTCGAGCCTCGGCTTGGCGCCGACCGAATTCCTCCCACGCCGCCCGCCCCTCGCGCAGCGCGATTTCGGCGGCGACCAGCGCGGCGCTGGCGTCCGCCTCGATCGTCAGCGCCCGCGCCTGCTCCGGCTCGGCGGCGGCCAAAACCGTCGTCAGTTCGTCCCGTTGCCGCCGGTCCGCGTCCCACTGCGCCTCGACTTGCGCCAGCGCCGTCTCGATCTGGCGCTCGTCGTCCTCGCGCCGCCGTCGCAGGTCGCGCTGATGCCGCAAAAACTGCTCAAGCCGACCGATGTCGGCGCCGGCCTGGTAATAACGGCCCTGAACCTCGTTGAACCGGTCGCTCGATTCCAATCGCCGCGCCCTTGCCGTTTCCAACCCGGCTTCCAGGCGCCGCTGTTCGGCCACCACCGCCTCCAGCGCGGCTTCCCGCTCGCGTAACTCGGCATCGCGAGCCTGGATTTCGGTGCCCAGACTCCGCCAGCGCAAGGTCAGCAACTCCGCCCGCAACCGGCGCTCGGCGGCGCGCAGTTCGCGATACTGTTCAGCGGCGCGGGCTTGGCGCTGCAAGTGGCGAAGTTGCCGATCCAGCTCCTCGCGCACATCGCCGAGCCGGTCGAGGTTATCACGGGCATGCTGAACGCGAGCTTCGGTCTCGCGGCGGCGTTCCTTGTATTTGGAAATGCCGGCCGCTTCCTCCAAAAAAACCCGCAACTCCTCCGGGCGGGCTTCGATCACCCGCGAAATCGTGCCCTGTTCGATGATGGCGTAACTGCGCGGCCCCAGGCCGGTGCCCAGGAAGATGTCGGCGATGTCGCGGCGGCGACAGCGCGCGCCGTTGAGAAAATAACTGGACTGGCCGTCGCGGCCGACCACCCGCCGAATGGCGATTTCGCCGTAACCGGCCCAGGGACCGCCCAACCGACCCAGCCGGTTGTCGAACGTCAGCTCGACGGAGGCTTGCCCGACCGGCTTGCGGCTGGCCGAACCGTTGAAGATCACATCGCTCATCGTCTCGCCGCGCAGGCTGCGGGCCGAGCTTTCACCCATCACCCAGCGCACGGCGTCGATGATATTGGACTTGCCGCAACCGTTGGGACCCACGACGCCGACCAGATCGCTGGGCAAATGCAGCGCCGTCGGGTCCACGAACGACTTGAACCCCGCCAGCTTGATCGTGCTCAGGCGCATGCAGGTGGAACGCGCGCTCCGCCTGGGTCAGGTCCGGCGGACCAGCGGTTGCAGCACCGCCTCGATGGTATCCAGGTCCGGCACAACCACCAGCTGATCCTGATAGCGCGTCCAGCTCAGGACGCCCGGCCGGTTCGACTCGGCGACGCCATCGGGATCAAGCTGGATTTCCTGGCGTTGCAGCTCGATCGGGCGCGGCACCGAGGTGCCGAGGATGCCAAAATGCGGGAGCCGGGAATCCGAACCCAGAGCGTTGACAAAGATGATCCGGGAGTTGAGATCGGCCTCGGGCGTCACCCGAAAAATCAGCCGCCCCAGACTGACCAGCGGCGTGGTCAGATTGCGCCACAACATGGCGCCGACCACCCAATGCGGCGCGCCTTCGATCTGAAGCGGCGTGGCAAAGGGCAATACCTCGACCACGAGGCTGTTGGGCAGGATGATCTGCCCGCCCTGCACCGCGATCAACAAACAACGGAGATTGGAGGAAGCTTCCATAACGGGGTCCGGGAAACGAGCGGCGCGGAACCGGCTCCGGCGATCCGGATCCGGCCCGACCGTCTTAGAGGATCAACTCCTGGGCGCGTTCGCCCAGAATCTGGCGAATCGACCGCAACAACTGCTCTTCCTGATAAGGCTTGGTCAAATAGTCGTTGACGCCCAGCTTCATGGCTCGGTCCCGATGCTTGTCGCCACCACGCGAGGTGACCATGATGACCGGCAGATGCGACAGCGTGGTCTGGTTGCGAATGTGGGCCAGCACCTCGAAACCGTCCATCCGCGGCATCTCGATATCGAGAATCGCCAGATCGGGCACTTGGGTCTGCAGCATCGCCACGGCGTCCAGGCCATCCTTGGCCGTGATCACCCGGATATTGCGCCGCTCCAGAATCCGGGCCGTGACCTTGCGCATGGTGATCGAATCGTCGATGACCATGACGCTGAGCTTCTCCGGCCGAACCTCCTGTCGCGCCGCGCGCAAGGCGCGGCTTTCGATCTGCCGTTGCGCCTGGGAACCGATGTTGCGCACCAGTGCCGCCAGTTCCAGCACCACCACCACCCGGCCATCGCCCAGCACCGTGGCGCCGGAGATGCCGGGCACGCCGCCGAACTGAGGTCCGACCGGTTTGACGATGATTTCCTGATTGCCCTGCACCGCCTCGACCTGCAAGGCGACGCTGGCCTCCGCGCTACGGAACAGCAGCGCGGGCGGGCGGCGATCCGCCACCTCATCGAATGGCAGGATTTGCTCGCTGCCGACCAGGATGCCCAGGTTGTGAATGGGATATCCGCGACCGCTGTACTGGTACTGAACCTGTTCGCCCTTCAGATAGCTCTGAAATTCCTTTTCGTTGATCCGCGTGACCAGTTCGATGCTGAGCAGGGGAATGGCGAACAGGCTATCACCAACCCGCGCCAGCAGGGCCTGGGTGACCGACAGCGAGAACGGCAGGCGGATGACGAAGCGGGTGCCCTGGCCGCGCTCGGTCTGGATCAGCAAGGCGCCGCGCATGGCGCGGATGGCCTCGTTCACCACATCCATGCCGACCCCGCGTCCGGAAATCTGGGTCACCGTGGTGGTGGTGGAAAACCCGGGACGCAGCAGCAAGGCGATCAGTTCCTCCTGGGTCACCGGCTGGCCGGGCAACAGCAACCCCTTCTCCTCACCCTTGGCCCGGATCGCGTCGAAATTGAGACCGCCGCCATCGTCGCCCAATTCCAACACCAGTTCCGCGCCTTCTCGCCGCAGGCTGAGGGAAATGGTGCCGATCTCGGACTTGCCGGCGGCCCGACGTTGTTCTGGCGTTTCGACGCCGTGCGCCAACGAATTGCGCAACATGTGCTCCAGTGGCGCCACCATGTTTTCCAGCACGGTGCGGTCGACTTCCGACTCCTCCCCGCCCACCAGCAACTCCGCCCGCTTGCCCAGTTCCTGCGCCGCCTGCCGCACCACGCGCCGCAACCGGGGGATGATGCTGCCGAACCGCACCATGCCGGTGCGCATCAAGCCTTGCTGGATTTCCTTGTTGACCTTGCTTTGCTGGTCGAGCAGGGTAGCGATGTCCCGGGCATGCTCGCTGAGGGTGTTGCCGACGTTGCCCAGGTCGTCGGCGATTTCCATCAGCGACCGGGTGACCTGTTGCAGCTCGGTGAATCGATCCAGTTCCAGGGGATCGAATTCCTGTTGATGCGCCGCGACGCCGTGATCGTGGCGGGACTGGATGCGTGCTTCGGCCTGGGTGGCGAGGTTGGTGACCTGGCGACGCAGACGGGAAATGGTCTGCTCCAACTCGCTCAGGTTGAAACTCATGGCGCCGACGCCCTGATCGATGCGGGCGCGGAAGATGCTGCTTTCGCCCATCTGGTTGACCAGGGTATTGAGCAGCGCGGCGCTGACCCGGATGCTGTCGGCGGGCGCGGCCTGCGGCGCGGCGGCGGGCGCGGCGACTGGTCGAACCGGCGCGGCGGTGGGCGCGGTGACCGGGGCCGCGATGGCGGGCGCGGCCGGTTGAGGCAATTCCATCGCCTCGTCGCCGAGCACGTTCCGCAGTTCGTCGATCAGCGGCTGGGACAGCGTGGGGCGAACACCCTCGATCACATCCGCCAACATCCGATGGAGACCGTCCAGGGCGTGCTGCAGCGCATCCAGCACCGACGACGATAGCGACGCCGCGCCCTTGCCCAGCGCGTCCAGCACCGATTCGGCGGCGTGCGCCAGATCGCCGACCGGCATGATGCCCGCCATGCGCGAACCGCCCTTGAGGGTATGCATCTCGCGCCGCAGATTGTTCAGCAGTTCGACATTGCCCGGTTCGTCGCGCAACCGTCGCAAGATGAGGTCGCTGGAATCGAGCACCTCGGTGGCCTCGGCCTGGAACACCTCGGCCAGCTCCCGATCCAGTTCGGTCATGGGCCGCAGGGAACGCGGTTCGGGAACCACCGCCGCTTCCTCGGGGACCATCGGCGCGGTCGGCAATCCTTCGCCCACTCTCCCGGCGGCAATCGCATCGGCCAACCGATGCAACTCGACGATCAAGTCGGCCGCGGGGGACGGACTTGCTCCGCTGGTGGCCTCCGCCAGCATCCGATTGAGCCGATCGAGGGTATGTTGCAGGTGATCCAGCACCACCGGCGACGCCGGCTCCTTGCTTTTGCCCAGGGCGTCCAGCACCGATTCGGCGGCGTGCGCCAGATCGCCGAACGTCATGATGCCCGCCATGCGCGAACTGCCCTTGAGCGTGTGCATGCCCCGGCGCAGATCGTTCAGCAGTTCGGGCTGGTCGGGCTCGGCGCTCAACTGTTGCAAGATGGCGTCGCTGGCGTCGAGGATCTCGGCCGCCTCGTACTGGAAAATCTGCGCCAACTCCAGTTCCACGGCGGGCGGCGCGAGCGGTTCCGGCACCACGCCCGTGGCCGGTTGAACGGGGGCGGGAGCCACCTTGGCCAGCGGTTGTTCCCGCAGCAGCGCCTCGGCGCGGGCGGTCAGTTGGTTCAGCACCGCCACGGCGGCAGCGCTCACCGTCGACGCATCGCCGATCAGCGGTTCCAAGGGATCCAGCGCGTCCGCCGCCTCACCGACCAGGTCGGCCACCATGGGCGTGGCCGTCAACGCGCCGTTTAGAACATGATTCAATAGATCTTCGAAACCGGCGGCAAACTCGCCGACCACGGTCGCGCCCACCACCCGCCCGCTGCCCTTGAGGGTATGGAACGCGCGACGCAGGATCGTCGGCGCCTGACGATCGGCCAGATTGCGCCGCCAGCCCGCCACATGCTCCTGAATGATGGCCAGCTCGCCCCGCGCTTCCTCCAAGAATACCTCCACGAACTCCAGGTCGACTCCCGAAGGAACCACCAAACCGGACAGCGGCTCGGGTTGGGGCTGGACGGGCCGCAACAAGGCTCGCGCCCGTTCGACCAATGCCGGCAGGACCGCCAGTTCGCTCCCACGCAGGGAAACCTCGCCCACCAGCGGCGCCAGCGCGTCGGCGGCCGCCGCAACGACATCGGCGATGGCCGGATCGGGCTTCTGAGCGCCACCGAGCACCTGGTTCAACAGATTCTCGAACTCCCAGGCGAAATCGCCGATCACGGTCGCGCCGACCATGCGGCCACTACCCTTGAGCGTATGAAAGGATCGCCGCAAGCTGGTCAGCGCCTGCTGGTCGTCCGGATGCGTCCGCCATCGGGCCAGTTGTTCCCGAATGGCGGCCAGTTCGCCGCACGCCTCCTCCATGAAGATCTCGACGAATTCCGGATCACCGTCAGCCAGTCCGATCAATGCGGCAAGATCGGTCGTGTCCACTCCGGACGCGGCGCGCTCCTCTTCCGCAAGCGCCGCCACGTCCGGTTCGATCGGCGCGGACACGAATTGCGGTTTCGACGGTTCAGCGACAATGTCCTGGTCCGCCGACGCCGACTGGATCGGCGCCGACGTCTTGGAGTCCGGCCATTCCGCCAGTTCCAGAGTGAGCGCGGAAATTGCGTCCGGCCCGGCCGACCCGCCGCCAACGGCCGAAGCGGGCGGTTCGGATTCCCGCCATTCCGTCAGTTCCAGGGTCAGCGCGGAAATCGGCTCCGGCCGCGCCGACCCGGCGCCAACGGCGTCGACCGCCGGAGCCGTCGGCGAAATCACTGGAG
Organism: uncultured Candidatus Competibacteraceae bacterium; assembly: GCA_937960715.1. Taxonomy (GTDB): domain Bacteria; phylum Pseudomonadota; class Gammaproteobacteria; order Competibacterales; family Competibacteraceae; genus Contendibacter. The sequence goes on from CALGOO010000111.1 coordinate 26,125, forward strand.
GAGCCACCGAAATCGGCGCGACAACCGGTTTGGGGGGGGGCAACGGCGCCATCTGGAGCAGGGTTTCCATCTGTGTCAGGTGTTCTTCCGTCGAGCGCAGCACCACCGCCACCGGCCCGTCATCGCCCGTTGGATCGAGTTCCAGGGCATAGCCGAGTCCGGTCAAAATCTCGGTGCAGACCTCGCTCGCCAACGCGCCGTAGGATTCGGCGGCGTCGGTGGACAAAACGCCCACGATCCGATCCAGGCGGGCCAGCACCCACGCGCCGCGCGCCCAGTTTTGCATGGCCAGCAAGTCTTGCAGAGTTTGCAAATCGCTCCGCAGCGACGTCCAGGATTCGGGGCGTTCGGGCGCGGCATCCACTTGGGCGGCAAGAGCGTGCTGAAGCCGTTGCAGGCTGTCCAGTAGCGGACGCACGGTCGCGCCGGTCGCGCCGGCGGCGTCCTCCAATGGGTTATTGGCGACACGATGCGACATCATCACGCTACCTCCGCGCGGAGAATCCGCTCAGCAGGCCAGCGCCGTTCGGAAACGGCTTCACCGGGTCCACGGCGTTTTCCGCGCGCCGCGCGCTCGGCAAGATCATTCGGGCAGATGGAAACCGGCCACCGATTGGCGCAACTCCTGGGCCAGCCGATGCAGCTTGCCGATGGCGGAGGCGGTCGTCACGCTGCTCTCGGCGGTCTGGGCCGTGATTTCGTTGATGGAAATCATGGCGGTCGACACCCGCGAAGCCATCTCCGAGACCTGACCGGCCGATTTGGAAATCTCGTCGATCAACTCGGCCAGTTTGGCGGACACCTTTTCGATCTCGTTCAACGCCTCGCCGGCCTTCTCGGCCAGGCCCGCGCCGCCGACCACCTCGGCGGTGCTTTTTTCCATGGAAATCACCGCCTCGTTGGTATCGGCCTGAATGGTCTTGACCAGGGTCTCGATCCGCTTGGTGGCGTTGCTGGACCGTTCCGCCAGGCGCTGCACCTCGTCGGCGACCACCGCGAACCCGCGCCCGGCGTCGCCCGCCGCCGAGGCCTGGATCGCGGCGTTCAGCGCCAGAATGTTGGTCTGGTCGGCGATATCGTTGATCAGCGCCACGATGTCGCCGATTTCCTGGGAGGATTCGCCCAGCCGCTTGATGCGCTTGGAGGTGTCCTGAATATGCTCGCGGATGGTGTTCATGCCATGGATGGTGCGTCGCACCCGATCGCCGCCTTCGTGGGCGATGCCCACCGATTTCTCGGCCACCTCGGCCGAGGAGGCGGTCTTGGCCGAAACCTCGTCCATGGAATGCGCCATCTGCATCACGGTGGAGCTGGCGTTCTCGATTTGCCGGGCCTGAATCTCGCTGGACTTGGCGAGACCATCGGCGATAGCGCTGGTTTCCTGCACGGCGGCGGCGACCAGCCCCGAGGTGTTGTTGATGGTGGACACCAGGTCGCGCAGCGCCTCGATGGCGTAGTTGACCGAGTCGGCGATGGCGCCGGTGATATCCTCGGTCACGCTGGCCTGCACGGTCAAATCACCCTCGGCCAGATTGCCCAGTTCGTCGAGCAGACGCAGGATGGCGTCCTGGTTGCGGCGGTTCTGCTCCTCGGTTTCCTGCTTGCGCCGCTCAGCCTCGACCAGCCGCTGCCGACTTTCGCGATTCTGAATGACGAACAACAGCACCAACAAAACCAATGAGATCGCGCCCAGCAGCCACGCCACGTTATAGCCGAGCGGGATGCCCAGCACCCTGAACTGGCGACCGGCTTCGGCGTACCGGTCGATCAGGCGGGTGGTCGCCTCCAGCAGGGCGTCACCCTTGTTGGCGATGCCCACGGCGGCGTTCTGAACCTTGACCAGCTCCGGCGCCTTCTCGACGATACGGGCGGTTTCCGTCTCAAGCTGCTTGAACAGCTCGGTCAGGTCCGTCAGCTTCTTGGTGCTGTCAGGAAGGTTGACGCGCTCGACGCCGATCCCACCGTCGCGCATGCCCCGCAGCACCTGACTGAACAGGCTGACGTTGCGGCCGAAGCGGTCGGCGGCGTTGGCGGCGCTCAACCCGCCCTCGCTCAACATGCGCTTGAGATCGCTCGTGATCTGCTCGCCCAACTGCAACTGCTTGGTGGCCTGGTAGACTTGCCGGGCGTCGACCCGGTTGTTGGCCAGGCTTTTGGCGATCTCGTCGGACAAGGTGTTCATCTGGGTCAGGGAGCTTTCCAGCAAGGGAACCAGATTGCTGACCGAAACCACCGGATCGCGCCCGGCCAGGATGGTGTCGACCTCGGCCCGGACGGGCTTCCAGAATTTTTCCAGTTCGTCCAGGAGGGGCCGCACCGCGGGCGGCGCGGGCGGCAATCCCAGCGCGGCGCTGCCGTTTTTCTGATCGTTCAGCTTCTGCTCGAACCGGTCGCGACTGTCCTTGAGCTTGGCGAACGCGGTTTCCTTGCCGCGCGCGGCCTCGAGCGCCTCGGTCACGATCGCGCGCGACAGCAGGCGCTGCTCGCCGGCCAGCTTGAAATAGTTCTCGTTTTGCTCGCTCTGCTGCCCCAGGGTCACGAAAATGACGCCCATCAGCAGGATGGACAACACCAGCGCCACCAGCACCGCCAGATAGGTGGCGGAGAACCCTTTCAAAACCGAATCATCTTTCGAGTCACGCATTTTTATTTCTCATTGGAACCGAACATCCTGGTCGGCCCTGTCGGTGGACCCAACAGGAGCGCCCTGGAAATTTCACTGGGACGCATGGAGGAATCGAGGCTCCGCCAGCAGCTTGCCGGTGTCGAAGGCCAACCAGTACTGACCGTCATTCAAGAGCGCCTCGGTGACGTAGGGACGCAGACCCGCCTCCACCTCGTCCAACGTGGTTTGCCGGTGCTGCGGCCCAAAGTGGCGCATCCCGCGCATCCCGATGACTTCGTCCACCAGCAGGCCGTAATCCCATTGGCCCGAGCGAATCACGACCGCCTGGCTGCTGGGCAGTTGCGGCGTCGGCCGGCCGATCAGAAAATCCCGCAAGTCGGAAATCGAGATGACCTTGCCCCGCAAGTTGGCGATGCCCAGCAACCATCGTTTTACGCCCGGCACCCGGGTGATGCGGGGCATGGGGACAATCTCGGCCACATCGTCCATGGAGAATAGCAGGTTCCAGGAGCCGAGCCGCAGCGCCAGCCGCCCGCGAATCTCGGACTGCGCGCTGACCGCCGTGACCGGAACCCGCTGACGGACCCGCTGGTCAAGTTGCAACAAAATATCGAAGGGGTGCAGCGGGGGAGGCGCCGCGGGAGTGGAAGGTGCCGCATCTGCCACAGGACAGTCCTCTAGGCGGGATTTTGGAGCGGAACGGCCGGTGCGCTGGGCCGAAACAGCGCGCTAGTGTTTTTTATGTAATTCTTAGCATACTAGCGGCCAGGATGCCATGATGGAAAACGGTTTCCTCGCCTTAAATTCGCTCTTGCAACCGCGTTCCGCTTCCCCACCGACGGTTTGGAGCGGGTCGCGCAACCTCACGAACCGGTCGACCATGACGCTCAAGCTCGGCGTGGTGATGGATCCCATCGCCACCATCACGATCAAGAAAGACACCACCTTCGCCATGTTGCTGGCCGCCCAGGCTCGCGGCTGGGAGCTGTATTATCTCGAACAGGCCGACCTTTACGCCCGTGGCAATGAGGCGTTGGGTCGAGCCCGTTCGCTGCGCGTCAAGGACGACAGGGACGGTTGGTTCGCCTTTTACGGCGAGCGAGAACTGCCGCTGGCGGAACTGGACGTCATCCTGATGCGCAAGGACCCTCCATTCGACATGGAGTACATCTACTCCACCTATGTGCTGGAGCTGGCCGAAAAGGCGGGCGCGCTGGTGGTGAACCGACCCCGCGCCCTGCGCGACGCCAACGAAAAATTCTTCGCCCTGAACTTCCCGCATTGCTGTCCGCCGACCCTGGTCAGTCGGGAGCCAGCGCGGATCAAGACGTTCCTGGACGAACACGACGATATCGTGGTCAAACCCCTGGATGGCATGGGTGGCGCGTCGGTATTTCGGCTGCGTCAGAACGATCCCAACCTCAACGTGATTCTGGAAACGCTCACCGCCCACGGCCGGCGCACGACCATGGCGCAGCGCTACATTCCGGAGGTGACGGCCGGCGACAAGCGCATCTTGCTCATCGACGGCGAACCCGTCCCGTATGCGCTGGCCCGGATTCCGCGGGCCGGCGAGACCCGAGCCAACCTGGCGGCCGGCGGCCGCGGCGAGGGGGCGCCGCTGAGCGAGCGCGATCGCTGGATCTGCGCGCAGGTCGCGCCGACCCTGCGGGAAATGGGCTTGTTGTTCGTGGGCCTGGACGTGATCGGCGACTGGCTGACCGAGATCAACGTCACCAGTCCCACCTGCGCCCGGGAACTGGACGCCCAGTTTGGGCTGAACATCGGCGACGACCTGATGGCCGCCATCGCAAGGCGCGCGCGGCGCTGAGGGTCGCCGACACCGGATGCGCGTCACCACCCGCGACACGGAACCGGCCCGCCGCCTGGCGCTGGCGTCGCTGCTGGCGCTCGGCCTGCACGTCGGGTTGCTTCTCGGCGTCTCGACCGAGGACTGGTTGCTTTACCGATCCCAGCCCTCGCGCTTCGCCGTGGTTCTCCTGCCACCGCTGGAGCGGTCGGAAAGTCCAGCGCCGTTCACCGCCACCGCGCCCGAGTCGCCGGAATCCCCGGCCCAGCCCGAGCCCGCCGGGGCTGGCACCGCTCCAGAACCGGTTCTTCCGCCACCGGAACCCCAGCCGGCCCCGTCGCCCGCGCCGCCTCCCGTATTCGCTCCGCCACCGCCGTCGATCCCGCCACCGCAACCCGCAGTCGTCGCCTCGCCAGCGCCGAAGGTCGCGCCAGCCAAGCCGGCGGCGGCCAAAACCACCCCCCCCTCGCCGCGAACGCCAGGCAAGCCGACAAAACCGGCCCAGGGATCGGCGGCGCCGGACCCGCCGACGGCTCCCCCCCGCCAGGCTGTCAGGCTGGAACTGCCCGGCAAGCCGCGCGCGGTCGAACCGTCGCCCGCGCCGATGGAGGCCTTTCGTCCGTCCATTGCCCCTCCTGCCGCCCGCATGGAACAGCCCGGACGCGGCCGAACGGGAAAGGGTCCATCGGGTCGGTTGGACAGCGCTGCTTTGTTGAGCCAGATTGCCGGCCTGGACGCGGAAACCCAGCGGCGGGCAGGCGGCGACGCTCGCGAACGGCGGGTCAGCCTCGCCGATACCCGCTCCCTGGCTGGATTCTACGCCGCCGACTGGGCGCGCAAGGTCACGCGGGTGGGCGAAATGAACTTTCCCGATGCGGCCCGACGGTCGAACCCCGGCGCCGGCCCGCTGCTGGACGTGGCCATTCGGGCCGATGGCAGCTTGCGGAGCGTGCGCGTCCTCCGCTCGTCCGGCAACGCCGAACTGGACCAGGCGGCCCGGCGAATCGTCCAACTGGCCGCGCCCTACCCGCCCTTTCCACCCGAACTGCGCCAGCACGTCGAACTGCTGCATATCGAAACACCGTGGCGTTTCGATCCGGGGGGGCGGGTTCGGGTGCGCTGAGAGAGCGAGGAACTTCCTTCGGCCACGCCCCGCGCGACGATCACGCCCGATCGGCAAGTTTGGCAAAACTCCGCTTGTCGGTCCCGAGAATATGGTCGAACAGCCAGTCGCGCAGATACTCCACCATGCCCATCCCGGCGACGAAGGGATTGTGGCCGATCTCCTCGCGCAATTCGCGCAATTCCGCTTCAAAGGATCGATGCTGCTGGCGGTGCTGTTCCAGCCCGGCATGGTCGTGGGCCGCCATCAGTCGCTCCTCGGCCCTGAAATGAATCCGCGCGTATTGTTCCAAGGCAAACAGGGCCTTGGCGATCTCGACCATCCCCGCGCCTTCGTTGACGGCCTGGTAAGCGCGATTTGCCCAATCGAACAGGTAGCGATGATGTTCGTCGATGACGCCGATCCCCACCGAATAACTGTCCCGCCAGGGCAGCCAGGCGTTTTCGTCGACGCGGGTGCCCGGTGCCGGAAGCACGTCTCCGGGATTGATGGTGTCATCCTGGTACCGGGCCTTGATCGCCAGAATCTCCGGCAGGGCCTCCTGAAAAGCCGCGACCACCTTCGGGTCGAAAGCCTTGTCCGCTCCTTCCACGATCAACGCAATGGCTTTTTCCAGGGGCCACGGTTCCTTGTAGGGCCGCTTCGTCATCAGGGCGTCGAACACGTCGGCCACCGCGCAGACGCGTCCGGCCAGGGGAATATCCTCTCCGCTCAAACCGTTGGGATAGCCGCTACCGTCCCATTTCTCATGATGGGTCAAGGCGATTTCCCGTCCCATCCGGATCAACGGATCGTCTCCCTCCAAAATGCGGCCGCCGATGACGGGATGTTGTTTCATGGCCGCGAATTCCTCGTCGGTCAATTTGCCCGGTTTCCTGAGAATCCGATCCTCGATCCCAATCTTGCCCACGTCGTGCATGGGCGCGGCCAACTCGATTAACCCGCAGGTCGCCTCGTCGCAACCCACGACCCGCGCGATCGCCCGCGCGTATTGACTCATCCGCAGAACGTGCAGGCCGGTTTCCGTATCTCGAAATTCGGCCGCGACACCCAGTTTGTGGATGATCTCGTTGCGCGCCATCTGGACTTCCAGGCGACTGATCCGCATCGCCTCTTCCATCTGCCGGCGTCTGACGAGGTTGGTGAAGATGTCCGCCACGTCCGCCATGAACTGGAAGGTCTCTTCCGCGGGTCGAGCTCCTGGCGACAACAGGATGGTTAGAACGCCATAAACACGGTTCCCCTCGACCAGCGGCAGGGCATGGCAGCCGGCATCGTTCGCGTCCGGTTGCAACCGATTGTCAGGACAGTCCTTCAGGCGTGGCAGGAACAGCGGCTTGATCTCCCCGCGGTCTCGCCCGCCGAACCAAGAACCGGCCAGCACTCGGGCGCAAACCGCGCGCTGCGCTTCGCTCAAGCCGCGTTGCGCGACCACGACCAACTCGTTCTTGCGGTTGGTCAGAAGAAGGGCTCCTCGCGCCTCTACTTTCAGCCAGGGTACGGCCTCGAGCGCCTCCAGGGTAAGTTCCAGATATTTTTCCAGGGAAAGATCCAACAGGGCGGCCCGGGCGATCGCCAGCAACGCCTGCTGCTGCTCATGAAGCCGCCGCCGCCGGATTTCGATCCGATCCCGCTCGTCCGTGACCCGGCTGATCCGATGGTCGGCCTCGTTCAGTTCCTCGCGCGCATGCCGAAGTTGCGCGGCCAGGGCCAGTTGCGCCTTCACCCTGGCCCAGAGCACCGGCGGATTGATGGGTTTGGCGACGTAATCGACCGCGCCAGCCTGGAATCCCCGTGTTTCGTCCTCGGCCTGGGCCTTGCCGGTCAGGAAGATGACCGGGACATCCCGGGTTCGGGGATTGGACTTGAGGCGCTCGCAGACCGTATAGCCATCCATCTCCGGCATCACCACGTCCAGCAAGATCAGATCGGGAGTCGGTTCTTCCTCGGCCAGGCGCAATGCCTCGCCGCCTCCCCGCGCCACTCTGATCCGGTACTCCCGCTTCAGCAGGCTGGATAATATCTTGAGGTTGTCCACGTCGTCGTCGACGAGCAACAGGAGCTCTGTGTTTCTTGTCATGTCAACATCCCATGGTTTCCGCCAATACCCTGTCCAAGGTGTCAGCCGCCTCGACGAAGCGATAATCCTCGATCTGATCGCCAAGTTGCGCCAACGAGGCGGATGGCAATCCGGCGGCGAACGTCTTCCGATGCTCGACCCAAAAATCCTCGGCCGTGGGATCGTGGTTGAGCGCCCGCTCGCGCAGTTCGCCCAGCAATGATCTTAGGACCTTCGGATCGATCTCGCGCGCGTCTTGACGATTTTCCCGGCCGTCGCCTTGCTCCGCCGTGGATACCGACAGATCGGCGTCGATCACCTCCCGGGCCGCCTGTATCGCCTCTTGCAGCGCATCGATCAACCCGGCCACCTCGCTCTCCTCGCTGGACAGGGCCGCTTCCAACCGCGCCGAGACCTGCTGGACCGCGAGGATGCCGAGATTGCCCGCCATGCCCTTCAGAGTGTGCGCCAGGCGCGCGGCCTCGGCGCGGGAGCCGGCCGCCAGGAGATCGCGGAGGGTCTGGGCGGCCTGGCCGTAGTGGCTGGAGAAATGGGTCAGCAGCCGGCGCAGGAGCGCCTCGTTGCCGCCCAGGCGGTCAAGACACCCGGCCACATCGATGCCGGGCAAGACCAGCGCCGACGACGAAGCCTTTTCCTGCATGTTGAGAGGGACCTCCGCCAAAGCCAAATGGCGCGCAAGGGTCTTGAACAGCGAACGGGAATCGATGGGCTTTTCCACATGATCGTTCATGCCGGCGGCCCGCATTCGTTCGATTTCCTGTCGCTGCACATGAGCCGTGAGTCCGATGATCGGCAAGCGGTCGAATCCGGGCAAGGCGCGGATCCGGCGGGTCGCTTCATAACCATCCATCTCCGGCATCTGGATGTCCATGAACACCGCGTCGAACACCTTGGCGCCTCGCTGCTCCAGCGCGGCCACCGCTTCGGCGCCATTGGCCGCGATCGTCACGATCGCTCCGAACCGTTCCAACAGACCGCGAACCACCTCCTGATTGACGGCGTTGTCCTCCACCACCAGCAGGCAACGACCGGCCAGCTCGTCATCCCGCATCGATCTGGCGCTGGCGGGACTCCGGTCGCCCCCATCGGCAAGCGGCGCGGGTTCGAGCCTCTCCCCCACGCTAAACCAGGCGTCGAAACGGAAAGCGCTGCCTTCGCCGGGGCGGCTGTCCACGCTGATGGCGCCCTCCATCAGCTCCACCAGCCGTTTGCTGATGGAGAGTCCAAGGCCGGTTCCGCCGTATTTCCGGGTGATGGAACTGTCCGCCTGGCGAAAGGGCTGAAATATCAGTCGGCTCTGTTCGGCAGTCATGCCAATACCGGTATCCCGCACCGTGAACTCCAGCCGAACGCGCCGATCCCTGGATTCCAGCCAGCGGACGGAGACCACGATTTTTCCCCGTTGCGTGAACTTGACGGCATTGTTGCCGAGATTGACCAGGACCTGACCTAGGCGCAGCGGATCGCCCACGAGCGTTTTCGGCGCCTCGGGCGCGAGGTCGAGCAGAAACTCCAGTCCCTTGTCCCGAGCCTTGCGCGCAACCACCGTGACCAGATTCTCCATCACATCGTCCAGGTCGAAGTGGATGGACGCCATTTCCAACTGGCCAGCCTCGACCTTGGACAGGTCCAGGATATCGTTGAGCAGCCCCAGCAGGGATTTCGAGGCGCCGTAAGCCTTGCCCAGATAATTCCGCTGCCGATTGGACAAGACGGTGTTCAGGCAAAGATGGATCATTCCCATGACCGCATTCATCGGGGTGCGAATCTCGTGGCTCATGTTGGCCAAGAATTCGCTTTTGGCTCGATTCGCCGCTTCGGCCGTTTCCTTGGCTTGCGCCAGCGCCGCCAGCATTCCCTGATGTTCGGTAATATCGCGGAAAGACCACAGACGCGCCCCTTGATCGTTCAGCTTCAAGGGTCGGGTATATCGCTCGAAAATCCGGCCATCCCTGAAATGCAACAGCTCCCGCTGTTCCCGATCCGTCTGGTATAAGTGGCTTACCTCGCGAAGAAAACCGTCCGGGTCGGACATCTGGTCGAGTACGTAACCCAGCCACCGCTCGTCCCGACCCAGCAGGACCAACTCATCCGGTATGCGCCAAAGTTCCTGGAAGCGGCGATTCGCATTCAGGATCGCGCCATCGGCGCCGACCACCAGGATGCCGTCGTCGGTCGAATCCAGCGTGGTGCGAAGCACGGTTTCGCTTCGGGTCAACACCCGCTCGACATGGCGCCGCCGCCCAACCTCGCGCGCCAGCTTCCAGTTCCAATAGAGGATCACGATCAAACCGATGGCGACGACCGCCAGCATCCGCCACAACGGAGTGTAGTCGAAACCGGCGGATTGCGGGGCCTGGACCCAGCGGCCGTAGATGCCGCCCCGTTCGCTCTTGGGCATGGCCGCGATCCCTTTCTCCAGGATGCCGGCCAGGATCGGCCAATCCTTGCGCACCGCCATGCGCGCGGCGAATTCGTAAGGCGTGCCCCCGGCCATCCGGACCCGAACGAGTCCACCGCGACCGATGGCATGGCTGGTGGTGACCAGATTGTCGACGAAGGCGTCGACCCACCGGTCGTCCACCGCGCGCAGGCCCGCTTCCGTGGTGGCCACCGGCACCCGAAGAATCTCCGGGTGATCCTGCCGCAACCATTCCTGGATGGCGTAGTCGCCCACCACCGCCACCCGTTTCCCAACCAGCGCCTCCAGACTGCCCACGAAGGGCGCGTCCACTGGCGCGAAGATCGCCACCGGAAACGCGAGATAGGGCGCGGTAAAGCGAAAGCGTCGCAGGCGGCTGGCGGTCTGGGCCATGGCCGGGAGCAGATCGACCCCACCGCTGTCGAGTTGCCGCAGCGCCTCGGCCCAGGTGGGAAACAGGACGGCTTCGAACCGGATGCCCAGCAATCTTCCCAAGCGATCCAGATATTCCGAGGTCATACCCGCCGGATGGCCATCCTTGTCGACATATTCGACGGGCGCCCTGTCAGGGTCGACGGCGTAACGGATAACGGGATGTTGCGCCAGCCAGGCGCGCTCCTCATCGCTTAGGGCCACCTCGGCGGTGCTTTCGCCTTTTTTCGGAGCCAGCGCCAGCGGAGCGGCAACCTCCACCGGCTTCGCCTCGCCCCGGTTTTCCTCGAACAGCAATCCTTCCAAATTTCGCGGATCGCCTGCATGACCCCCGGTCATCAGGGAACTGGCCGCCAGTTGGATGCGTTGGGACGGGATGGATCCCACCGACATGGAGCGCGGCAGCATCAGTTGCCGGGTTTTCTCCGCCTCGTAACGCAACGCTTCCCGGCTCTTGCGCTGGGAATAGCGATCCAGGATCAGATCGATGATCTCCTCCGGGTGATCCAGGGCATAGCGCCATCCGGCGTTGCTGGCCTCAACGAAGGCGCGGGTTCGCTCCGGATGGGCGGACGCCTCGGCGGCGGCGGTGAAAAGATAAACGTCCCCCAACCCCGGCGTGTAACCCGTCAGCTCGATGATCTGGAACGGCACCCCTCTCTGTTCCAGATCGAACGGCTCGTTGCTGAGAAAGGCGGTCATGGCCTCCACCTCGCCACGAATGAACGGCCCGGTATCGAACGTGTGGGGGACGATGGTCAGATTGGTTCCAGGGACCAATCCCGCTTCTCGCAAGGCAACCTGGAACGGCGGCGAGCGCAAGTCCTTGTCGGAGATCATCAATCGTTTGCCGTCGAGATCGTCCAGGGTACGGACGCCAGGCTGACCGAGCACCACCAGCGGGATCTTCTTGAAGTAGTTGGCCAGGAGCACGACCGGCCGGCCTCCAAGCCGCCAATCGATCACGCTGCTGTTGGCGATCCCATGCGTGGCCCGACCCGACAGCACCTCGTCGAGAATATCGACCCCATGCTCGTACTCCCGCAATTCCACCTCGAGACCCTGGCTTCGATAGAAACCCTTTTCGATGGCGGCATAGAAGCCGGCAAATTCAAATTGATGCTTCCAGACCAATTGCAGGGAGATCTTTTGGAGAGCGACCGCCGGGGCTTCGGTGGCATTGGCGTCCTGGGTCGAGGGAGCCACCGGGATTGGAAGATCCGTCGCGCCGGAGTGGACGGGGCCGAGCAAAAGCACGATCGAACCCAGCAAGAACAGGGCGGCTCCAAAGGGTCCGCGTTTTAGCCATGTCTTCAAGAACAGAATCATAATCGGGTATACCCCCTCACCTCCCGTCCTCTGGCGGAGCAACGCGGGTCGAACGATTTCAATGATTGGAGATTTTATCCGCGCGCGCAATCCATCTTTCAAAAGGTACGCGCAAGGCATTTATACTGTTCGTCAGCAACCGAAGAGGAATCCGTCGATGGTCACCGACCGTCATCCGCCGCGTCGCGCGCCGGCTGGAGCGACCGCCGACGATCTCGGCCACGCCATCCCCCCGCCGAACCGGGGCCAAACTGAATCTTTCGATCCTCCCGCTCCATGACGCTCGATCTTTCCAGAATGCTTGGCGCGATGCTGCTGGCCACGCTGGCCATGCTCTCGCTGCTGGTCGGGGTCGGAATCGGCCTGTTCGCCCGGCCCTCGCGCCGCGCCAGCGTCTAGCCGACCATGACCTTTCGAAATCGTTGCGCGCGTCAGTGGGGACTGTGGCGCTCGGTGCTGATGTATCATGGCATTCCGTTGCGCCGGCGGCGGTTGACCCGGTTCTACGCGGCCTTCATCCGACCCGGCGATCTCTGCTTCGATCTCGGCGCGCACATCGGCAGCCGGCTGCGAGCGTGGTTGCCGCTGGGCGCGCGGATCGTGGCGGTGGAGCCGCAACCGCACTGCATGGCCCTGTTGCGCCGCTGGTTCGGCGATCACCCCTCGATCACCCTGGTCGAACAGGCGGTCGGAGCAACGCCTGGAGTCGCCAGACTGTTCCTCAGCGCGCGCACCCCCACCGTGAGCAGCCTGTCGCCGGCCTGGATCGCGGCGACGCAACGAGAACGCGGTTTCGAGCAGGTGCGTTGGGACGATGCCATGTCCGTGCCGGTCACCACCCTGGATCAGTTGATCGCCGCGCACGGCTTGCCCGCATTCTGCAAGATCGACGTGGAGGGTTACGAACTGAACGTATTGCAAGGGTTGACCCAGCCCATTCGGGTGTTGTCCTTCGAATATCTGCGAGCCCATCTGGACGCGGCGCGGGCCTGCGTGGCGGTTCTGGCGGCGCTGGGACCCTACGAATTCAACGGGTCGGTGGGCGAGGCGCAGCGCCTGCGCGCTCCGGTCTGGCTCGATGCCGACGCCTGCCTCGCCTGGCTCGACGCGCTCGCCGAGCTGGGCGAGTCCGGCGACCTTTACGCCCGGTTGCGGACGGCATGACTCCACCCCCCCCGACGCCGGATCAAGTCTGGTCATTGTTGTTGGCGCTGCGCCGCCATGTTCGAGAGGCGGCCACGGTCCCTGCCCGTTGCAGCCTGCGCCTGGACTCGGACGGTCAGCCGGCGGTGACGCCCGCCGCCGACCCCGCCGCATTGCTCGACATCGCCGCCGACGCGACCTGGACCGCCCGAACGCCGCTAGCCGCCGCCAGCGCCGAACTACTGGACCTCTATCTGCCCATGGCGCTGGCCAGTCGGGACCGGCCCTTGACGGTGGCGCACCTCGGACAAAGCCTGGACGGACGCATCGCTACCGCCAACGGAGCGTCCCGCTACGTGACCGGCTCCGCGAACCTGACCCATCTGCACCGGATGCGGGCGGTCTGCGACGCCATCGTGGTCGGCGCGGGCACGGTGGAATGCGACGACCCGCAACTGACCACCCGGCGGGTGGTTGGCCCACATCCGGCGCGGGTCGTTCTCGATCCCCGCCGCCGGCTCGCCGCCGACCATGGCCTGTTCCACGACCGAACCGCGCCGACCCTGCTGGTTTGCGCCGAGGCGCGAACCGACGAACCCGCGCCGGGTTACGCGGAACTCGTCGGCGTGCCGATGCAGGGCTTCCGACTGAATCCGCGGGTGCTGGTGCAACGGCTGTGGGAGCGCCGGCTGTTCGCCATTTTCATCGAAGGCGGCGGCCTGACGGTTTCGGCTTTCCTGGAGCAGGGATTGCTGGATCGGCTGCAAATCGCCGTCGCGCCGCTGATCATCGGCTCCGGTCGGCCCGGCGTCACGCTGCCCGCCATCGCCGACTTGTCCCAGGGACTGCGCCCCCGCCACCGCCGCTACGTCATGGGCGAGGACGTGCTGTTCGATTGCCGGCTGCGCGACGGCCCCGGCGAACCGACGCCCCGCTCCGGGTTCCAACCAGCGTAAGCGAACGCTTTCCCGCTCCTCGCGCGCCGATGCCGCTCCTCTCCAATCCAGCCCCATGCGCATTCAACGTTTCGACACCCTGAGCGATCTGCCCGCCGCCGAGTGGAACGCCCTGATTCCCGACCGCAACCCGTTTCTCAGCCACGAATTCCTGAGCGCCCTGGAACGCCATCAGTGCGTGGGCGAAACCACGGGTTGGCTGCCATGGCATGTGATCTGTCGGGACGAGCGGGGGCGGTTGCTGGGCGCGGCCCCGCTGTACCTGAAATTCAATTCCTATGGCGAATTCGTGTTCGACTGGGCCTGGGCGGAAGCCTATCAGCGCAACCGTCTGCCCTATTATCCCAAGCTGGTCGCCGCCATTCCCTATACCCCGGCCACCGGCCCCCGCTTGCTGCTCGCGCCCGACCAGCCCGCGCCCGAGGACACCGCGCGGGCCATCGTCGAGTACGTATTGGACGAGGCTCGACGCCGGCGCTGGTCCTCGATGCACTGGCTGTTTCCGCCGCGGACCGAACTGGATCGCTTGCAAGCCTGGGGCTTTCTGCCACGACTCGGCTGCCAGTTCCATTGGCGCAATCGCGGCTACCGGGATTTCCAGGACTTCCTGGATACCCTCACCGCCAAGCGGCGCAAGAACATCCACCGGGAACGCCGCCGCGTGCGCGAGGCCGGCCTGGAATTGCGGGTGCTGACCGGGCGGGAACTGAGCGAGAGCCAATGGCGCGACGTCCACGACTTCTATCGCTCCACCTTCCAGCGGCTGGGCGGCGTCCCGACCCTGACCCTGCCCTTCTTCCAGGAAATCGCCGAAACCCTGGGCGACCGGCTGGTGCTGGTCCTGGCCTTCGCGCAAGGCCGCGAAGTCGCCGCCGCCATCAGTTTCCGTGGCGCCAGCACGCTCTACGGCCGGCACTGGGGCTGCCGGGCGGATTACGACAGCCTGCATTTCGAAGCCTGCTATTATCAGGGCCTGGAATACTGCATTCACCAGGGCTTGCAACGCTTCGAACCGGGCGCGCAGGGTGAGCACAAGATTTACCGGGGGTTTCTGCCGACCTTGACCCATTCCGCCCACTGGATCGCCCATCCCGGCTTTCGCCAGGCCATCGCCGATTTTCTCGCCCGCGAAACGCCGGCGGTGCGTGAATACGCCCAGGACTTGCTGCAACATTCGCCCTACCGCGACGAGGTGACCCCCGATGCGCCTGCCGTGGCTGGATCCGCATGACGACGGCCAGCCGTTTCCACCGCCGGACCGCGCCCTGACCGAACCCGACGGCCTGCTGGCCGCCGGCGGCAGCCTGGCGCCGCGCCGACTGTTGCGCGCCTACCGGCAGGGCATCTTTCCCTGGTATTCCGTGGGTCAACCGATCCTGTGGTGGTCACCCGATCCCCGGCTGGTCCTGTTTCCGGAAACGGTCAACGTCTCGCGCAGTTTGCGCCAGACCCTGAAGAAAGGTCGGTTCACCCTCACCGCCGACACGGCTTTCGAAGCGGTCATCACCGCCTGCGCCGGACCGCGCGTCGGCCAGGAAGCCGGCACCTGGATCACCCCGGAGATGAACCGAGCCTACCGTCGGCTGTACCGGCTTGGCCACGCCCATTCCATCGAGACCTGGCGCCAGGGTGAATTGGTGGGTGGTTTGTACGGGGTCGCGGTGGGCCAGATATTCTTCGGCGAATCCATGTTCAGCACGATGAGCGACGCTTCCAAGGTCGCGCTGGCGCTGCTGGCCGCGCAATTGCGCCGTTGGGATTTCGCCTTGATCGACTGCCAGGTGCGCACCCAGCACCTGGCGCGTATGGGCGCGGTGGAAATCGCCCGCGCCACCTTTCTGCGGTTGCTGGACCGGTACTGCCCGCTGCCGGGCCGGAGCGGCCCCTGGCGCCTCGATGACGACCTGCTTGTCGACCTGCTCCCCCCTCCCGCCCCGCCATGAGCAACCCCCGCGATTCACTGTACGACCTGCGCATGTTCCTGACCACCGAGTATGCGTGCAGCTATCTGCCGGGCCGGCGGGCGCGCAACCTGGTGGCCGATCCGGCGGCGACCGACGACCAACTCTACACCCGGCTGGCGGACCTCGGCTTCCGGCGCAGCGGCGACCACGTTTACCGGCCGCACTGTCGGGGCTGCGTGGCCTGCCGGTCGTTGCGCATTCCGGTGGAGCGGTTCCAGCCGAACCGCGCGCAGCGACGCATCTGGACGCGCAATCGGGACCTACAA
>CALGOO010000112.1 GCA_937960715.1 uncultured Candidatus Competibacteraceae bacterium
TAGCGCTCGCCTTCCTTGGGTGGGCGAATCTTGCCGCTGACCGTGTCGCCGGTGCGCAGGTTGAAGCGGCGAATCTGGCTGGGCGAGACGTAGATGTCGTCGGGACCGGCCAGGTAGGAACTGTCGGCGGAGCGCAGGAAGCCGAAGCCGTCTTGCAGGATTTCCAGCACGCCGTCGCCGGAAATATCCTCGCCGTTCTTGGCGAGCGCCTTGAGGATGGCGAAGATCACATCCTGCTTGCGTGAGCGCGCCATGCCTTCGAGCTTCAGTTCCTGCGCGATGGCGATCAGGTCGGCGGCGGATTTTTTCTTGAGTTCAGTCAGATTCATGGAAGCAACAGGCTCGGGGCGGCGGGCGCGGCGGACGCGCGTCCGTGGAGAGGGATGAAGAGGTGCTCCTGGGTTGAAGGCCGAACCGGACAAGGGCGGAGCAGCGCGAGGAGTGATTGCGGGATGGATGGCGGTATGGCGCGGTCTACGCTAGCACGGCCACGAAGCGGCGTCTACCTTGGGGCGGGCGCCGTTCGCGCGACTCAAGGCAGGCTACCGTCGAGGAAGGCGACCAGTTGCGATTTGGACAAGGCACCGACCTTGGTGGCCTCGACATTGCCATTGCGGAACAACATCAAGGTGGGAATGCCGCGAATGCCGTACTTGGGCGGCGTGGCCTGATTTTCGTCCACGTTCAGCTTGCAGACCTTGAGACGCCCCGCGTAATCGCCGGCGATCTCGTCCAGAATCGGCGCGATCATGCGGCAGGGACCACACCATTCGGCCCAGTAGTCGACCAGGACCGGTTGTTCGGCCTTGAGCACCTCGGCCTCGAAGGTATCATCGGTAATATGGGTAATTCGCTCACTCACGGATCGGGTTCTCCAGTTCGGAAGGGCAGGGAGACGTGGTTCGCCAATCAGATGCTTCGGGAAGCACGGAGCCGGTCAGGCGGATGACGGAACGACCGCCGAAGGACGGCCGTGAAAATCAGCGGCGCGCGGCGTTCGACAAGAGATATTGTGGCAAAATAATCAACCGGGGCACAAATTTCTTTCGACCCATTTCAGCCCAAACCGGGCGCTCGCGCAAGCCCCCCACCCTGTTCATCCGGGATCACCGCCAACCCATGCAAACCGACCATTTGACCCATGTCCCGTTTTCCTCGCTTGGCCTGACCGATTCGCTGTTGGAGAGCGTGGAGGACGCAGGCTTCGTCTACTGCACGCCGATCCAGGCCGCCACCTTGCCGCTGGCGCTCAAGGGTCGGGACATCGCCGGTCAGGCCCAGACCGGCACCGGCAAGACCGCCGCTTTTCTACTGGCCACCTTGCATCACCTGATGGAAACCCCCGTCGCCGAGGACGCCGCCGGCCCCTGGGCCATCGTCGTCGCTCCGACTCGCGAGCTGGCGGTGCAGATCCACCGCGACGCCGAGTTGCTCGGCCGCTATACCGGCCTCAGCTTCGTCGTCGTCTTCGGCGGCGCCGGCTACGACGCGCAGCGTCGCCAGCTTGAGGCCGGGGTGGACGTGCTGATCGGTACTCCCGGCCGGCTGATCGATTACTACAAACAAGGGGTCTACAAACTCAATCAGATCGAGGTGGTGGTGCTGGACGAGGCCGACCGCATGTTCGATCTCGGCTTCATCGCCGACATCCGCTACCTGCTGCGCAAGATGCCCGCGCCCGACCAGCGCGTCAACATGCTGTTCTCGGCCACCCTGAGCAACCGGGTCATGGAGCTGGCCTACGAGCACATGAACAACCCCCAGGTGATCCGGATCGAGGCCGAGCACGTGACCGCCGACAAGGTCCGCCAAGCCCTGTATCACGTCTCCGCCCACGACAAGATCGCGCTGTTGCTGGGGATTCTGCGCCAGCAGGAACCCAAGCGCATCATGATCTTCGTCAACACCAAGAAGGCGGCGGATCGAGTCACCGGCTATCTGCTAGGCAACGGCTACCAGGCCGGCGTCCTGTCGGGCGACATTCCCCAGCAAAAGCGGCTGAAACTGCTGGAATCGTTCCAGCGCGGCGAACTGCCGATCCTGGTGGCGACCGACGTGGCGGCGCGCGGCCTGCACATTCCGGACGTGACCCACGTCATCAACTTCGACCTGCCGCAGGACCGGGAGGACTACGTTCACCGCATCGGCCGCACCGCCCGCATCGGCGCCAGCGGCGACGCCATCAGCTTTGCCTGCGAACAGTACGTCTACTCCCTGCCGGACATCGAGGACTTCATCGGCCAGAAGATTCCAGTATTGCCGATGACCGAGGAATTGCTGGTGGAATACAAGCCGCCCCGGCGGATGGAGCGGCATCGGCCGCCGCTGGCGGGCGGCGAGCGGGGTCGCGGCCGTCCGCCGCACCGGCGGACCCCCCATCGTGCCTGAGCGGCGGCCAGGGGACAGCGCGAGCGAGGCCGCTTCCGGGTCGGGCAAGGCCAGCGTCGCCAGCGGTCATCCGCGGGTCACCGAGGCCGCCGCCGAAATTCTGCGCGCCGGCGGCAATGCCTTCGACGCCGTGGTCGCGGCCGGGTTTGCCGCCGCCGTGGCCGAGCCGGCGCTGACCAGTCTCGGCGGCGGCGGTTTCCTGCTGGCTCGCACCGCCCAGGGTCGGGCGACCTTGTTCGATTTTTTCGTGGACACCCCGGGCCAGGGCTTGCCGGCCGGTCAACTCGAACCGCATTTTCTGCCGGTGACCGTGCGTTTTCCCGCCAGCGAGCAGATTTTCAACGTCGGCATGGGATCGGTGGCGGCCCCTGGCGCGCTGCGCGGCTACCTGTACGTCCATCGGCGGCTGGGTCGGCTGCCGCTGCGCGAGGTGCTGGCGCCAGCCGTCCACCTGGCCCGCGCCGGCGTGACGATCAGCCACAAGCAGGCCTATTTTCTCGACCTGCTGACGCCGATCATGACCCTGACCGCCGCCGGTCGGGCGCTGTTCTCGCCGGAAGGCCGCTATCTGGGTGAAGGCGACGTTCATCGCAATCCAGACCTGGCGGCCTTTCTGGAGACGCTGCCGGCCGATGGCGAACGAGAATTTTACGAGGGCGAATTGGCCCGGCGTATTGCCCGGGAGATGGCCGAAGGCGGCGGATTGCTGACCGAAACCGATCTGGCCGCCTGTCGGGTGATCGAACGCGAGCCGCTGTCGGTCCGTTACCGCGACGATCGGCTGCTGACCAATCCGCCCCCTTCGTTCGGCGGCTCGTTGCTTGCCCTGGCGCTGCGCTTGCTGGAAGCGCGCGAAGTCGCTCCTCTTGGCTTTGGGTCGTCGACCCATTTGACGCTGCTGGTCGCGGTGATGCGGGAGGTGGACCGTCGCCGGGCCGAGGGTTATTTGAGTCCGACCGACCTGGACCCGCCGGGGCTGGCGGAAAGTCGGGAGCGCGTGCGCGTCACCTCCGGTGGCACCACGCATGTCAGCGTGTATGACGCCGAGGGCAACGCCGCCAGCATGACCACCTCCAACGGCGAGGGGTCCGGCTATTTCGCGCCCGATACGGGCATCATGTTCAACAACATGATGGGCGAGGACGATCTGCATCCCGAAGGTTTCCACGTCAGCCCGCCGGGGTTGCGAGTGGCCTCGATGATGGCGCCGTCGCTGCTGCTGGCCGGAGATCAAACACAATTGGCGCTCGGCAGTGGTGGCAGCAAGCGTATCCGCACCGCCCTGTTGCAAGTGATTAGTAACACGGTGGATTTCGGCATGAAGTTGCGGGACGCGGTCGAAGCGCCACGCTTGCACTGGGACGGCGAGCGTATCCAGGCCGAGCCGGGCTTTTCCGAACCGGCGCTGACCGCCCTGGCGGGGCGATGGCCGGTTAACCGCTGGACGATCCAGGACGTGTATTTCGGTGGGGTTCACGCCGTGGCGCCCGACGGCGCGGGGGCGGGCGATCCGCGGCGCGGCGGTTGCGCCGCGTCAGTTCCAGCCGCCCCAATTTGAGGTAAAAAATGTGACGTTGAAAGACGCTCCGTCGATCCTGGCTCATCCGGTCAAGTTCGAGATTAAACCGATGTTGGCGGTTACCTCTGGGGTGCGCGGTCTGATTTTCGATTGTGACGGCACCCTGGTCGATACGTTGCCCCTGCACTACGCGGCTTGGAAGGAAACCTTCGCGGCGCTGGACCTGGCCTGTCCGTTGGAATTTCTGATGCGGCACAACGGTAAGCCGACCGACTGGATCGTCGCTCTGTACAACGCCGAATTTGGCTGTGCCATCGATGTCGAGCGGTTCACCGAGGACAAGGAGCGGCGGACTTATGCCCTTCTGGATCAGGCACGTCCGCTGGAACCGGTGGCGGCGCTAGCGCGACGCTACCACGGTCGCCTGCCGATGGCGGTGGTATCGGGTAGCAATCGCCCCAACGTGGAGCGGGCGCTGGAAGGGGCAGGGCTGCGCGCCCTGTTTCCGGTGGTGCTGACCGCCGATGATGGCTTGCCGCCCAAGCCGGCGCCGGATTTGTTTCTGGAAGCCGCCCGCCGGTTGGGCGTGGACCCACGCGATTGCCAGGCGTTCGAGGATGCCGACGCTGGACTGGAGGCGGCTCGCCATGCCGGGATGCTGGCGACGGACGTGCGGCCGTTCGGTGGGGGATACACAGTGCCAGCGTTGCCCCGCTGATTTTCTATGCAACCGCAATCCCGCTCAGCCGCAGCAGCGGTTCGATGCGCGGCTCCCGCCCCCGGAACTCGACGAAACTGGCCAGCGCCGGACGCGATCCGCCCACCTCCAGAATGCTTGCCCGGAACCGCGCGCCGGTCGCGGGGTTGAAAATCCCGCTGTCCTCGAAGGCGCTGAAGGCGTCCGCCGACAGCACTTCCGCCCACTTGTAGCTGTAGTAGCCCGCCGCGTAGCCGCCGGCGAAGATATGGGTGAAGGCGTTGGCGAAACGATTCCAAGCCGGTGGGATGATGACCGCCACTTGTCGGCGCACCTCGCCCAGCACCTCCAGCACCCGTCCGCCGCGCGCCGGATCGTAGTCGCGATGCAACTGGAAGTCGAACAACCCGAATTCCAGTTGCCGCGCCATCGCAATACCGGCCTGGAAATGCTTGGCCGCCAACACGCGCTGGTACAGGTCGTCCGGCAGCGGCTCGCCGGTTTGGTAGTGTCCGGCCAACAGGTCCAGTGCCTCCCGCGCCCAGCACCAGTTTTCCAGAAACTGGCTCGGCAGTTCCACCGCGTCCCACTCCACGCCGTGAATGCCGGCTACCGGCAGGTAGTCCACCTGGGTCAACAGGTGGTGCAGGCCGTGGCCGAATTCGTGGAACAGCGTCAGCACCTCGTTGTGGGTCAGCAGGGCTGGATCGTCACCCACCGGCGGGGTGAAATTGCCCACCAGATAGGCCGCCGGCAACCGCACCCCCTCGGCCAGCCGCCGCCGCGCCAGACAGCCGTCCATCCAGGCCCCGCCGCGCTTGTGGGGGCGGGCATACAAGTCCAGATAGAACCGCCCGCGCGGATGGCCCGCCGCATCGATGATTTCGTAAGCCCTCACGTCGGGATGCCAGACCTCCACGTGATCCAGCGGGCGAATGGCGATGCCGAACAGGCGTTCCGCCACCGCGAACAATCCCGTCAAGACCCGGGGCAGGGGGAAGTAGGGTCGCAATTCCTCCTGCGACAATTGGTAGCGATGCTGGCGCAGCTTCTCCGCGTAATAGCCGATGTCCCAGGCTTGTAAGTCGTCGATACCGAACCGGTCGCGGGCGAAGGTCCGCAACTCATCCAGTTCGCGTTGCGCCTGGGGCCGGACGCGGTGGGCGAGATCGTGAAGAAACGCGAGTACCTGCTCGGGCGAATCGGCCATCTTGGTGGCCAGGGAGTATTCGGTGTAATCGTGAAAGCCAAGCAATTGGGCGAGTTCGTGGCGCAGCGCCAAAATCCGCTCCATGACCGGCCCATTATCCCATTGACCGCCGTTCGGCCCCTGATCGGAGGCGCGGGTGCAATAGGCGCTGTACAGTTCTCGCCGCAGTTCCCGGTCGTCGGCGTAGTTCAACACCGGCAAGTAGGATGGCAATTCCAGGGTCAGCAACCAGCCGTCCAGCCCCCGCTGGCGCGCGGTCTGACGGGCCAGCGCCCGCGCCGATTCGGGCAGACCGGCCAGTCGGGCTTCGTCGGTCAGCAGTTTGGTCCACGCCTGAGTGGCGTCCAATACATTCTCTGAAAACTTGGCCCCGAGTTGGGCCAGTTCCCGCTGAATCTCCTTATAGCGAGCCTGTCGCTCAAGCGGCAGGGCGACGCCGGAGAGGCGAAAATCGCGCAGGGCGTCCGTGATCACCTTGCGCTGCGCCGGATCGAGCCGGGCGTACTCCGGCCCCTCGGCGATTTGCCGATAGGCGCGATACAGACCCTCATGCTGGCCCAGTTCGCTGTAATAGGCGCTGAGCTTGGGCAGACAGGCGTTGTAGGCGGCGCGCAGGGCCTCGGAATCGCATACCGAGTGCAAATGATTGACCGGCGACCATGCCTTGTTGAGCCGATCCTCCAGTTCCTCCAGCAGGCGAATCAGATTGTTCCAGCCGTAAACGGCGTTCGCGGCCAGCAAGCGTTCGATTTCGGCGCGATTCTCGGCCAGCCAGTGGTCGATGGCCGGTTCGACGTGGGTCGGCCGGATGGCGGCATAGGCAGGGAGGTCGGCGGCGGTGAGGAGTGGGTTGGTCATGGCGGGATTCTGAAATTGGTTTTGACGAAGGCGCTTCGGGTTTTCCCCGGGCTTGAAGGCTATGCGAAAATGCTTCTCATCGCCGCTGAGGCCAGCGACCGACACCATTCGGGGGTTCGTCGGAGTTTCTCGCCAGCCGCCGTGGCGACGGTGCGCACGGCGACAGCGAACCCCGATGAACCTATCCCGTCCAGGTGGCAACTTGGGTTATTATAAAACACCATCGCGCATCATCGAATTGGGTGTTCTTCCATGCAAACCGCGCCTTCCCAAGCAGTCAACCCCCATACGCCACGCCCTTGCTCCCGACGACGGTCGCTCGCCCTGCTTGCCACGACCCTTGTGGTGGCGCTGGCGACGCCATTATCGGGCAACGTCCAACCGTACTCCGGTGGCCGTGACGAGGAGGCCCATGACCTTGAACGCGGTCCTGGCGAGCGCGATTCTAGCCGCCGGGGCGACTATCCGCCCCCCGCCATCGTGCGCTGCGAATCCACCGACCAACGCTATCGCCATTGCCGGGCCGACACCGATGATGGCGTGCAACTCCATCGCCAATTAAGCAAGAATGCCTGTCGTTATCAGGAAACCTGGGGCTACGACCGGCGCGGCGTCTGGGTGGACCAGGGTTGCCGGGGCGATTTCCAGCTCTACACTGGGCGTAGCGGTGACGATGGTCCCCAAAGGCACAAGGACAACACCGCCGCCATCGTGGGTGGCGTCGCCGTGCTGGGCGCGGTCGGAGCGTTGCTGGCGGAGAAGGGCCAAGATGAGCGGCGGCCCGCCTGGATCGTGCGTTGCGAGTCCGAAGGCGGCTATCGACGGTGTCGGGCCGATACCCGTGACGGCGTCCGTCTGTACCGCCAGTTGAGCCGGTCCGATTGCCGATACAACGATACCTGGGGCTACGACCGGCGCGGGGTCTGGGTGGATAACGGCTGTCGGGCCGAATTCGCGCCGCGCTGAATTCGGATTCCCATCGTCGGCTTCCCTGGATCCAACCACCAACGGCCCACGCCACCGATTTCGCGATCACGGCGCCGTCCGCCCGAACTCTTTCCAAGGCTCACCGCATGGTCTAGAGTTAAATCGTTCGGCGGACGACAAACCTGGGCCGTCCAGAAACTCACCTCATGGATCACCCATGGCCACCAATCCCAGCAATGTCATTACCCAGCCTGGCAGCCAACTGATCGGCCTTGCCCGCCAGCTCGTGCAAAACCATCTGCTCGATGAAACCGCCGCGATCAAGGCGGCCGAACAGGCGCGCAAGGATAATGTTTCGTTCGTCGTTTACCTGGTCGAGAACAAGCTGGCCCTCGACAAGGACATCGCCCGCGTCGCCGCGCGCAGCTTCAACCTGCCGCTGTTCGATCTGGAAGCCCTTGACATCGACACGGCGGTCGTGCGTCTGGTCGACGAAAAACTGCTGCGCCAGCACCATGTCCTGCCCTTGCACAAGCGGGGGCGCCGGCTGTTCGTGGGGGTCGTCGATCCCACCAACCTGCGGGCGTTGGAGGACATCAAGTTCCAGACCCGGCTGGATATCGAACCGGTCATCGTCAGCGAGAACCAGGTCAGCAAGGCGCTGGACAAGGCGCTTGAGACGTCGACGCCCAGCATGGGCGACAGCGAAGTCGGCGATCTCGACTTCAGCAGCGAAGCCGAAGCCGGCCCCAAGATCGAAACCCTGACCCAGTCCGACGCCGAGGACGCGCCGGTCGTGCGCTTCGTCAACCAGGTCATCATCCAGGCCATCAACCGCGGCGCCTCCGACATTCACTTCGAGCCCTACGAAAAAACCTATCGGGTCCGCTTCCGGCAGGATGGCATGCTGGACGAAATCCACAGGCCGCCGGTCGCCATGGCGCCGCGTCTGGCCGCCCGACTCAAGATCATGGCTCAACTCGACATCGCCGAGCGCCGGGTGCCCCAGGACGGGCGGATCAAGCTTTATCTGACCAAGCAGCGGGCCATCGACTTTCGCGTCAACACCCTGCCGACGATGTGGGGCGAAAAGGTCGTGATGCGCCTGCTCGATCCCGCCAGCGCCCAGATGGGTATCGAGGCCCTGGGTTACGAAGACCATCAGAAGGAGCTGTTCATCAA
The DNA here is from genome assembly GCA_937960715.1 of uncultured Candidatus Competibacteraceae bacterium. Lineage (GTDB taxonomy): Bacteria > Pseudomonadota > Gammaproteobacteria > Competibacterales > Competibacteraceae > Contendibacter. Next base: position 8,782 of record CALGOO010000112.1, read on the forward strand.
GGCCATCCACAAACCGCAAGGCATGGTGCTGGTCACCGGCCCCACCGGCAGCGGCAAGACAGTCTCGCTGTACACGGCGCTCAACATCCTCAACACCGCCTCCGTCAATATTTCCACCGCCGAGGATCCGGTGGAAATCAACCTGACCGGCATCAACCAGGTCAACGTCAACCCCAAGGTCGGGATGACCTTCGCCAACGCCCTGCGCGCCTTCCTGCGCCAGGATCCGGACATCATCATGGTCGGCGAAATCCGCGACCTGGAAACCGCCGAGATCGCCATCAAGGCGGCCCAGACCGGCCACATGGTGCTGTCCACCCTGCACACCAACAGCGCGCCACAAACCCTTAACCGGCTGATGAACATGGGCGTGGCGCCCTACAACATCGCTTCCAGCGTGACCCTGATCATCGCCCAGCGCCTGGCGCGGCGGCTGTGCGCGCACTGCAAGGAAGAGATCAAGATCCCACCGGCGGAACTGGTCAACCTGGGCTTTCGCCAGGATGAATTGTCCGATCTGACGATCTACAAGGCGGTCGGTTGCGATCAGTGCAACCACGGTTACAAGGGTCGGGTCGGCGTTTATGAGGTGCTGCCGGTTTCCGAGGAGATCGGCCGGATCATCATGGCCAGCGGCAATGCGATCCAGATTGCCGACCAGGCGCGCAAGGAAGGCGTCAACGACCTGCGCCGATCGGGCCTGAACAAGGTTCGCATGGGGCTGACCAGTCTCGAAGAAATCAACCGAGTAACAACGGAATAACGGTCGTGGCTAAACAACCAACGCTGGCGAAGGCCAAGAAGAAGGAAGACGAACCCACGTTCAAGTGGGAAGGCACCGACAAGCGGGGCACGCGAATCAAGGGCGAGTTGCGGGGGGCCAATCAGAACATGATCAAGGCCGAACTGCGGCGGCAGGGCATCATCCCGTTGCAGGTTCGCAAGAAGGCCAAGCCCCTGTTCACCTTCGGCGATGCGGTCAAACCGAAGGACATCATGCTGTTCTCGCGCCAGCTCTGCACCATGCTTGGCGCGGGCATCGCCGTGGTGCAGGCGCTCGACATGGTCGGTCACAGCAACCGCAAGCCCAAGGTCAAGGAACTGATCCTCAGCATCAAGGCCGACGTGGAAAGCGGCACCGCGCTCTCAAAAGCCCTGGGCAAGCATCATCTGTACTTCAACGATCTGTATTGCAGCCTGGTGCATGCCGGCGAAGAGGCGGGTGTCCTGGAGGTGCTGCTCGACAAGGTCGCGACCTATCTGGAAAAGACCGAGGCGCTGAAGGCCAAGGTCAAGAAGGCGCTCACCTACCCCGCCATCGTGCTGATCTTCGCCTTCGTGGTCACCGCCGTCCTGTTGATCTTCGTCATCCCGACCTTCGATGATCTGTTCAAGAGTTTCGGCGCCGAGTTGCCGGCCCTGACCCGGACGGTGATCGACATTTCCAAGGTGTTTCAGGAGTACTGGTACCTCATCATTTTCGGGCCGGTGGCGGCCATCGTCGGCTTTCTGGAAGCTCGCAAGCGCTCGCGCACCTTCTATCAGTGGCTGGACCGCATGGTCCTGCAAATACCGCTGATCGGCGATCTGGTCGCCACCTCGGCCAACGCCCGCTTCGCCCGCACCCTGTCCACGCTGTTCAACGGCGGCGTGCCGCTGGTGGACGCCATGCTCAGCGTGGCCGGGGCCACCGGCAACTACGTTTACGAGAAAGCCGTGCTGGACATGCGCGAAGCGGTGTCCATCGGTCAGCAACTCAATTTCGCCATGCGCCAGAGCAATCTGTTCCCCGACATGGTGGTGCAGATGGTGGCGATCGGCGAGGAGGCTGGCTCGCTCGGCGACATGCTGGCCAAGGTGGCGGACTTTTACGAGGCGGAAGTGGACCAGAAGGTCGACACGCTGACCACCATGATCGAACCGCTGCTGATGGCGTTCCTGGCCGGCGTGGTCGGCACGCTGGTGGTCTCCATGTACCTGCCGATCTTCAAGCTGGCCGCGGCGGTCTGACGGCGGTCGCGCGATGATTTCGCTGGAACCGCTGGCCAGCTCGCCCATGGTGTTCGTCGTTCTGGCCGTCTTGCTGGGCTTGATCGTCGGCAGCTTTCTCAACGTCGTCATCCATCGCCTGCCACTGATGATGGAGCGGGAATGGCGAGCGCAATGCGCTGAGCTGCTGAACCAGACGGACCCGAACGCCGGACAACCCGCCATCAATCTGTGGAAACCGCGTTCGCGGTGTCCCCACTGCGGTCATTTGATCGCGGCGGTCGAGAATATCCCGCTGTTTAGCTATGTCCGACAGCGCGGCCGTTGCGCCCATTGCGGCGTGGCGATCAGCCTTCAGTATCCGCTGGTGGAGGCGCTGAGCGGCGTCCTGGCGGGCGTCGTCGCCTGGAAATACGGCCCTGGCTGGCCAGCGGCGGCGGCGCTGATATGCACCTGGTTTCTGTTGGCGGCCAGCGTCATCGATTTTCGCCATCAACTGCTGCCGGACGATCTGGTGCTGCCGTTGCTCTGGCTTGGGCTGTTCGCGGCACTGTTCGGCTTGTTCGCCGACTTGCCCAGCGCGGTCATCGGCGCCATGGCCGGCTATCTGGCGCTCTGGTCGGTGTATCAGCTTTTCCGCCTGCTGACCGGCAAGGAAGGGATGGGGCATGGTGATTTCAAGCTGCTGGCGGCGCTCGGCGCCTGGGCCGGCTGGCAATATCTGGTCACCATCGTGCTGCTGTCCTCGCTGGTGGGCGCGGTTTTCGGCCTGGCGCTGATTCTGTTTCGCGGCCGGGACCGGCAGGTTCCGATGCCGTTCGGCCCCTTTCTCGCCGCCGCCGGCTGGATCACGCTGTTGTGGGGCGAGGCGGTCAACCGCGGCTACCTGAACTGGCTGGGGCTGTGATCGTGCTGGTCATCGGACTGACGGGCGGCATCGGCAGCGGCAAGACGGCGGTCAGCGACCGTTTTGCCCAATGGGGCGCGCCGATCGTCGACACCGTCCTGCTCCTGCGCCCGGCGGGCCTCCAGCAACTGGTCGAACCGGGCCAGCCAGCCCTAATGGACATTGCGGCCGAATTCGGGCCGGACTGTCTCGACGGCGATGGGCGACTGCACCGCGCCCGTCTGCGCGAGCGGGTATTCGCCGACCCGGCGGGCCGGCGCCGGCTGGAAGCGATTCTGCATCCCCGCATCCGCGCCCTGGCGCGCGCGCGCATCGCCCGGTTGACCGCCCCCTATTGCCTGCTGGTCATTCCGCTGCTGGCGGAAACCGGGATGACCGATCTGGTGGACCGGGTGCTGGTGGTGGACGCGCCGGAGGCCGAACGGATTCGTCGGGTCATGGCGCGCGACGGAATCGACGAAGCCCAGGCCCGACGCATTCTGGCCGCCCAGGCCGACCGCGACCAGCGGCTTGCGCTAGCGGACGAGATCGTGGAAAACGCCGGCGATCTGGCGGCGCTGGACCAGCGGGTCGCCGCGTTGCATCGGCATTACTTGACCCTGGCCGCAACCCAAGCCCGCTGACGAGCCTGGCTCGCGCCCATTCCGATGATGACCGTGTCCGCGAGGACCATCGTGCTCCAGACCGTCTGTTACGAACAGCCCCTCAATGAACGCGCCCGTTCCTTGTTGCGCCTTGAATTCCTGTTCCACCAGGTCCAGCACAATCTGGCGGGATGTTCGACCTGGGACAGTCGCGCGGCGTTGCAAGGCTTGTTCGACATCCTGGCCCTGACCGGGCGCAACGAGTTCAAGGGCGACCTGCTCAAGGAACTGGAACGGCACGCCGCCACGCTCGGCCGATTGCGGCTGAATCCCGACGTGCATGCCGCCACCCTGGATCAGGTGCTGGCGGAAATCGGTGGGGTAATCGACCGGATTCATCGGCTGGACAACGTGGCGCTGGAGGCGGTGCGGCAAACCGATTTTCTGAACGCCATTCACAAACGCAGTCATACCCCTGGCGGCGCTTGTCGGTTCGATTTGCCGGCGCTTTATCACTGGTTGCAGCGGGATTCCGAGATCCGCGCCCAATGTCTGCGGGAATGGCTGGCGCCCTTCGCGCCCCTGTGGGACGCCGTGGCGCTGATTCTCCGGCTGATTCGCGACAGCGCCGTCCCCCAGCCGGAAATCGCTTACCGGGGTTTTTTTCAGCGCGGCCTCGACAGCACTACGCCTCATCAACTCATCCAGGTTTTGTTGCCGGCCGGCGAAACCCTGTTCCCGGAAATCAGCGGCGGGCGCCATCGCTTCACGATTCACTTTCTGGAGCAACCGGACCCCAACCGCCGGGCGGTTCAAAGCATGGCCGACGTTCCCTTCGAACTGGCGTGCTGCGCGATTTGACCGCAATCCCGGCGCAACCGCGCGACGATCGGTTCGTCGGCGGCGGGAAAGGCGAAATCGGCCAGCCGCGCGGGCGCCGCCCAGCGCAGCGGTTGACCTTCCCGACCGCGCGGTTCGCCGTCCCAGGCGGTGACCCGCCAGACATCCAGCAGCACGGTCTTGTCGGGATAGGCATGGCGGACTCGCAACCACGGTTCGGCGACCTGGACGGTGATTCCCAGTTCTTCATGCAATTCGCGCTGGAGCGCCGCTTCCACCGCTTCATCCGTTTCCACCTTGCCGCCGGGAAACTCCCATAGCCCACCCTGGTGCGCGTGGTCGGGTCGGCGGGCAATCAGGACGGCTCCCGCCGCGTCGGCGACGATGCCCACCGCCACATGGATCGTCTCCGCTCCAGGTTTCATGTTCGATACTCGGCGTTGATGCGCACGTAGTCGAACGACAGGTCGGTGGTCCAGACGCGGGTCGCCGCCTCGCCCCGGCCCAGTTCGACCCGAATCGTGATTTCGGGGCGCGCCATGACCTGCTGACCCTGTTCCTCGGTGTACTCCGGCGCGCGGCCGCCATCACGGACGATGCAGACCTCGTTCAAGTGGATCGTCACCCGGTCGATCTCCAGATCGACCAGCCCGGCCCGACCCACCGCCGCCAGGATCCGGCCCCAGTTGGGATCGGAGGCGAAGAAGGCGGTCTTGACCAGCGGGGAATGGGCAATGGCATAGGCAACCCGTCGACATTCGGCCACGTCGCGGCCCCCCTCGATCCGCGCGGTAATGAACTTGGTCGCGCCCTCGCCGTCGCGGATGATCGCCTGGGCCAAGTCATTGCAAACCGCGCGCACCGCGTCGGCGAACCGTAGGTAATCTTCACCTTCCGCCGGCACGCTCGTCCCGGACCGGCCAGTGGCCAGCAACAGGCAGGAATCGTTGGTGGACGTATCGCCATCGACGGTGATGGCGTTGAAGGACTCGGCGACCGCCGCCGTCAGCGCGGATCGCAACACGGCTTCATCCACGGCGGCGTCGGTGGCGACGAACGCCAGCAGGGTGGCCATGTCGGGGCAAATCATGCCGGCGCCCTTGGCGATGCCGGTCACCGTCACGTCCCGCCCGTTGAGACTGAGCCGCCGCGACGCCCACTTGGGCCGGGTGTCGGTGGTCATGATGCCGTGGGCGGCTTCGCTCCAGCCATCCGGACGCAGCGCCGCCAGCGCCGCCGGCAAACCCGTGACCACCCGATACAGTGGCAATGGCTCGCCGATGACGCCGGTGGAAAACGGCAAAACCTCATCGGGCTGGCAACCCGCCTGCTCCGCCAGCGCCCGGCAACTCGCCTCGGCGTCCACCAGACCCTGCCGGCCGGTGCCGGCATTCGCGTTGCCCGTATTGATCACCAGGTAGCGAGGGGAGGTAGCGGCCAGATGAGACCGCGCCACGATGACCGGCGCGGCGCAAAACGCATTGCGGGTGAACAGCGCGGCGGCCCGGGTTCCCGCCGCCGCCTCGATCACCACCAGATCACGGCGGTCGGGATACTTGATGCCGGCGCAAGTCGTTCCCAAACGAATACCGGCGACAGCCAGCGGTTCCATGCGCGCCTCCGGTTCAGTTCAGTTGACCATGACAGTGCTTGTATTTCTTGCCCGAACCGCACGGGCAAGGCTCGTTGCGGCCGACCTTGCGCCCTTCGCGCACGAAGGGGGTATGGGCCGCGGCTTCATCGGGTTGCTGGCCAATCACGTTCGATCCATCGTCCTCGCCCCCGCCCTCGGCCAGCGCCGGCGCCTCGGCATGGACGAAGTGCAGCGCGGCGGGCGCGGGGCGACGCGGCTCCAGGATGGGCGTCGGCTCGGCCTCGAACTGGGCGCGCGCCAGGAAACCGACCGCTTCCTGGTGGATGCGCTGCACCAGCGCCTGGAACATCTCGAAGGCTTCGCGCTTGTACTCCTGCTTGGGATTTTTCTGAGCGTAACCGCGCAAGTGGATGCCTTGGCGCAGATAGTCCATCGCCGCTAGATGTTCGCGCCAGTGGCTGTCCAGCACTTGCAGCAGCACCGCCTTCTCGAACTGCCGCATCCAGGGCGCCTGGGCTTCCTTGTCGGCGTAGGCCTGCTCCAGTTCGGCGTGAATCCGTTCGCGCAGCGGTTCCTCGTGCAGGTTGGGATCGGCGTCCAGCCAGGCGCGGAGAGGCAGCAAAAGACCAAACTCCCGCTCCAACGCCTCTTCCAGCCCGGCCACGTTCCACTGTTCCTCCAGGCTTTGCGGCGGGATGAAGGGATCCATCACCTGCTTGAGTACGTCGGCGCGCATCTCCTTCAATGTGGCGGCGATCTCCTCGGCCTCCATCAACTCGTTGCGCCAGGCGTACATCACCTTGCGCTGGTCGTTGGCGACATCGTCGAACTCCAGCAGATTCTTGCGGATATCGAAGTTGTGGGCTTCCACTTTGCGCTGGGCGTTCTCAATCGCCTTGGTGACCCACGGGTGCTCGATGGCCTCGCCCTTCTGCATCCCCAGCTTTTGCATCAGACCCGCCACCTTGTCGGAAGCGAAGATGCGCAGCAGATTGTCTTGCAGCGACAGGTAGAAGCGACTGGAACCGGGATCGCCCTGACGGCCGGAGCGCCCGCGCAACTGATTGTCGATGCGCCGCGATTCGTGGCGCTCGGTGCCGATCACGTGCAAGCCGCCGGCGGCCACCACCTGCTCATGCCGTTGTTGCCAGCCTTGCCGCGCCGCCTCGCGGGCCGCTGTCTCGGCGTCGGGATCCATGGCTTTCAGTTCGGCTTGCCAGTTGCCGCCCAGCACGATGTCGGTGCCGCGCCCGGCCATGTTGGTCGCAATCGTCACCGCGCCCGGCCGACCGGCCTGGGCGATGATCTCGGCCTCTCGCTCGTGCTGCTTGGCGTTGAGCACCTGATGGGGAATCTTTTCCTGGTCCAGCAAGCTGGAGATCAGCTCGGACACCTCGATGGAGGTGGTGCCGACCAGGGTCGGCTGACCCCGCTTTCGACAGTCGCGGATATCCTCCAGCACGGCTTCATATTTCTCCTGCTGGGTGAGGAACACCAAATCGCCCTTGTCATCGCGAATCATCTTAAGATGCGTGGGCACCACGACCACTTCCAACCCATAAATCTGCTGAAATTCGAAGGCTTCGGTATCGGCGGTGCCGGTCATGCCCGCCAGCTTCTGGTAGAGACGGAAGTAGTTTTGGAAGGTGATCGAAGCCAGGGTCTGATTTTCGGCCTGGATCGGCACGCCTTCCTTGGCTTCGATGGCCTGGTGCAAACCATCCGACCAGCGCCGGCCCGGCATGGTGCGGCCGGTGAATTCGTCGACGATGATGACTTCGCCGCCACGCACGATGTATTCCACATCGCGGTGAAACAGGGCGTGGGCTCGCAGACAGGCGTTAAGATGATGAAACACGCCCAGATGGGCGGCGTCGTACAGGCTGTCGCCCTCGCGCAGCAATCCTGCTTCCAGCAGCAGGTCCTCGACCTGTTCGTGGCCCGCCTCGGTCAGGTAGACCTGCTTGGTCTTCTCATCGACCCAGTAATCGCCCGGTCCTTCCTCTTCCTTCTGCCGGGTCAGGCGCGGCACGATCTCGTTGACCTTGCGATAGAGTTCGGAGCTTTCCTCGGCGGGACCGGAAATGATCAACGGAGTACGCGCTTCGTCGATCAGGATCGAGTCCACCTCGTCCACCAGGGCGTAATGCAGGGGCCGTTGCACCTTTTGTTCTAGGTTGAAGGCCATGTTGTCGCGCAGGTAGTCGAACCCGTATTCGTTGTTGGTGCCGTAGGTGATGTCGGCGGCGTAGGCGGCGCGCTTTTCCTCGGGACTCATCCCGGCGATGACGACGCCGACGCTCATGCCCAGGAAGCGGTAAATCTGGCCCATCCAGTCGGCGTCGCGCCGGGCCAGATAGTCGTTGACCGTGACCACATGGACGCCCTTGCCGGTCAGCGCGTTGAGATAGACCGTCAGCGTCGCCACCAGGGTCTTGCCCTCGCCGGTGCGCATCTCGGAAATCTTGCCCTCGTGCAGCACCATGCCGCCGATCAACTGCACGTCGAAATGGCGCATGTCGAGGGTGCGTTTGCTGGCCTCGCGCACCACCGCGAAGGTCTCCGGCAACAGCGCGTCCAGGACTTCCCCCTGGGCCAGACGGTTTCTGAACTCGTCGGTCTTGGCGCGCAGGTCCGCGTCGCTCAATGCCGCGATCCCCGGTTCCAGGGCGTTGATCCGGTCGGCGACCTTGCGCATCCGCCGGAGTACGCGGTCGTTGCGGCTGCCAAAAATACTTTTCAAAATGTTCATGAATGTTTGTCACCAGGATGTAGTTCAGTCTGCCAATCTTCCACCATTAAGCCAGGTATGCGAGTAAATTCGCGGATGTTATGGGTGACGACAATCAGGCCATGAGCGCGGGCGATGGCGGCAATTTGCAGGTCATAGGGGCCAATGGGTTTGCCTTGGCAAGCCAGGGCGGCGCGGATGTCGCCGAAATACTGCGTAGCTTCGCTGGAAAATGGCAGGCTAGGCAACCAGGTCAATAACGTCAATAAATGACTACGGTTTTCCTCTGGTTTACTGCTTTTATAAACTCCGTACCACAACTCTGCCTCGACCGACGCACAAATCCGCAGTTGGTCTCGACCTACTCGACGGGCTTGCTCTACAAAATTGATGTTATTTTTCATCAATGCGATGACAGCATTCGTATCGAGTAGGTAAGCCATCAATCCAATTCCTCGCGTGGTGTGTCAATGCCTAAATCATCGTCAGTAATATCGTCTGGGAAATCATCCCCCAACGTTCCTGCAACCGCCGCGAGGAAAGCATCGGTATCATTTGGCGCTTTGTGTGCTGTCCGAACTGTGCCGTAGCGTTGTTCAAGAAATTCGATGAAATCCAGCGCCTCACGCGCCGCTTGTTCGGGCAGATGGAGGCTATGGTGGTAAATGGTTTCGGCTAAGGTCATGGTCAATACTCCTCCAGCAAATTGTGAAAAGGATAGCTGTTTCTCCAGTAATGGAGCCAGTAATCGCTATCCACAATAAATTATGTTGGGCTGCCATGTTTACTTAGCGTACCTGCTACGCTACGCACCCACTGCTCCCAATCTTGCGGGTCGGATTTGGTTGGTTTCATCGGCAACACAATAATTTCCGCCTCTTGGCAGTCGGCGAATTCAGGAAGTAAGTCAAACTGGATATGCAAACCATTTAAAGGCTGGATGATACGGTATGCATACATAGTTTTTTTCTCCAATGGCTTCACACTCAGATTGCAGTAAAGGCATTTTAATGATTATCGGATGGTACAGTTTGGCGTTTCGGAACTGGGCAAGGCAATACAATGATCTTCCTCTGCCCCAAATCGAGAATTGCGCCTTTTCCGATAAACTCACCCCACTCCAATCGGTCTGGAATTTCTTGTTGTGGCACCCCCGGTGCCATCAAAACCGCTATCTTAAAAGTGCTATCGGGATTTTTTACGGCAAGCAGATCACAGTAAGCGATTATTCCTCCTGTAAATTCTCCTGTGATCCGAGCTGCGGTTCAGGCAATCGTAGGGTACGCCCATCAGTAGGATCAATAGGTTGAGCGGCGAGTTTACGGTCTAGCCCACACGCTTTAACCCTCGCCATCACAGGAAAATTTACAGTAGGGAATTTTTTGAGTTTCTTTGGCAGCGAGCATCAAGGACATCCGTATCCTAGATCGATCCCACCCGCAATAAGTTTCGCTTCATCGCCCAAGCCAAACAGAAGCAATGATACCTTAGAGGCCGCTTTTTTGCGCGGTGGGTCCGGCGGTCGGAAGGGAACCGGAAACAACAAACGGCCTCCCGGGATTGCCGGGAAGCCGCGCTGAAGGAAAATCGGAGGGAATCGGCGATGGGGGTTCAGCGGGTGGCCTGGGCTGGCTGCAAATAGGAAATCGGCGCTTGCCGCTCGTCGCTGAAGGTGGCTTCTTCCCAGGCGGCGCTATTGGCCAGCAGTTCGCGCAGCAACCGGTTGTTCAGGGCGTGGCCGGACTTGTAGCCGGTGAACGCGCCGATCAGGCTGCGGCCCAGCAGGTAGAGGTCGCCGATGGCGTCCAGAATCTTGTGCTTGACGAACTCGTCCTCGTAGCGCAGGCCGTCCTCGTTGAGGATGCGGTAGTCGTCCACCACGATGGCGTTGTCGAGCGTGCCGCCCAGGGCCAGCCGTTTTTCGCGCAGATATTCAAGATCACGCACGAAGCCGAAGGTGCGCGCCCGGCTGACTTCCTTGACGAACGAGGTGGTGGAAAAATCCACCACCGCGTGCTGATTGCGACCCCGGAACAACGGATGGTCGAAGGAAATGGTGAACTCGACCTTGAACCCGTCGAAGGGATCGAAGCGCGCCCATTTGTCGCCATCCTCGACCTGTACCGGCTTCTTGATGCGAATAAATCGCTTGGGCGCGTTCTGTTCCTGGATACCCGCCGACTGGATCAGGAACACGAAGGGACCGGCGCTGCCGTCCATGATCGGCACCTCGGCGGCGCTCACATCCACATAGGCGTTGTCGATGCCCAGCCCCGCGAACGCCGACAGCAGATGCTCGACGGTGGAGATGCGGGCCTTGCCCCTGACCAGCGAGGTGGACAGTTGAGTATCCCCAACATGGGGCGGACAGGCCTTGATCTCGACGGGATCCGGCAGGTCGACCCGCCGGAACACAATGCCGATATCGGGCGCCGCCGGACGCAACGTTAAATAGACCTTATCGCCGGTATGCAGACCGACGCCGGTCGCCCGGATGGCGTTTTTCAAGGTTCTCTGCCGAATCATGTTAGGTCCCCCAACACGTCAATTGAATTGGAGCGTGGCGTCGCGGCAATACCGCGCGGGGTCCGAGTCGCGCACCCCTTGGCCGGCCGGTCGGCTCATACGGCTGGTCGGCAACCGCCATATCGTCTTGCGTTGCAATGAAGATACCGCAATTCGTAGCTATGCTGCAACTTGTTTCTCTTTAGCAACTGAATGTTGTTAAGTTGCGAAAGCCATCGCTTCAGATTCTCGACGGTGGATGACCATCCTCCCGCGCCGCGATGCCTTGAACCGCCAAGGCGTCGGCAATCTCAACAAGGCGAAAACCGCATGGAAACCCCTCGTCCATTGCTAGGCGAGGGGTAGGGACGAGAGCCTCTTTTCGATGAGTTGGCGCACAAGAGGCTGTGAAAAACCACTTCTCAGTCGGTCGGTCGGCCCAGGGCTTGCCGACGCAGGAACGCCGGGATGTCCAGATACTCCTCGGGGTCCACGCGCTCCCGTTCGCTGGGGGGATCGCCGCCCATCATCTTTTGCCGGATGCTGGGCCGGTCGTGATGGGCATGACCGTCGCCGCCGGCCCGCTGCACCAGTTTGAACGGCGGAACCGCAGACTCCCGCTCACGCGAACTGACTTGCTTGACCGGCGCGCCCTGGCCAATGCCGGTGGCGACGATGGTCACCCGCAGTTCGTTGCGCATCTCGGGGTCGATGGCGGTGCCGACCACCACGGTGGCGTCGTCGGAGGCCAGTTCCTTGATGGTGTTGCCCACTTCCTCGAATTCGCCGATGGTCAGATCCATGCCGGAAGTGATGTTGACCAGCAAGCCCTTGGCGCCGGCCAGGTTGACGTTCTCCAGCAACGGGCTGGCGATGGCCGCCTCGGCCGCCTCGCGCGCGCGCCCGTCGCCGACCGCCCGACCCGTGCCCATCATCGCCATGCCCATCTCGGACATCACCGTGCGCACATCGGCGAAATCGACGTTGATCAACCCCGGATTGGTGATCAGCTCGGCGATGCCCTGCACCGCGCCGAGCAGCACATCGTTGGCCGCCTTGAAGGCATCCAGCAGACTGGCGCTCTTGCCCAGCACCGTCAGCAGTTTTTCGTTGGGAATGGTGATCAGCGAATCCACCGTTTGACCCAGCTCGCGGATGCCGTTCATCGCCACTTCCATACGCTTCTTGCCCTCGAACGGGAATGGCTTGGTCACCACCGCGACGGTCAGGATCCCCATCTCCCGCGCCAACTGCGCCACGACCGGCGCGGCGCCGGTGCCGGTGCCGCCACCCATGCCGGCGGTGATGAACACCATGTCGGCGCCTTGCAGGGCTTCGCGGATGCGTTCACTGTCCTCCTGCGCCGCTTGCCGGCCCACGTCGGGGTTGGCGCCCGCCCCCAACCCCTTGGTGATGTTGGCGCCCATTTGCAAGGTCACTGGCGCCGAACAACTCTTCAGCGCCTGCGCGTCGGTGTTGGCGCAAATGAAATCCACACCCTCGATGCTGGCGCTCAGCATGTGCTGCACGGCGTTGCTACCGCCGCCGCCCACCCCCACCACTTTAATGACAGCGTTTTCTTCCGTCTTGGCGTCCATCAACTCGAACATCATGGCTTCTCCTCGATGAATGGTTCTCGACCCAGATTGCCCCGATCCAACCGTTTAGAAATTCCCCTGAAACCAACCCTTGATCCGGGTCCACCATCCTCGGCGACCCGCCCTCGATCCCGAACCCGGCCGCCCTGACCGGTTCTCGTTGCCAAATAGCAGCAAACCCACGGCGGTGGCGTAAATCGGATTGCGCACCATGTCCTGCGGCCCCGTCACATCGCGCGGCAAACCCCGGCGGATGGGCAAGTGCATCACCTCCTCCGCCAATTCGACGACCCCCGCCATGCGTGAACTGCCCCCGGTCAACACCACCCCGGCGGGGATCAGATGCTCGAAGCCGCTGTGTTGCAGCTTGCCCAGCGCCACCTCGAACAATTCCTCGTAACGCGGCTCCACCACCTCGGCCAGCTCCCGGCGGGACAGCGTCCGGGCCGCCCGATCGCCGACCCCGGCCACCTCGATCCGCTCGTCGGCGCGCGTCAGTTGCTTGAGGCAGCAGGCGTGCTTGATCTTGAGTTCCTCGGCGGCCGGGGTCGGGGTGTGGAAAGCCACCGCGATGTCGTTGGTGACCTGGTTGCCCGCCACCGGAATCACCTCGGTATGGCTGATCGCGCCGTGGGTGAACACCGCTAGATCGGTCGTGCCGCCGCCGATGTCCAGCAGGCAGACGCCCAGTTCCTTCTCGTCCGGGGTCAGCACCGCCCGGCTCGACGCCAGCGGTTGCAGGATGACGTCGTCCACTTCCAGACCGCAGCGCCGCACGCACTTGACGATGTTTTGCTCGGCGCTGATCGCGCAGGTGACAATGTGAACCCGCGCTTCCAGTCGCACCCCGGCCATGCCGACCGGTTCCTGAATGCCCTCCTGGCCGTCGATGATGAATTCCTGGGGCAGGATGTGCAGGATCTTCTGATCCGCCGGAATCGCCATCACCCGCGCCGCCTCGATCACCCGGTCCACATCCTCCAGGGTGGCTTCGTGGTGTTTGATGGCGGTGACGCCGTGGGAATTGAACCCGCGGATATGGCTGCCGGAAATCCCGGTGTACACCGAGTGAATCCGACAGCCGGCCATCCGCTCCGCTTCGTCCACCGCGCGCTGAATGGACTGGACGGTGGATTCGATGTTGACCACCACGCCTTTCTTCAGGCCGCGCGCGGGATGCGCGCCGACGCCGACCACCTCGATCGTCCCGTCCGGGCCAACCTCGCCGACCACCGCCACCACCTTGGAGGTGCCGATGTCAAGCCCGACGATCAGGTTCTGGTCTTCTTTTCTGGACATGACCGCTCCCGCCTAACTCGCCGCCGGGGCTGGCGGCGCCGTTTTCCAGCGCACGGCGAACCCATTGCCGTAACGCAGGTCGACCACCGCGATCCGGTCGGCCTGGGCCGCCAGGATTCGGGGATAGACGTGCGCCAACCGTTGCAACCGTTCCTTGAATCGGTCGCGCCCCACGTACACCTCCATCCCCCCATCGAAGGTCAGCCACCAGGCGCGTCGTTCATCCTGCGCCAGCTTCACCAGCGTCAGGCCAACCGGGTCGAGCTGGGCGCGGACCTCGCGCCATGCCTGAATCAGCGCCTTCTCGCGACCTTCGGGACCGATCAGGCGCGGCCACGGCCCCGGTTGGCGCACCGCGCCCGGATGAAAACGATGCCCATTCACATCCACCATCGCCTCGCGTTCGCCCCAGTAACCGAAGGCGGTTCGCTCGCGCAGCCGGATTGCCACCGTGTCGGGCCAGCCGCGCCGCACCGTGACTTCCTCGACCCAGGGATCGGCGGCCAACGCCACGCGCAAGTCATCCAGACTGGCCACGAAGAAGTTTTGGCCCAGATAGGCGCGGGCAAGGGGTTGCAAATCCGCCTCGGTCAGGTTGCGCAGCTCGCCCTCGACCCGCACCTGGCGCAAGGGAAACGCGCCCGGATCGCGCAGCGCGCGGATCCCGGCCTCCAGGCCGAAACCGACCGCCGCCAGCACCAGCGCCACTCCCAGTCCGCGCAGCCACGGCTTCAAAAGGACTCGCCATTGGCCCGTGGTGGCCGGCGCGCGCTTGAGCGATGTCGCCCCCCGGCGGCGTCCCCGTTCGAGTCGCATCGTCGTTCCCCGTTCAGTCCGACCGCGCCAGGCTGGTTTCCAGGACGCGCCAGACCAGCGCCTCGAAATCCAGGCCCGCCACTCGCGCCGCCATGGGAACCAGGCTGTGGTCGGTCATGCCTGGCACGGTATTGACTTCCAGCAGCCAGGGGCGATCCTCAGCGTCCACCAGCAGATCCACCCGCCCCCAGCCGTAGCCGTCCACCGCCGCGAACGCCCGGCGGACCAGCTCCCGTAATTCGGCCTCGCGCGCCTCGGACAGGCCGCAAGGGCAAAGGTAGCGGGTATCGTCGGCGTGGTATTTGGCCTCGTAGTCGTAAAAGGCGCGCGGCGTCTCCAGCCGGATCAGCGGCAGCGCCTCGCCTTGCAACAGGCCACCGGTGTACTCCTGGCCCACAATCCACGGCTCCACCAGCACCGACGAGTCGCAGGCGGCGGCCCGCGCCCAGGCGGCCTGGAACTGCGAAGGATCGTCCACCCGACTGACGCCGATGCTGGACCCTTCGCGGGACGGTTTGACCGCCAGCGGCAGGCCCAGCGCGGCGGCGGCCTCGGCCAGTTCCGCCACGGTTTCGATCAGGCGCCAGGGCGGCGTCGGCAAGCCCGCGCCCACCCAGACCTGCTTGGTGCGCAGCTTGTCCATCCCCAGCGCCGAAGCCAGCACCCCGCTGCCGGTGTACGGCAGGCCCAGCAGATCCAACGCCCCCTGGATCACCCCGTCCTCGCCACCGCGCCCGTGCAGAACGATGAACGCCCGGTCGAAGCCACCGTCGGCCAGCACCTTCAGAATGCTCCGGTCGACGTCGATGCCCCAGGCATCCACGCCGCGCGCTTGCAAGCCACGCAACACCGCCTGGCCGCTGACCAGGGAAACCGCCCGCTCCGCCGACCAGCCCCCCATCAGCACCGCCACCCTGCCGAATTCTTCCGGCTTGGCCACTGTCCGCTGTCGTGTCTGTCGCATCCGCCTTCCTCCTCCGCCCCGTTCGCTCAAGTCACGCCCGGCAAGCCGTCGCGTCCCAATTGCGCCGCCATCGCCCCAATGTCGCCCGCGCCCATCATGAGCAGCAAGTCGCCGTCGCGCAGCAGACCCGGCAGCGCCGCCGGCAGATCGGCAAGCCGTTCGACGAAGACCGGGTCCACCTTGCCGCGCACCCGGATCGCCCGGCTCAGACCGCGCCCGTCAGCCCCCGGAATCGGCTTCTCGCCGGCCGGATACACGTCCAGCAGGATCAGCGCGTCCACGTCGGCCAGCACCTGGGCGAAGTCGTCGAACAAGTCGCGGGTGCGGCTGAAGCGGTGGGGTTGGAAAGCCAACACCAGCCGCCGCTCCGGCCAGGCACCGCGCAATGCCTGCAACACGGCCTGAATCTCGCGCGGATGGTGGCCGTAATCGTCCATCACCGTCACCCGACCACCGTCGGGCAGCGGCAACTCACCATGCTGCTGGAACCGCCGGCCGATGCCCTGGAAGTTCAGCAGGGCGCGGCGGATCGCGGTTTCCGCCACGCCCAGCTCCAGCGCCACGGCGATCGCCGCCAGCGCGTTCAACACGCTATGCCGGCCCGGCAGATTGAGGGTGATCGGCAACGGCGTCTTGAGATTCGGCAGATGCGCCACGAATCGGGTGCGCAACCCGTCCTGGACGATGGCGGCGGCTCGGGCGTCGCAATCCTCGGTCGTGCCGTAAGTCAGCACTGGCCTGCTCAGGCGCGGCAGGATCGCGCGCACCTGGGGGTCGTCGGCGCACAGCACCGCCAATCCGTAGAACGGCAGGGGGGGCAGAAACTCGACGAAAGGTGCCCGCAGCCGCGCGAAGTCGCCGCCGTAGGTCGGCAGATGATCGGCGTCGATGTTGGTGACCACCGCCAGCATCGGTTGCAGGTACAGGAACGACGCGTCGCTTTCGTCGGCCTCGGCCACCAGATAGCGGCCCGCGCCCAGTTTGGCGTTCGCGCCGGCGCTGTTCAGCCGACCGCCAATCACGAAGGTCGGGTCCAGTCCGCCCTCGGCCAGCAAGCTGGCAATCAAACTGGTGGTGGTGGTCTTGCCATGAGTGCCCGCCACCGCGACGCCGTAGCGGAACCGCATCAGTTCGGCCAGCATCTCGGCGCGCGGCACCACCGGAATCCGCGCCGCCCGGGCCGCCGTCACCTCGGGATTGTCCTCGGCCACCGCGCTGGAAATCACCACGGCATCGCAGCCGACAATCTGTTCGGCGGCATGGCCCCGATAAATCGTCGCCCCCAACCCGATCAGCCGCGCCGTCACCGGACTGGCGCGCAGGTCGGAGCCGGACACGCGGTAACCCAGATTGAGCAACACCTCGGCGATGCCGCTCATACCGGCTCCGCCGACGCCGACGAAATGCACCTGACCAATCCGGCGCATGTCGCGCCAGGCTTCGGGAATGGTCGTCAACACCGGTTTGTCCACGTCCTCGACTCTCGTTGCATCCGTCGTTCAGGGGCGCGCCCGGTCCAGACACGCTCGCGCCACCTGTTCGGCGGCGTCGATTTTCGCCAGGCCCCGCGCCGCCCGCGCCATGCCCAGCAGGCGGGAACGGTCGCCGAGCAGGTCGCGCAGGATCGCGGCCAGCCGGTCGGGGTTCAGATCGGCCTGCTGGCGAACCAGCGCCGCGCCACCCTGCTCCAAAAACCGGGCGTTGGCGGTCTGATGGTCGTCCACCGCGAACGGGAAGGGCACCAGCACCGCGCCAATTCCCGTCGCCGCCAGTTCCGCGACCGTCAACGCTCCGGCGCGGCACAGCACCAGATCGGCCCAACCATAGGCTTCCGCCATGTCCTCGATGAACGGCGTCAACCGCGCCGTCACTCCCGCCTCCCGGTACGCGGTCTCGGCGGCTTCGTGCAACTGACCGCCGGCCTGATGCCAGACCTCCGGACGTTCGGCGGCGCCAAGCAGCGCCAGCGCTTGCGGAACGAGCTGGTTCAGGGCCAGTGCGCCCTGACTACCGCCCAGCACCAGCAAGCGCGGCGGGCCGCCGTATCCGGCCCATCGCGCTCCGGGCGGCGGCAGGGCGGCGATGGCCGCCCGCACCGGGTTGCCGACGGTGACCGCGCGCCGCGCCAGCGGAAAGGTCTGGGGAAACGCCTCCAGCACCTGGCTGGCGAACCGGGCCAGCCAGCGGTTGGTCAGGCCGGCGATGGCGTTCTGCTCATGCACCACCAGCGGAATGCCCAGCAACCGCGCCATGATCCCGCCCGGACCGCTGGCGAAACCGCCCATGCCCAGCACTACCCGAGGCCGCAGTCGCCGCAAAATCGCACCGGCCTGCCACAGCGCCCGCCCTAGCATCAGCGGCGTCCGCAGCTTCCGGCCCAGCCCCTTGCCGCGCAGGCCGCTTACCTCGATCCATTCCATCGGAATGCCTGCTTTCGGCACGAGGGTCGCTTCCAGGCCGGTCCGGACGCCCATCCACGTCACCGGCACGCCGCGCGCGCGCAAGTACTCGGCCACCGCCAGCGCCGGAAATACATGACCACCGGTTCCGCCCGCCATGATCAGCACCGGATGCTCGCCGCTCATTCCTCGTGAACCCCGCCGGCTCGGGTCTCGACATCGATCCGCAGCAGCAGGGCCAGCGTCACGCACATCGTCATCACGCTGCTGCCGCCATAGCTCATCAGCGGCAGGGTCAGACCCTTGGTGGGCAGCACACCCATGTTGACACCCATGTTGAACAGCGCCTGGATCCCGAACCAAAGGCCGACGCCGTAGGCCAGCCAGGCCGAAAATTTCAGATTCAGCCGCTCCGCCCGTCGTCCGATGGCGAAGGCCCGCCACACCATGATCGTGAACAGGACGATGACGGTCAGGACGCCGACCAGCCCCAGTTCCTCGGCCAGCACCGCAAACAGGAAATCGGTATAGGCTTCCGGCAGATAAAACAGCTTTTCCACGCTCTCGCCCAGGCCGACGCCGAACAGCTCGCCACGGCCGATGGCGATGAGCGAATGGACCAACTGGTAGCCGCTGGTTTCCGGATGCGCCCAGGGATTGAGAAAACTCAAGACCCGCTCCAGCCGGTAGGGCGAGGACAGGATCAACACGCCCATCACCGCCACCGTGCCGACCTGCAAGGCGCCGAACTGCCAGAGGTTGACGCCGGCCAGGAACACCATGCCCAGCGCGGTCGCCATCAGCACCACCACGCTGCCGAAATCCGGCTCCAGCAGCAGCAGGACCGCCAGCGCGCCCAGCACCACCATCGGCCGAAACAGGGCCAGCGCCGAGGTGCGAAAATGGGCGGTCCGCAATTCCTCGCCGTGTCGCTTGAGATAACCGGCGATGTAGACGAGGGCGAACAACTTGGCGATTTCCGAGGCCTGGACGTTGATGGGGCCAACGCCGATCCAGCGTCTGCTGCCGTTCACCTCCTTGCCGATGCCAGGCACCAGCACCAGCACCAGCAGACCGATGGCCGCCAGCAGCAACAATGGCCCCGCCCGACGCCAGCGGGTCATGGGAACCTGAAACGCCACCCAGGCCGCCAGCAGGCCAAGCCCGGCGAACGCGCCCTGACGCAACAGGAAATGGAAGGGCTGGCCGGTCTGGCGTTCGGCGATCGGCATCGAGGCCGAGGCGACCATCAGCAGGCCCAACGCCAATAACAGCAGCGCCGGGACCAGGATCCAGGGATCGGGGAACGGCAACGCGGCGCGATCGGCGCCAGCGCGTGGCAATGAGTTTCGGTTCGCCGCAATACTGGCGGTTGGGTTCAGCATTCGGGCAATCTCCGCACCGCGGCGGCGAACACCGCGCCGCGTTCCTCGTAACCGCTGAACATGTCGAAGCTGGCGCAGGCCGGCGACAGCAGCACGCTATCTCCCGGCCGGGCCAGTTGCGCCGCCGCTGTCACCGCCGCTTCCATGTCCGCCGCCGTCCGCAGTGGAACGCTGTCGCCCAGCGCGGCGGCGATCAGCGGCGCATCGCGGCCAATCAGCACCACCGCCCGCGCCTTGTCGGCCAACGCCGCTCGCAGCGGGCTGAAATCCTGGCCCTTGCCGTCGCCGCCGGCGATCAGCACCACCCGGCCCGGCAGTCCGCGCACCGCCGCCACCGTCGCGCCGACGTTGGTGCCCTTGGAATCGTCGAACCAGTCGACCCCGGCGCGATCCCGCACCCGCGCGGTGCGGTGCGCCAGTCCGGCGAACTCCCGCAGCGCCGCCAGCATACCTTCCCGCCGCAGACCGAGGACGTGCCCCATGGCCAGCGCCGCCAGCGCGTTGGCGAGGTTGTGGTCGCCGCTGATTTTCAATTCGGTCGCGGCGATCCAGCGGTCCGGGCCATGCGTCAGCCAGGTCTCGCCCGCGTCCCGGCGCAAGCCGAACTCGCCCTTGGCGGGCTCGGCCAAGGTGAAACGCACCACCCGTCGCCCCGGCTCGACCATCGCCATGACCGCCGGGTCGTCGGCGTTGATCACCATCGCGCCGTCGCCGTGGAAGACGCGCCGCTTGGCGGCGACGTAATCCTCCAGCCTGGCGTAGCGGTCCATGTGGTCGGGGCTGATGTTCAGCACCGTCGCCACCCGGGCGTTCAAGCTGTGGGTGGTTTCCAACTGGAAGCTGGACAGCTCCAGTACGTACAGTTCGGGCGCCGCGCCGGCGTTTCGCTCGTCCCGCAACCACAACTCCAGGGCCGGAACGCCGAGATTGCCGCCCACCGCGGCCCGGATTCCAGCGCGCTCGGCCATCAGTCCCAGCAGAGTGGTGACCGTACTCTTGCCGTTGGAACCGGTGATGGCCGCGACCGGAACCTGGGTCAGGCGAGCCAGCAACTCGATGTCGCCCCAGACCGGCACGCCCCGCGCCGCCGCCTCGGCGATGACCGGCGTCGCCACCGCCACGCCCGGACTGACCAGCAAGCGCGCCGCGCCGGCGAATGCGGCGGGATCGAAACCACCCGAATGGCAAGGCAAGTCCGGAAACTCCGCCTGGAATGCCGCCAGTCCCGGCGGATTGGCGCGACTGTCGGTCACGGCGAAGGCCGCGCCCAGCGCCTTGAGCGCCCGCGCGGCGGACAGGCCGCTCTTGCCGAGTCCGACCACCAGCGTGAGTCCGTCCAGTCGCGACATTCGCGGATCTCCCGTCACCGAATCTTCAGGGTCGCCAGGCCAACCAGCACCAGCATGATGGTGATGATCCAGAAGCGAACGATCACCCGCGGTTCCGGCCAGCCCTTCAACTCAAAGTGATGATGGAGCGGCGCCATGCGGAAGATGCGTCGGCCGGTGAGCTTGAACGAGGCGACTTGCAGGATCACCGACACGGTCTCCATCACGAACACTCCACCCATCACGAACAGCACCAGTTCCTGCCGCACCGTCACCGCCACCACGCCCAGCGCCGCGCCCAGCGCCAAGGCCCCCACGTCGCCCATGAACACTTGAGCCGGATAGGCGTTGAACCAGAGAAAGCCCAGCCCGGCCCCGACCATCGCCGCGCAGAACACCATGACCTCGCCCACGCCGGGTACGTGGGGAATGCCCAGGTAATCGGCGAAGATCCGGTTGCCAGAGGCGTAGCAGAACACCGCCAGCGCCCCGGCGACCATCGCGGTCGGCACGATGGCCAGCCCGTCCAGCCCATCGGTGAGGTTGACGGCATTGCTGGAGCCGACGATGACGAAATAGGTCAGCGGGATGAACCACCAGTAGAGATCCGGGGCGAAGTTCTTGAAGAACGGCACGATCAACTGAGTTTCCACCGGCGCCTGGGCGGTGAAATACAACAGCAACGCCGCCGCCAGCCCGACGCCGGATTGCAAGGCGTATTTGGCGCGCGCCGACAGCCCCTTGGAGTTGCGCAGGACCAGTTTCTTGTAATCGTCCAGCCAGCCGATGGCGCCAAACGCCAACGTGGTCAGCAGGACGATCCACACATAGCGGTTGCGCGGGTCCGCCCACAACAGGGTGGCGACCGCGATGGCGACCAGGATCAACGCTCCGCCCATGGTGGGAGTGCCGGCCTTGGAGAAATGGCTTTTGGGACCGTCCGCGCGGATCTGTTGGCCGATCTGGTCGCGGCTCAACCGCCGGATCATGGTTGGCCCCACGATCAGCGCGATGCCCAACGCCGTGAGCACACCTAGAATCCCTCGCAGCGTCAGGTATTGAAAGACGTTGAAACCGCTGTAGAAATGATCGGCCAACCACTCGGCCAGCAACACCAGCATCAGCCGTGCCCTCCCTCGTTGGCGGAGAGTTCGTTCGCCGCCAAAGCCGCCACCACCCGTTCCATCCGCATTCCACGCGAACCCTTGACCAGGACGACGGCGGATTCGCCGCCCCGCCGCAGATCGCGATGCAGATCGGCGACGAGCGCGTCCACGTTCTCAAAATGCAAACCGCCGGTTCCAAACGCCGCCGCGGCCGCTCGGCTGTGTTCGCCCAGGGCGTACAGCCGCTCGAACCCGGCGTTTTTCGCTTCGCGCCCGGAGCGGGCGTGCAGCGCATCCGCCGCCGGCCCCAGTTCCCGCATGTCGCCCAGGACCAGCCACTTGCGGCCCGGGCCAGCGCCCACCGCTTCCAGCGCCGCCGCCAGCGAAGCCGGATTGGCGTTATAGGCGTCGTGGATCACCGCGCCGCCGTATCGTCCGGGCAGGTGTTGCAGCCGGCCACCGACGCCACGCAGGCTTTCAAGGCCAAGCCGAATGTCGTCCAGCGTCGCGCCGACCGCCAGCGCCGCCGCCGCCGCCGCCAGGGCGTTGCGGACGTTGTGTCGGCCGGGCAGGGGTAGTTGAATGGTGATCTCGTCCCCGGCCGCGATCAGCCGAAAGCGGTTGCTGGCGGGAACCACCACCACACCCCGCACCGCCGCCGGCCGGTCCAGCCCGAAATCCATGATCCGCCGGCCCGGATTCAGACCGACCCAATAGTCGGCGTGGTCGTCGTCCCGGTTGATCACCGCCACGCCATCCAGCCCGAGACCCTGAAAAATCTCGCCCTTGGCGCGCGCTACCCCGGCCACGTCGCCGAAACCTTCAAGATGACAGGGGCCGGCGTTGTTGACGATCGCCACGTTCGGGCAGGCCAGGTCGGTCAAATACGCGATTTCGGCGGGGTGATTGGCGCCCATCTCGATCACGGCGTGGGCGTGTTCGCCATTCAGGCGCAGCAAGGTCAGCGGTACGCCGATGTCGTTGTTCAGATTGCCCTCGGTCGCCAGCGTCGGCCCGCGAACCCGCAGGATGGCCGCGATCATTTCCTTGAGCGTGGTCTTGCCGTTGCTGCCGGTCAGCGCGATCAGCGGGCCGATGAAGCGCGTCCGCCATGCCGCCGCCAGCCGGCCCAGCGCCAGCCGGGCATCGGTCACTTGCAGTTGCGGCAGCGGATCGGCCACCGGTCGGCTGACCAGGGCGGCGACCGCGCCTCGCTCGCGGGCGGCGGTGACGAAGTCGTGGCCGTCGAAGTTCGGCCCGGTCAGCGCCACGAACAACGCGCCGACGGGCAACCGGCGGCTGTCGGTACTCACCGCGGTGAAAATCATGTCCGAACCGGCCACTTCCCCATTCAACAGGCGGGCGGCTTCGCTCAGGCGCAGGGGCGAGAAATTCGAGTTCATCGAGGCTGGTCGCAATCCCTGGTTTTACTGGACAAACCGGTGAGAACGACGGCGCGGTCACTGAATGGCGATCGCTCCGTCCCCACGATCTGATAGTCCTCATGGCCCTTGCCGGCGATCAACACGAGATCGCCGACCTCGGCCTCGGCCAGCGCGCCGAGAATGGCGGCGCGGCGGTCCCGGATCACCGCCGCCGCCTGGGGCCGCCGTATTCCGGCCAGAATGCCGTCGACGATCCGCTCCGGCGGCTCGGTGCGCGGATTGTCGTCAGTGACGATGACCCGGTCGGCGAGCCGTTCGGCGACCGCCCCCATCAGCGGTCGCTTGCCGGGATCGCGGTCGCCGCCGCAGCCGAACACGCACCACAGCCGGCCGCCGCCGTGCTCCCGCAGGGCGGTCAACGCCTGCTCCAGCGCATGAGGCGTATGGGCGTAGTCCACCACCGCCAGCGGTTGGCCGGGTCCGCCGCCCAGGCGCTCCATCCGCCCCGGGACCGTGGCTGAGCGGGCCAACCGCGCCAGCGCCTCGGCCAGCGGCAGTTCCAGCGCCAGCAGGGTCGCCAGCGTGGCCAGCAGGTTGTGCGCGTTGAACCGTCCCAGCAATCCAACCTCCAGCTCGCCGTCACCCCAGGACGAGCGGACGCGCAATCGCAAACCAGTGGGTGACAATTCCAGATTTTCGCCCCAGACGAACCGCTCCAACCGCGCCGGCCGCGGGCCGAGACCGTAACCGACGGTTCGGGACGGCGGGTCCCGGTCGGCGGCGATTCCGCGCCCGAAGGCGTCGTCCAGATTCAGCACCGCCCACTCGGGCCGGCAATCAAAGAACAGCCGGCGCTTGGCCGCCGCGTAGGCTTCGGGTGTACCGTGATAGTCCAGATGATCCCGGCTCAACTGGGTCAGTACCGCCACCGCGAACTCGACCCCGTTGACCCGCCCTTGGTCCAGGGCGTGCGAGGACACTTCCATCGCCGCGTAACGCCGACCGGCGGCAACCAACTCCGCCAGCCAGCGTTGTACCGCCAGCGCATCCGGCGTCGTGTACGGCGAGGGTTCGGTCGCGCCATGCACGCCCGCGCCCAGGGTGCCGAGAATGCCGCACGGCCCGGTGTCGGCGGTACTGAGCGATTGGGCGATGAAGTGAGCGCAAGAGGTCTTGCCGTCGGTGCCGGTGATGCCCACCACCCGCAGCCGCCGCGAGGGTTCGCCGTGAAATCGGCTGGCAATGGGACCCGAAAACCGACGCAAATCCGGCACGGCCACCAACGGCGGCGCAGTTCCCTTCTCTGGCACCGACTCGGCGTAAGGCGGCTCCCACAGCACCACCCGCGCGCCCGCCGCTCGCGCCGCGTCCAGAAATTCCAGCCCGTGCCGCCGTCCACCACGTAGCGCGAAAAATACGTCGCCCGGTCGCACCGAACCGCTGTCCACCGCCAGGCCGCTGACCGGCTGGCCAGCCAAGTCCACCGGCACGGTGGCGAAGCCGGCGAGGAGTTCGCCCAAGGTCACCCGCGGCGCTCGACTCACGGCGTCGCGCCCTTCGCCGGTTCAGCTCCGGCCACGCGCAGGTTCGGCAGGTCGTCCGGCGTCACGTTGAGAAGGCGCAACGCGCCGCCCATGGTGGCGCTGAACACCGGCGCCGCCACCGTGCCGCCGTAATAGGCCCCGCTCTTGGGTTCGTCGATCAGGATCACCATCACCAGCCGGGGATCGCTGGCGGGGGCCATGCCGGCGAACAGCGCGAAGTAGCGACTGGTATAGTGACCGCCGGCGATCTTGCGCGCCGTGCCGGTCTTGCCCGCCACCCGATAGCCGGGCACGCTGGCCTTCAACCCGGTGCCTTGTCGGGTCACCACCTCCTCCATCATCGCCCGCACCTGCCGCACCGCCCGCGCCGACAGCACCCGCCGCTCCTCGGTCGGGTCGAGCGGCCGCTCGCGCTTGAGGAGGGTCAACGGCCGCCGCACGCCGTCCGCCGCCAGCACGGTGTAAGCCTGGGCCAGTTGCAGGATGGTGATGGAAAAGCCGTAACCGAAGGAGTGGTTGGCATGACCGATCTCGGCCCATTTGCTGAAATGACGCAGCACGCCGGTCTGTTCACTGTCCTTGCCCACCACCCCGGTCGGCGCGCCGAAACCCAGGTTCTTGTACAACTGCCACAGGCGCTCGGCCGGCAGCGACAGCGCGATCTTGGTGACGCCGACGTTGCTGGATTTGCTGATGACGTGGGTGACATCGATCGTGCCGTAATTATGGGTGTCGCGCACCGTGTAACGCCCGATCCGCATCGGAGCGGTGTCCACCAACGTGTTGGGCGTCCACTTGCCGCTTTCCAGGCCCAGGACGGCGGTGAAGGGTTTCACGGTCGATCCTGGCTCGCACACGTCGGTGATCGCCCGGTTGCGCAGCAGGTCGCCATGCAGTTCGGCGCGGTTGTTGGGATTGCCGGCCGGCTGGTTCACCATCGCCAGGATTTCCCCGGTGCGCACGTCCACGATCACCGCCGCGCCGGCGTTGGCCTTGTTTTCCACCACCGCCGTCTTGAGCGCGCGGTAGGCCAGGTATTGCAAGCGGCGGTCGATGCTCAACGTCTGCGTCTGGCCCGGTTGCGGCGCCCGCAGGTTTTCCACCTCCGCCACCACCCGGCCCAGTCGGTCCTGGATCACCCGCTTCTGACCCGACACCCCGCGCAACCGGGCCTCGAACGCTTTTTCCAGTCCTTCCTGGCCAGCATCGTCGATGTCGGTGAAGCCCAACAGGTGCGAGGTCACCTCGGCATCCGGGTAGTAGCGGCGATATTCCCGTCGGGCGTATACGCCGGGAATGTCGAGATCCAAAATGCGTTGGGCCGCGCTCGGCGCCAGGTGTCGGCGCAGCCAGGCGAACCGACCGCGCCCGGCCAGCTTTTGCTCCAGTTCCGCGGTCGTCATTTCCAGCGCCGTCGCCAGTTGCGGCCAACGGTCGCGCTGGTCGAGAAACTCCCGTGGATCCACCCAGATCGAATCCACCGGCGAACTGACCGCCAATGGCTCGCCGTTGCGATCCAGGATCATGCCCCGATGAGCCGGCACGTCCATCGTCCGCACGAAGTACGCGGCGCCCTTGTCCTGGAAGAAATCGGTATTGATCACCTGCATGTACGCGGCGCGCGCCACCAAGCCCCCCGCCGCCGCGCCCAGCAGCCCCAACACCAGCCCGTGGCGGGTCGTGGTTCGGGCGAACGCGATCATCGCGCGCAGCGGGTTCGGCCGGGTTTCGCCAGACGCCAAATTCTTCATGGAGGCGCGATATAGAGAATCGCGCCGGGATCCGGCGTCAGCATGTTCAGGCGGGTTCGCGCCACCGTCTCGACCGCGGCGTCCGTCACCAGCGTGCTTTGTTCCAGCCGCAACAATTCCCATTCCACCTCGAGCGTGTCTCGCTCCGCCTGAAGTTTCTGCCATTCGATGAACAGGCGCCGATTGACATGCTGGGTGTAGACGACCCCCAGGCCGGAACCCAGCACCGCCGCGATCAACGCCGCCACCAGCAGCACCTGACCTTTCATGACCGTCGTTCCGCCACTCGCAACACCGCGCTGCGAGCGCGGGGATTGGCGGCGATTTCCACCGCGCCCGGACGAGTCGCCCGCCCGATGAGGCGCAAGGTCATTCCCTCCGGCCCGCCCCGCGCCGGCAGATCCAGCGGCCATTCCCGACCCCGCGCCTGTTCTCGCAAGAACCGCTTGACCACTCGATCCTCCAGGGAGTGAAAGCTGATCACCACCAGCCGTCCGCCGGGCGCCAAGGCTTGCACCGCTTGCGGCAGCGCGGCCCGTAGTTCGCCCAACTCGTCGTTGACCGCGATGCGAATCGCCTGAAACGCGCGGGTGGCTGGGTGCTGACCCGGTTCGCGGGTCGGCACGGCGGCGGTGACCAGCTCCGCCAGTTGCGCCGTGGTCTTGATCGGGGTTCGCTGGCGGGCCGCGATCAGGGCACGGGCGATCCGGCGGTGAAAACGCTCTTCACCCCATTCCGCCAATACACGCTCCAATTCGGCTTCCTTCACTCGGGCCAGCCATTCGGCGGCGCCGATCCCCGCGTCCGGGTCCATCCGCATGTCCAGCGGCCCATTCCGGCTAAAGCTGAATCCGCGCGCCGGATCGTCGAACTGGGGCGAGGAGACCCCCAAATCGAACAGAACCCCATCCAATCGTCCGGTCAAACCTCGTTCGGTGACTACTTTTCCCATCTGGCCGAAGGCGCTCCGCGCGAACGTAAAACGGGAATCGCCGCCAAACCGGGTTCGCGCCCAATGTTCCGCCGCCGGATCGCGATCCAGGGCCAACAGCCGCCCCTCCGGACCGAGCGCCGCCAGAATCGCCGTCGCGTGACCACCCCGGCCGAACGTGGCGTCCAGGTAACAACCCGCTGGCCGTGGATTCAGCCCAGCCAAAACCTCGGCCAGCAGCACCGGCCGATGCGGCAACGCCGCCGAATCCGCCATGGCTAGAACGCCAGCGCATCCAGTTCGGGCAGGGATTCGCCGTCGTCTCCACCCCTCAGCAGCGCCTCGCGCCAATCGTTCCAGGCCTGCTCGTTCCAGATCTCGAATTTGTTGCCCTGGCCCACCAGCACGACCCGTTTTTCCAGGTTGGCGAATTCCCGCAGCGGCGCCGGCAGCAGAATTCGGCCACTGGCGTCCAGGGCGCATTCCTCGGCGTGTCCCAGCAGCAGGCGTTTCAAGGCGCGCGCGCGCGCGTTGGTGCTGGAGAGCTGGATCAGTTGGCGCTCGACGCTTTCCCAAACCGGCAGTGGGTAGAGCAGCAGGCAGCGGTCACGATCGATGGTCAACACCAACTGGCCGTCCGCCGTATCCAACAGAGGTTGGCGATACTTGGCCGGCACCGCCAGCCTGCCCTTGCCGTCCAGCGATAGCGGATTAATCCCCCGGAACAATGTCGCGCCCCTCGATGGACCAGCTTATCCTTAATGCCCCACTTTCCCCCACTTTTCGCCACTAACTATAGGTAGGGGCGCTGGTCACTGTCAAGGAAGGCTATCTGATAGAGTTTTGAAAAATATTTTTATATACAAAATGTTATGACTTTTAAAATTATTAAGGAATTACCTGGTCATCAAAATGGGGCGAGAATCGCGAAAGAGATTCAGCAGTGTTACAGTGGAAAACCGGGATGCCGCTAGCGAAAAATCTCAGGGCTTTCCGCCGGGAAATCGAGGCCGGTGGTTATCGAAGTGGGCATTCAGGGAGGGAACCGGCCTGTAAGCCGGGTTCTGTCGAGGACGGTCATTCCTCTGCGACGCCTGTCGCCAGGCGCCTGTAGCGACCTACCCAGGAGCCGTGCGGACCACACGTCAGTGCTCCTCTATTTGGTCTTGCTCCGGGCGGGGTTTACCGTGCCGCGCCTGTTGCCAGCCGCGCGGTGCGCTCTTACCGCACCTTTTCACCCTTGCCGGTTCTCGCGAACTTGGGCGGTGTATTTTCTGTGGCACTTTCCGTCGGCTTGCGCCGCCCAGGCGTTACCTGGCGCCCTGTCCCGTGGAGCCCGGACTTTCCTCCATACCGCGTGGCGATACGGCGACCGTCCGGCCGGTTCCCGCCGCTAGTGTCCATGGCGGCGCCGGAATTGGCAAGGCCCGGTTCAGTTTTCTTCCGACTCACGCCGACCGCCGAGGATCAGCGCCAGTTCGTACAGCGGTTTTTTCCGTAGACCCGTCGCCTTGGCCGCCACCGTCACCGCCCGGTTGGTGGGCAGCTCCGTCAACAGCGCCGTCAGCAATCGACGAGTTGCCGGCGTATCCGCCTCGGTCGCCGCCGGCGCTCCCTGAATCATCAATACGAATTCACCCTTCCGGCGATGGGGGTCGGCTTCCAGCCAAACCGCGAGTTCATCCAGGGACGCGCCGTGAACTTCTTCGAAGCACTTGGTCAGTTCGCGGGCGACCACCGCCGGTCGTTCCCGGCCGAACGCCGCCGCCAGGTCGGCCAACGCCTCCGCGACGCGGTGGCTGGCTTCGAACAACACCAGGGTGCGTTCTTCCGCCGCCAACGCGCGCAAGCGCTCCCGACGAGCGGTGGATTTGGCGGGTAAAAAGCCTTCGAACACGAAACGATCAGTCGGCAATCCGGCGACGGAGAGCGCCGCCAGCAGGCTGCTCGGTCCTGGTACCGGGATAACTTTCAATCCCTGCCGGCGCAGCTCGCGCACCAGCGGAAAACCGGGATCGCTGATCAACGGCGTGCCGGCGTCCGACACCAGCGCCAGCGCCTGGCCTTCCCGCAAGCGGGCGACGATGGATTCCAGCCGGTCCCGTTCGTTGTGCTCGTGCAGCGACAGCAACGGGGTCTCGATACCGAAATGCCGTAACAGTTGCCTGGTGTGGCGGGTATCCTCCGCCGCGATGCGGTTCACTTCCCGCAACACCCGCAGCGCCCGGGCGCTGATGTCCTCCAGATTGCCGATCGGTGTGGCCACCACGTACAGCGCGCCGGATTCGACGATCATCGATACCTCCCCTAAAAAGACCCGGTTCGGACCAGGAAGACGGGATTGTAATGACGCGGTTTCCGGCCCCTTCGACTAATCTTTGAATCGACGGGCGGAATTGACGACGGCGGTCACTGGTTTCGACCAGCCCGGTTGGACCGCCGCGCCCCCGCTGAACCATGGCGACGATCCAAGGAGAATATTCATGTCGAGGCGGATTTCACAACATTGTTTGAATCCGATGTTACCGTTGCGCCGCTGGCTTGGTTTGGCATTGCTGATATTGCTGACCCTGAGCGGCGCCACGCGGGCCGCGACCCTTACCGTCACCAGCACCGCCGACCCTGGAGTGGCGAATGACAATCAATGCACCCTGCGGGAGGCCTTGGCGGCCATCGACGCCGGGGCGAATGACGCCAACGACTGCCTCAACGGTAGCGGCAATGGCTACGGCGTCAACGACACCATTCTCTTTGCGGGCGCGCTGGCCAACGGCACCATCACGGTGACGTTGGCCGGTGGGGGGGCCTTCGGAACGGGAAAGGCCGTGACCATCACCGGCCCGGTGGTGAATGACCCGAACGGAATCACCCTCAACGGCAATAATGCGCTTCCGGTGTTTATCGCCTCCCAACCGGTGACCCTGCAACACCTGACCATCACCCAGGGAACGACCAATTCCCTTGGCGGGGCCGGGTTTCGCACCAGCTCCAACGTCACCCTGAACTACTGCACCGTTTCGAACAATTCGTCGAGCATCGGCTTGGGTGGGGTGGCGGGTTTTGGCGGTGGAATTTTCGCCAATGGCAATATCGCCTTGAATCACAGCACCGTTTCGGGCAATTCCGCGGGTAACGGCGGGGTAGGCGGTGGATTGTACGCCCTAGGCTCCATTACCCTCGATTCCAGCACGGTGTCGGGCAACACGGCGACCAACGCCGGTGGCGGGGTGGGTGGAGATGGACCCATCACCTCGATCAACAGCACGGTCTCCGGAAACACGGCGACGGGTGGCGGTGGAGGAATCTATGCAACGGACAATGTGACCCTCATCAACAGCACGGTCACGAACAATACGGCAACAACCGGCGGTGGAGTGGTCGTGAGCACCAATCAGGTTGGCGGAGGCAACTTCACCGTTACCTTGAACAACAGCATCCTCTCGGACAACAGCAGCATCATCAACGATCCTGACCTTTACAGGGAGATCACCAGTGGCTCCATCACCGTCAACGCCAGTCACAGCCTCCTCGGCACCGGCGTTCAAGCCCAGCTGAGCGGCAATATCAACAACCTCTTCACCGATACTCCTCAATTCGACCCCCTGGCGAACAACGGTGGCCCGACCCAGACCCACGCCCTGCTGGCGGTCAGCCCGGCGCTGGACGCCGCCGACAATGCGATCTGCGCCAATGCCCCGGTCAGCGGCCTTGACCAGCGGGGCGTCGCGCGTGGCTACAATGCCGCCGGAGCCGTGAATGCCCCCCGAACGGGCGACTGCGACATCGGCGCCTTCGAACTGCCCGTCGATACCCTGATCATCGTCAAGCAGACCCTGCCCGATGGTAGCCCGCAAACCTTCGATTTCAGCCTGGATGGCGGGGCGCTCAACTCGCCCATCACGGATGGCGGACAACTGATCCTGAATCCCGCGCCAGGCCAACACAGTCTCAATGAAACGGTGCCCGACGGCTGGGATTTGACGGCCATCGTCTGCGACGATCAAAGCGTACAGACCAACCCAGCAGCGCGTCCCAACCTCAATTTCACCCTGACCGGCGCTGGCGTGACCATCACCTGCACCTTCACCAACACCCAGCGCGGCGCGGTGGTCATCGACAAGCAGACCGTGCCGGGCGGCAGCGCCGCCTCCTTCAGTTTCAGCAGTATGGACCTGGGTCAGTTCCAACTCACGGATGGCGCCGCGCCGCAAAGTTTCGGCAACCTGGCGCCGGGTCAGTACACCGTCAGCGAGCTTGCCCTGGCCGGTTGGGACTTGACCGCCATTACGTGCAATGACGGCGGCAGCGCCACGCCCAGCAGCGGCAATCTGCAAAACCGGACTGTCACCCTCAACGTCGATCCCGGTGAAACGGTCACCTGCACCTTCACCAACACGCAGCGTGGTACGGTGATCATCGAAAAGCAGACCTTGCCCGACGGCAGTCCGACCACCTTCACCTTCAGTGGCGCGGTCAATGGGAATATCGGCGACAGCCAACAACTGAGCGCGATCCTGCCGTCAGGGAATTACACGGTCAGCGAAACCGTGCCGGCGGATTGGGATTTGACCGCCATCGTCTGCGACGACGCCAACAGCGGAATCCTTCAGGGCGCCACCGCCTCGATCAATCTTGAAGTGGGCGAGACGGTCACCTGCACCTTCACCAACACGCAACGGGCGACTCTGGTCATCGGGCTGGACGCTCCCGGCTCCGCTCCGACCGCTTTCGACTTCACCACCGTTGGGCTGGCTCCCGCCGCCTTCGCCTTGCAGGATGGGCAAACCCAGCCGTTTACCGGCCTGCTCCCTGGGCAATCCTATGTCGTCGACGATCAGCCGCCACCGCCGGGCTGGGTATTCGACGAGGTGCTCTGCTCCGCGCCGCCACCGGTGTGCGTGCCCGGCAGTGTTACGGTCACTCCCTTGCCCGGCCAGGCCGTGACTGCCACGTTCCGTTTCTTGCGGCTTTCGAGTGGGGCGGAGTCCATTCCGGCGTTCACACCCTGGGGACTGGGTGTGTTGATTGGGGTATTGGGCCTGTTGTTGGCGCGCTTGCGGCGGCGGTGAGTTTCCGTTGGTCCGTGCGCTTGCGGTCACCGAGTCAGATACCGCCATTCTTCGTGTCCGAGCGGCGCGCGGTTCAACTCCTCCCGGCAGGCGCGCCACGCCGGCAAATACTGGTCCATCAACGCCTTGAACCGGGTGTTGTGGTTGCGTTCCAGCAGATGGACGAGTTCGTGGACGGCGACGTACTCCAGGCACCGCGCCGGCTTCTTGGCCAGTTCCAGGTTGAACCAGATGCGCCGGGCGCCGATATTGCAACTGCCCCAGCGGGTCTTCATTTTCTTGATCCCCCATTCGGCCACCGCCACGCCCAGGACGGGTTGCCACTGCGCCAACAGGGCGGGAATCCGCCCGCGCAACTGTTCTCGATACCAATTTTCCAGGACCCGTTGTCGCTGTGCCGTTGTCGTTTCCGGACGCACGAACAGATCGAGAAAGTCCGCGCCACTGCAACGGATGCGGGGCGGTCCGGTGTACGCCAGAACTCGCAATCGATAGCGTTGCCCCAAAAAGTAGTGACTTTCGCCGCTGATCATTTCCCGTGGAGACTGGCGCGACTGATCCGCGAACTTGGCCTGCTGACACTTGATCCAGCCCAGCTTGTCGATCACCGTCAGCCGCGCCGCGTCGTCGCTGACCACCAGCGGCGCCGCCACTCGCACCGTAATCATTCATCTGTCTCCCCCTTAACATATTGACCAGACCGTAAGCGTTCAGGCACCTCCCCCCAGCGGGGGGAGGTTGGGAGGGGGGAAACGGAGTGGCGCCAACGA
>CALGOO010000113.1 GCA_937960715.1 uncultured Candidatus Competibacteraceae bacterium
CCAGCGGCGTGCCGCTGCCCACCATCCGCAAGATTTTGTACTGGGGAGCGGCGCCACCCTGCACCGGGACGGAGCAAGTATCGGTCGCGTAGCTGCGGTCAGCCTGGGCGGGCGCGACGCCGGCGGCGAACACCCCCAGCCCGCACAGGAGCAGCCAGCGCTTCACGCGAACACCCGCCGAGGTCCGCGATGCGCGGCCAAACCGCGAGAATCGGCGGCGAGCCGCATCGAAATCGATCCGTTCCGCGCTGGCGCATCTCCCCCAATGCGCCCGCCGGCTTGAGCGTTGTCAGCGCAAAGGCCGTCATTCGCCACGATGGCTCCTCCATGGGTCAAGTGAAGTATGGACGCGGTAATTGCGCGCGTCTCGCGGTCCAGGTTGTCTTTCGCCGCTTCAGACCACATCGAAACGGTCGAAGGTCATGCTGAACTGACCGCGCCCCCGCGTCATGCCGCGCAGATCGGTGATATAGCCCAGCAGTCGATCCAGGGCGCAGTCACAATGAATGATGGTCATCTCGCCCAGCGTCGTCGTGTCCCGGATCACAGCCCGCCGCGCCTGCAAATCACCGATGACGGCGCCGACATCGCTTTCCGGCGCCACTACCTCGGTCGCCATGATCGGCCGCATGACCAAACTTCCGGCCCGCGCAACCGCCTTGCGCGCGGCTTCCGCTACCACCACCCGCAGCGCGCGCGGGCTGGACAGCGCGCCGAACAGTTCCACTTCCAGCACTCGCACCGCCAAATCCTGCAAGGGCGCACCGACCGCGGGGCCGCTATCGAGCACGTCGCCGGCGCCACCCGTCACGGCCTCCCGTTGCGCCGGATTCAATTCCACGCCTTCCGGCTTAAGGCGCGGCTCGGCGAGCACGGTGACACCCGCTCCCCGCGGCAGCGGCTCCACCACCACCCGCGCCCAGGCTTTCAGTTCCAGCCGCTTGCCATCCGCTTGCTCGATCTGGCGATGGAACAGATTCTCGGCCCCGGCGGTCCGAGCGACGGTTTCGCGCAATACCACGTTGGGGTTGCCGACCCGGACGTTGACGCCGAATTCCCGCCGCAGCCGCTCACCCGCGATCTGCAAGTGCAACTCGCCCATGCCCCGCAACACCCGCTGGCCGGTTTCCCGGTCTTCCTCGACCCGCAGGGTCGGATCCTCCTGCTGCAGCTTATCCAGCGCCTCCAACAACTTTTCCTCGTCGGCGCTGGACTGCGGCTCGACGGCCAGGCCCAGCACCGGCGCGCGGGTCTCGATGCGCTCCAGCCACAGCGGATGACCCGGCGCGCACAGGGTGTCGCCAGTGGTCGCCCAGCGCAGTCCGGCCAGCAGCACGATTTGACCGGCGGTCGCCTGGCCCAGCCGGGTCTTGTGATTGGCGTCCACCTCGAACAGTCGCGCCACCCGTTCCTGCCGCAAGGTTCCATTCGGACCGGGAATCGCCACCTCGTCGCCAGGTTTTAGAACCCCTCGATACAGCCGGGCGAACACATGACGGCGACCCTCCCACATTTGCACCTTGAACGCCAGCGCCGCCAGCGGTCCGTCCGCTTCCATCGCCACCGCTTCCTCGCCACCGCCGGGCTGGTGCGCCAGACTCGGCGGCCGCTCGGTCGGGGCCGGCAAAAACCTCACCACCCCGTCCAACAACGGCTGCACGCCCTGATTGCGCAGGGCGCTGCCGACGAAACAAGGGCAGATCTTTCCGGCCAGCGTGGCCTGGCGCAGCGCCGCCCAGACAGCCTCCGGGTCCGGCTCCTCTTCCGCCAACACCTGTTCGGCCAGGGCATCGTCCATCTCCGCCGCCGCCAGCAGCAGGCTTTCCCGCCACGGCCGCGCCCATTTCCAGTTCGCCCCGTCGCAGGGCGCAACCTCCACCCGCTCGCCCTTTTCGCCGGCGAACCGCAGCCGGGTCTTGTCGATTAGGTGAATGACCGAACCGTCGTAGTCGGGCGATGGCACGGTGACCGCCACCGGCTCCACCGCCAGCCGTTCACGCACCGTCATCAGGGCGCGGGCGAAATCGGCGCCAGGTCGATCCAGCTTGTTGACGAAGAACAACGCGGGCAAGCGAAACCGGGTGCGCTGGCGCCAGACGGTTTCGGTCTGCGGCTCCACCCCGCGCACCCCGTCCAGCACGATCACGCAGCCGTCCAGCACCCGCATCGAGCGCTCGACCTCGATGGTGAAATCCACATGGCCCGGGGTGTCGATCAGTTGAATCCGATGCTCACGCCAGGGTAGTTGAGTCACGGCGGCGGTGATGGTGATGCCGTGCGCCTGCTCCTCGACCTGGTAGTCCATGTGGGCCGCGCCCTCGTGGACCTCGCCGATCTTGTGAGAGGCGCCCGCGTAGTACAGCATCCGCTCGGTCAGGGTGGTCTTGCCGGCGTCCACGTGCGCGGCGACGCCGATATTGCGCACTCGCGCCAGGTCTGAATCCTTGGCCATGGGCTCACTCACGCGATGCGCCGACACTCCAGATAGAACCGCTTCTCGTCGGCTTCGCCCATCGAGAAGGTCTTGCGGGGCAACACACCGTCGCGGATGATGGTGCGGAAGAAATCCTCCTTGGCCAGCGCCGGCAGGTAAAAACCGATGTTGCCAGGTTGCGCGCCGAGTTGCGCCAACGTGTCCTCGCCGTGGATGTAGTCGAGCCGCGCGCCGGGCTGGCTCGGCAGATACTGATCCAGAAACGCTTGCAGGCCGGCGACCGGCAAGGTCAGGCGTGGTTGACCGACAGTCAATACGCCGTGACGATTCTCGCTGACGAACGCGACGGCGTGGCGGCCAGGCGACCGTTGCACTTCCCGCCACGCCTGTCGGGCCGCTTCCCAGGACGGGTAATCGAGCACCGCCGGCGTCGAGCCTTGCGCCGCGAAAAAAGCCGTCAGCGCCGTCAACAATCGGGCGGGATCGACGTTGAACGCCACCCGATGAATCGCCTCGAATTCCAGCCCCTCGTCGTGGAGATTGACCAGCTCGACCAGGGCGTGGCGGGCCGGATGGTTCATGATGGCCGCTGGATCGGGCGCGGCGCGCTTGAGGTTTTCCCAAATGACCTTGGCGGTGGCGAAGGAATGATTGCCGTCGCCCATGGCGTACAACAACACCGGCTCGTCGCTGACCCTATAGCGGGCGTTGAAGGCCGCTGGGTTCGCCAGCCGCGTCAACTGCTCGATGACCCATTGAATCAACATCGGATGTTCGACTCGCCAGCCGCGCACTCGACCGCCGCCCAGCATCAGCGGAAAGTCGTACAGACTCTCCAGCGGCTCGGCGAACAGGGGGTCGATCACCGCGTGCTCCGGATCGTCGATCAGCACCATGACGTGCGGCAGCTCCAGCGACGCGCCCTCGCGCACCTGGATGCGCGGCGGCAGGCGCTCCAGAATGGTGTCCTCGGTGGGACGAATCAGGGTCTTGGCGCCCGGGTTGAAATCGTAATGCTCCAAATCCAACGCCACCATCAGACCCTTGCGCGTCCGGCCCCGCGCCGTCTCCCGCTCCACCCGCACCAGGCCGGGCGGCTGCGGAACCAGGATGCCATCGGCCAGATAACGACGCATGGCCTCCTGAATGGCCGCGATTCGTTGTGCTTCGTCGGCCGCGCCCAGATAGACCTCCGGCAAAATCAGCCGCAACGTGGACGGCGCATCGCCCACCAGGGCCTCCGCCCGCGCCCAGTAATCCGGTTGCGAGGTGTATTGATCGCAGGCGACCACCGCCCATTGGCTCGGATCCTCGCCGGCTCGAGGCAAAAGCAGCGACGGGATCTGCAAACCGATTCCAGCGAAATTCATCAACGGCATCTCTCCAGTGGCTGGCGCGGGCGGGCGCGCCGGAAAAACCGGCGCAAGCTTAACAAAAAACGAGCGGCGCGCTCACCATCGGCAACGCAGTCGGCCATGACATACAATGAATCCATCAACCAGGCTCACCGGGTATCCATTCATGCGCAAGCTGCTGAGTATCGTCATCGCCATCGTCGCCGTTGCGATCCTGTTGGGTGTCGGCGCCATCGGCTATCTCTGGTACAGCACCAAACAGGAGGTGGATCGCCTCGTCACGGCAGCCAAACCCTTCGCCGAAATCAGCTACGGCGGCATCGACGTATCCCCAGCCGGATCGATGGGCGTCAACCGACTGCGGATCAGACCCGTCATCGTCAACGACTCCATCTCCATCGGCGCCATTCGACTCAACACTCCCAACTTCCTGGCCTTGCTCAATGTCCGCTGGCAATTGAGTCAGAACCAGTTGCCGGAAGCGTTGGCTCTGTCGTTCCAGGATTTCGAGCTGTCGCTGAGCGGCGGCATTCTCGGTGTCGATCCCGCTGGCCACGCCGATGAAAGCTCGCCGTTCGACCATCTGGACGCGCTGGGCTGTGGGCCGATCACCGCGTTCGGCGCCCCCGAATGGCGGGAAATGGGCTACGACCGCTTCCTCGGCAATGTGGAAATCGGCTATCGCATCGATTCCAAGAACAACCTGCTGGAGCTGCGCGTCGACAGCGACATGCGAGACTGGGCGACGCTGAACCTGAGTATCGGCCTGGCCCTGACCAAACCGCCGAAGTCGTTGATGGAACTGCCCCTCTCGCTCACGCCCAAGCTCGCCAAGCTGAGCTTCATGTTGCGGGACGACGGCCTCAACCAGCGCCGGAACGCCTACTGCGCCGCCAAGGCCGGCAAACCTCTGCCCGAGTATCTCGCCGATCATGTCCAGCGGGTGGTCGAGCGCCTGCGCGCCAACGGTGTCATTCTGGGGCCTGGCTTGATTGCCGCTTACCAAAGCTATCTGACCGAAGGAAGCGCCCTGACCATCACGGCCGCTCCCCCCGCGCCCATCAACCCCGCCGAGTTGCATGAATACGCTCCCGCCGACATCGTCAAGCTGCTTGGACTCAGGGTGAAGGTGAACGAAGTCGCGGTTACCGACCTTGCCGTCGACTGGAACGCCGCCGCAATCACCAAGGCGCTGAACATCAAAACGAAGCCTGAATCGGAACCGGAACTGGAACCGCAGACCGCGTCGGCGCCGCCTCCGTCTCCGCCCTCCACCGCGATCAAAAAAATCCACCCGACCTATCACCCCATTTCAGTTGGCGAACTCGGCCAACATGCCGGCAAGATCGTGAAGCTGCGCACTGCGAGCGGCGCGCAGTATCGCGGCCAACTACACAGCGCCACGGAAGATTTTATCCACATCACGGTGCGCAAATCCGGCGGCAGCGCGGTGCTTTCCCTGCGCACCCACGACATCACCGTGACGGAGGTGTTGTACTGACGGGCGGCGGGTTTGGCCTGCCTCATGCACTCAAGATAGCCAATTTGGCGGTTTTCGATTTGTCACCGTTCATATCCCCTGGTGGTTTCGCCCCGCATCGATGAGTTTCGCTACGCTCAACCCATCCTACGAAAAACCATCCTACGAAAAAAATGGGTTGTAGGATGGGTTGAGCGTAGCGAAACCCATCGCCGTACCGGACGAGAGGGGTCTGAACGCTGTCCATTACACACATCTCTAACCGGTTGATGGGAAATGGAGATCAGACGCCGA
>CALGOO010000114.1 GCA_937960715.1 uncultured Candidatus Competibacteraceae bacterium
CTCATCTCCGCCTGGTCGCCTGAGCGGGGGCGCGCTCGACTGGTTACGCCCATTGATGAAGGAAGAGGTCGTGGAAAGTAGAGTCTGCACCCAAGGGCCATTGGGATTTGCCGGATTCGGCACCATCACCCAAACCTGGGAACTTCCCGCCGGGCCACGCTCGAAAACGATTTTTTGAGTGCCATCAGGCGACCAGGATGGCCGCATGGAATTGATTCCATTGTTGGTTATTTGAGTTATTTGAGGTGGCTGTTCAAAACAGTTGGGATTCACCAGATAGATTTCCGTCTGGGAATTGCTTAGCGATTGGGCGAACGCAATCTGGCTACCATCGGGCGACCAGTCAGGGCCAAAAGGAGAAGGAAACTGTGCAGTGTTAAATGTTCGCTGGCACTGATTACTCCTGTCGGCATCCATGATCCAGAGGTTAGTAGTCACCCCAACCCCACGTCTGAACACTATCTTATTGCCATCAGGCGACCACGCGGGATCACTTTCAGAGGCTGTGCTGGGACTGGTTAGATTGCGTGGTCCTGTGCCATCGGCGTTCATGACCCAGATGTCGAAATTACCACTACGGTTGCTCGTAAATGCGAGCTTGGCACCATCGGGTGACCAAACGGGGGTGGGTTCATAGTAGGCCGTGTTATTGGTGAGGTTGGTTAGCTCTGAACCATCGTGATTCATCACATAGATTTGGAAGTTTCCGTTGCCGGGATTCCTTGCGAAAGCGATCTTGCCATTCGCTCCTGGGAATGTTGCAAAACTGGGCGGGGTGGCAATCAACCAAAGACTAACCCCCACGCTTAGCATCACACTTAACTTTAAGAAGGACTTGATATTCATCGGAACCCTCCTACAGTCTGACGCACAACAAAAAAGCCGCACTACCTCCCGCGACCTTCACGAAGGTCGCCGTCGGCAGTCCGGCTGTCCTGGGATCCCTCAGGATCCGTAACTTTCCGCCCCTACCTTGCGGTAAGTTTAGCTTTACATAGGTGATCTTTGATAACACAAAAAACCATATGAGTAAAGTATGTAATAAACTCTACAATACATCACATTTTTTATACATATGCCAGATATCTTCAAATCATTCCTAAAGCCGCCTTAACACCCATTCCTCCCACTCCTCACCTACCCGCCTTCAAGGCCACCACCAGCATGGTCCACTCTAAGCTAGGACCATATCGCCACTGCATTCCGCATTGCTAACTGATCCAGCAGCGACGCCAATCTCTCATGGTCCCAGCAGACGACAGTCACGCCGAACGCCGCGTGATCCACTTTGGTTGAGCGCTATGTTCATCCGCGCCCGCCAGGTTTTGCTAGTCACCTTGAATGAAGTACGCGCCATCCTGGAGGTTTATAATCTCTCGTTGAACCCTGTCGATTACACACAAGTCTCCCTCCCCCCTTGCGGGGGAGGGTTGGGGTGGGGGGTTGACCGATCAGCCTGCCATCATTCCATCATTCAAGGAGTTGCGATTCAACCCTACCCCCCTCCCTCGCCCTCCCCCGCAAGGGGGGAGGGGATTCCCTGGTTTTTAATGAAATCAATTGGTTGGAGATATGTGTAATGGACAGCGTTGAACCCTTGCCCACGCGCCGTGGAATCCACTCATGAACACCCTCACCCTCACCCGACCCGACGACTGGCACCTGCACGTCCGCGACGGCGCGGCCATGCGCGCGGTCGTGCCGTACAGCGCCCGCCAGTTCGCCCGCGCCATCATCATGCCCAATCTGCGACCGCCGGTGACCACCACCGGACAGGCGCTGGCCTACCGGGAGCGCATCCTGGCCGCCGTGCCGGAGGGATGGGCGTTCCAACCGCTGATGACGCTGTACCTGACCGACAACACCCCTCCCGACGAAATCACCCGCGCCAGGGAATCCGGCCACATCATCGCCTGCAAGCTCTACCCCGCCGGCGCAACCACGAATGCCGACTCCGGCGTAACCGCCATCGCGGAAATTTATCCGGTGCTGGAGGCGATGCAGAGGCAAGGTCTGCCTCTGCTGATCCACGGCGAGGTCACCGACCCGGCAGTCGATGTCTTTGACCGCGAGGCGGTCTTCATCGACCAGGTACTCACGCCGCTGGTCTGGGACTTTCCGGAATTGAAAATCGTGCTGGAGCACCTCACCACCGAGGACGCGGTGGATTACGTGCGGGAAGCGCCGGTCACGGTCGCGGCGACGATCACCGCCCATCATCTGCTCTATAACCGCAACGCGATTTTTCAGGGCGGTCTGCGCCCGCACCACTACTGCCTGCCGACCCTCAAGCGCGAACGCCATCGCCAGGCGTTGATTCAAGCCGCGACCAGCGGCAATCCCAAATTCTTCCTCGGCACCGACAGCGCCCCGCACCCGCGCCGGGACAAGGAAACCGCTTGTGGCTGCGCCGGCTGCTACACCGCCCACGCCGCGCTGGAACTGTACGCCGAGGCGTTCGACGCCGCCGGAGCGCTGGATAAGCTGGAATCTTTCGCCAGCTTCCACGGCGCGGATTTTTACGGCCTGCCGCGCAACGTGGGAACGGTCACCCTAAACCGCCAACCGACCCCAGTTCCGGAATCCTTCCCGTTCGACGACGATGCACTGATCCCGTTGCGGGCCGGGGAAATGCTGAGCTGGCGGATGGAAACATAAACGGTCAGTGTTCAAGCCCCCCTCGTTCCGCACGGCGATGTTCGCTACGCTCAACCCATCCTACGAAAAAAATAAAATTGGGTTGTAGGATGGGTTGAGGAACGAAACCCATCAATACGGGGCGAAACCGCCAGGGGATCTGAACGGTTACCATAAACGCGGGTAGTATGTTCACTCTAATTTTCGTTGCTACAGTGCGCCTCAACAAAGATGGAAACCCCGCCGGATCAGATGAAAACCGGCATTTCAATCAACATCTTGAGTCGAGGAGAGTCATCATGGCAAACGTTGCGCTGAAGAACATCATCGAAGCTCCCATGGCCGCCAACATCCGCGAATCGGCCAATCGCATCTGGCTGGCCGGACTGGGCGCCTTCGCCAAAACCCAGGAAGAAGGCGAAAAGCTGTTCCAGTCCCTGATCAAGGAAGGCGAGGCCGTCGAGAAGCGCGCCAAGGCCAGGGCCGAAGCCCGCTTTGAGGAAGCCAAGGGCAAGGTCATCGAGTTCCGCGGCAAGGCCAACGAACAGTTCGACCGGCTGGAAGAACTGTTTCAGGAGCGGGTGGCCCAAGTGCTGGGCCGGCTGGGCGTGCCGACCCAGGAAGACATTCAGGAACTGGCCAAGCGCGTCGAAGCGCTGAACCAAAGCATCATGGCGCTGAAGAAGTAAGCGCCCACCGTCGACCCGTCTGAACGAGGCCCTGTGGCGAACCGCCATGGGGCCTTGGTTTTTTTCGACGCCAACCGCGGCGCTCGCCCCCAAATGGCGCAAGGGCGATGATTTCGCCCTTTTCTGGTGCTCGCCACTCGCAACGGTTTTTTGACAGAGCGCATGCGACTGTCCATGTTGCGCCGCATCAGCCGGTGCCTGGACCCGCCTGGGACTTCCCCTGAACACCCTGGCTTGAATTTTGCTGAATCCAGCTCGTTCAAACCACCGTTCACCAAGGAGACCAAGCCATGGCGTCGCGACCCTTCCACCGTTGGCGATTTCCGTTCATGGCCGCGTCGGCGTTGATCGGCCCCATGGCGCTGGCCGCCGACGTCTCGGCGCACACCGCCGCCGATACCCTCTGGGTGGCAATCAGCGCCGCGCTGGTGTTTTTCATGCAAGCGGGCTTTGCCCTGCTGGAAGGCGGCATGGCGCGCAGCAAGAACGCCGTCAACGTGCTGATGAAAAATTACATGGACGCCTGCGTGGGCGGCCTCATTTTCTGGCTGGTCGGATTCGGCCTGATGTTCGGCCACAACGCCACCGGCTGGTTCGGCGCCAGCCATTTCGCCTTGAACGACGCCACCGCCTGGGACTGGATGTTTCTATTCTTCCAGATGATGTTCGCCGCAACCTCGACCACCATCGCCTCCGGCGCCATGGCCGAGCGCATTCATTTCCGCGCCTATCTGATCGGCGCCTGCGTGATTTCTGGGCTGATTTACCCCGTCTTCGGCAGTTGGGCCTGGGGCGGTCATGGCGGCGGCGACGGCTGGCTCAAGGCGCTGGGCTTCGTCGATTTCGCCGGCTCCACCGTGGTGCATTCCATCGGCGGCTGGTGCGCGCTGGCCGGCATCATCGTCCTGGGACCGCGTCTGGGTCGATTCGGGCCACGGGGCGAACCGCGCCCCATGCCGGGCCATAATCTGAGCCTGGTGGCGTTGGGCGGTTTCATCCTCTGGTTTAGCTGGTTCGGTTTCAACGGCGGCTCCACGCTGACCGCCGACGGGGACATCGGCAAAATCCTGGTCAATACCCACCTCGGCGCCTGCGCCGGCGCGGTGGGGGCGGCGTTGTTCAGCGTCGTCCTGGGTCAGCGGGTGCTGCTGACCACCACCGTCAACGCCAGCATCGGCGGACTGGTGGCGGTCACCGCCGGCTGCGCCACGATGGAACCCGGTTATGCGATTCTCACCGGTCTCGTCGCTGGCGTCATCGCCACCAGCGGACCGGCGCTGCTGGCCAAAATGCGCTGGGACGACGTCGTGGACGCGGTTTCCGTCCATGCCTTCTGCGGTGTCTGGGGTACCCTGGCGGCTGGGTTGTTCTACCATGGCGACCTGTTCAACCCCAGCCGGATTGTGGTGCAAGCCGTCGGCGCCCTGGCCGCACTGGTCTGGGGATTGGGCACCGCCGGACTGACCTATCTGCTGATCGCCCGCACCATCGGCATCCGCTCCACTACCCTGCACGAACAGCGAGGTCTGGACTTTACCGAACACGCGGAAATCGGCTATCCCGAGTTTCAGCACATGCAGACCTTCAATCCGGACGGTTTGCATCGCTAGAGCACCCATTCCTGGCGGCTCCTCGGTGGCTGCGTGGATGAATCGAAGCGGTCGTTCCCCAACCGGGCGCAGGACAACCCATTGGAAACAGGTATGGAATTCGAGCAGAAGAAAATGGCCGTCGAGCAAGGGTTGACACCCTTTCTCAGCGGTGAATCGTTGGCACACGCCCTGCGGCTGTGGGAGCTGAAGTACGCCGGCGACCCCGTCTTCGCCCTGGTGCGCTTCATCAACGAGCTTTACGAACACGCCAGCTTGACGGCGCCGCGCACCAAGGTGCTGCAAAGCCTGATTCGCGCCCTGAACAAGTTGCCCGACCCGATCCCCAAGGTCCAGGCCCCAATCGCCCACCCCGCCAAGGTTGAAGAAAGCCAAAATGACGCTGTCCACACCTGCTGCCTGCTGGTGGACACCCTGATCGACCGCCTGCCCCACGACGAGGGCGTCGGCGTTCGTCAGTACCTGCTCGATCATCTGAAGCAGTTGAAACAACCCGAGCCGATCCTGAACGCCATTCGCGCCTGGCTGAGTCAGCGGCAACCAATCACCGCGCCCATTCCCGAAACCGTACTTACCCGGATCGTCAATCTGGTGTATGTCGCCCTGTGTGAATACGAAGGTCCCACCAAGGCGGATCGGGCGCTGCACGAGGCGGTTCTGATCGTTGAGAAGAGCATTTCCGACTCCAAATTCCCCGTTCGGCGTTTGCTCTAATGCGCCGACTCCTCATGGCGCGCCGAGCGATCCGACCGCGCGGCGCGATTCGCCAGTCCGCGCGATCTCTGCAGCAGTGAGTCTCCTGGAACCGCCCCCATCCCACAGAGTCCATACATAAAACAAGCTTTAAAATGGGCTTTGCGCGCGGGTGGTAGTCCAGCGCCCGTCGCGTCAGGGGATACGATCATGAAGGCGCCCTACTCTCCTCCATCTCTCGCATGGCATGCCCTGGCCGCCGCGCAGGTCTTGCAGGAAC
The DNA here is from genome assembly GCA_937960715.1 of uncultured Candidatus Competibacteraceae bacterium. Taxonomy (GTDB): domain Bacteria; phylum Pseudomonadota; class Gammaproteobacteria; order Competibacterales; family Competibacteraceae; genus Contendibacter. Next base: position 5,910 of record CALGOO010000114.1, read on the forward strand.
TGAACACCGCGCCGGGCGGGCTGAGCGAGATCGAAGCCGCCCGGCGGCTGGCGATTCACGGTCCCAACCGGTTGCGTCCCCCCAAGCAACGCGGGCCAATGTCACGTTTTCTGCTCCAGTTCCACAACATGCTGATCTACGTGCTGCTGGCCTCGGCCGCCATCACCGCCACGCTCGGTCATGCGGTGGATACCGGGGTCATTCTGGGGGTGACGATCATCAACGCCATCGTCGGGTTCGTCCAGGAAGGCAAGGCGGAATCGGCGCTGGCGGCCATCCGCAAGATGCTGTCGTTGCGTGCCCTGACACTGCGCGACGGGCAGCGCCGGGAAATCGCCGCCGAGGCGCTGGTGCCGGGCGACTGGGTGTTGCTGCAATCGGGCGACAAGGCGCCCGCCGACCTGCGCCTGATCGAGGTCAAGAACCTGCGGATTCAGGAAGCGGTTCTGACCGGCGAGGCGGAAGCGGTCGATAAAACGGTTGCGCCCGTGTCCGCCGAGGCGGCCATCGGCGACCGCGTCAACATGGCCTATTCCGGCACGTTGGTCAGCCACGGCCAGGCCACCGGCGTGGTGGTCGCGACCGGCGAGCGGACCGAAATCGGCCGCATCAGCGCCCTGTTGGAACAGGTGGAAGAAATCACGACCCCCCTGTTGCGGCAGATGGCCCAATTCGGCCGCTGGCTGAGCGCCGCCATCGTGTTGGCGGCGGTGGCGACCTTCGCGCTCGGCGCGTACTGGCGCGGCTTGCCCAAGGACGACATGTTCATGGCGGCGGTGGCGCTGGCGGTGGCGGCGATTCCCGAAGGACTGCCAGCGATCATGACCATTATCCTGGCCATCGGCGTCCAGCGCATGGCCGGGCGCAACGCCATCGTCCGCCGCCTGCCGGCGGTGGAAACCCTGGGCGCGGTCACCGTGATCTGCTCCGACAAGACCGGCACCCTGACCCGCAACGAAATGACCGTGCAGCGGATCGTGACCGCCAACCGGACCTTCGCGGTCAGCGGCGTCGGCTATGCTCCGACCGGCGGGTTCAGCCTGGACAACATTCCGATCCTGCCCGACGACGCGCCGGACTTGCAGGCCATCGCCCGCGCCGCGCATCTGTGCAACGAAGCGGTGCTGCGCGAACAGGACAGCGAATGGCGGATGGAAGGCGATCCGACCGAGGGTGCGCTGCTGACCCTGGCCCGCAAGGCCGGCCTCGATCCCAGCAGCGAGCGCGAACGCTTTCACCGCGTGGACAGCATACCCTTTGAGTCCGAGCATCGATTCATGGCCACCCTGCATCACGACCATCACGGTCACGGCTTCGTTTACGTCAAGGGGGCGCCGGAACGGGTGCTGGCGATGTGCGCGCGCGAGTTGGGCGACGCCGGACTGCAACCCCTGCGCCCGAACCACTGGCGGGACCGAATCGAGGAACTGGCAACTCTGGGCCAGCGGGTGCTGGCGGTCGCGTTCCGCGCCACCGCCGAGACCCGCGGCGAACTGACCTTCGAGGAGGTCGAGGAAGGGTTGACCCTGTTGGGATTGCTGGGCATCAGCGATCCCCCGCGCGAGGAAGCCATTCGGGCGGTGCGGCAAACCCAGCAGGCCGGTATTCGGGTCAAGATGATCACCGGCGACCACGGCGTGACGGCGCGAGCCATCGCCGCCCAGATCGGCATCGGCGACGGACAAAAGGTACTGACCGGACCGGAACTGGAAGTGCTGGACGACGAGGCGTTGCGGGCGGTGGTCATGGACACGGATGTCTACGCCCGCGCCAGCCCCGAACACAAGCTGCGGCTGGTGGCGGCGTTGCAAGCCAATCATCAGGTGGTGGCGATGACCGGCGACGGGGTCAACGACGCGCCCGCCCTCAAGCGGGCCGACATCGGCGTGGCGATGGGCATCAACGGCACCGAGGCCGCCAAGGAGGCCGCCGCCATGGTGCTGGCCGACGACAATTTCGCCTCCATCGCGCACGCGGTCGAGGAAGGCCGCACCGTCTACGACAACTTGCGGAAAGCTCTGCTGTTTCTCCTGCCGACCAACGGCGCGCAGGCGCTGGTGATCGTGGCCGCCATCTTGCTGGGGGTGGCGCTGCCGATCACGCCGGTGCAGATTCTGTGGGTCAACATGGTGACGGCGGTCACCCTGGCGCTGGCGTTGGCGTTCGAGCCAGCCGAGGTGAACGTGATGCGGCGGCCGCCGCGCGATCCCGGCGAGCCGCTGCTATCCGGCATCATGTTGTGGCGGATCGGCGCGGTGTCGGCGCTCCTGGTCGTCGCGCCGCTGGGGCTATTTCTATGGGAAGCCGCGCAAGGCCGCCCCCACGAAGAGGCCCGCACCCTGGCGGTGAACGCGCTGGTGGTGGGCGAGATTTTCTACCTGTTCAACAGCCGCTATATCCACGGTTCGGTGCTGTCGCGCGCCGGACTGCTGGGCAGCCGCCCGGTGCTGATCAGCATCGGCCTGATGTTGCTATTGCAACTGGCGTTCACCTATTTCCCGCCATTACAACGCCTGATGGGCACCGAGCCGATCGGCTTCGTGGACTGGGGTATCGTGACCGTGGCGGGGGTAGCGGTGCTACTGCTGGTGGAACTGGAAAAGGCGGTATGGCGCGGGTTGCGGCAACTAGCCGGGGGTCGGAATTCGACATGACGTAAGCGTTCAGCCCCCCCTCGTCCCGCACACCGATGGGTTGAGCGTAGCGAAACCCATCAATACGGGGCAAAACCACCAGGGGATCTGAACGGTTACGCCTCGACCAGCGCCGCTCGCGCACCCGGCAACGCAAGGCGCCGTACCGATTACCACTTCCCATAGTAGCCCTCCTTCAGGGCATCGAACAAATTGGCGGCAGTGTGGGTTTCGCCATCGTACTCGATCTCCTCGTTGCCCTTGACCTCGATTTCCGAACCATCCTCCAACACGAACCGATAACGGGTATTCGCCAAATCCTGCTCCTTCACCAAAACTCCCTGAAATGCCTCGGGGTTGAAACGGAAGGTGGTGCAACCCTTGAGTCCCTGCTCGTAGGCGTACAGGTAAATCTCCTTGAAATCCTCGTAGGGAAAATCGGTGGGGACATTGGCCGTCTTGGAGATGCTCGAATCCACCCATTTCTGCGCGGCGGCCTGGATGTCCACGTGCTGTCGCGGAGTCACGGCGTCGGCGGTGATGAAATACTCCGGCAATCGTTGTTCCTCGGCGGTCTCGGCGTCGGGTATGGCTTGGGGATTGATCAGATGCCGGTAGGCCAATAGTTCGAAGGAGAATACATCCACTTTCTCCTTGGATTTCTTGCCGGGTCGGATGACGTTGCGGAAGTAGTGATGGGCGAAACTGGGCTCGATGCCGTTGCTGGCGTTGTTGGCCAGCGACAGCGCGATGGTGCCGGTGGGCGCAATGGAGGTATGGTGGGTAAAGCGAGCGCCGACCTGGGCCAGATCCTCGACCAGTTGGGGATCGGTTTCAGCGATGCGCTGCATATAACGACTGTAGCGGGCGTGCAGCACCTTGCCCTTGACGCTGTCGCCTTCCCGGTAGCCGTCGCGGGCCAGTTCCGGTCGCTTACGCAGCATCTCGGCGGTCACGGCGAACGCCTGTTCGAGAATCGGCGCCGGGCCTTTTTCTCGCGCCAGTTCCAGCGCCACGCGCCAGCCGGTCAGCGCCATCTCGCGCGTCACCTCCTCGGTGAAGACCAGCGACTCGGGCGAACCATACTTCATGCCCAGCAGGGTTAGGGTGGAGCCGAGTCCCAGATAGCCCATGCCGTGGCGGCGTTTGCCGAGAATTTCCCGGCGCTGCGGTTCCAGCGGCAGGCCGTTGATTTCCACCACGTTATCCAGCATCCGGGTAAAGATGGCGACGACCTTCCGGTAGGCCTCCCAGTCGAAACGGGCTTTTTCCGTGAACGGGTTTTGAACGAAGGGAGTCAGATTGACCGATCCGAGCAGACAACTGCCGTAAGGAGGGAGAAGTTGCTCTCCGCATGGGTTGCTGGCACGGATATTTTCACAAAACCAGTTATTATTCATATCATTGGCCTCGTCAATGATAATGAACCCCGGTTCGGCGTAATCGTAGGTGGAGGCCATGATCAGATCCCACAGCCGCCGGGCGCGAATTTTCCGGTAAATCTTGCAGGCGACCTGGCCACTGTCGTTGACGATCAAGCCCTGATGGGTCGGCCATTCGCGCCAGAGAATCCGGTCGGGATCATTGAGATCAACCTGGTCCTGCTCGGCTTCCTTGGCCAGGAGCGGGAAGGCCAGCCGCCAGTCGGCGTCGTGCTTGACCGCTTCCATGAACTCGCGGGTGATCAACAGGGACAGATTGAATTGCCGCAACCGGCCAGATTCGCGCTTGGCGCGGATGAATTCCAGCACATCTGGATGGCCGATGTGGAAGGTGCCCATCTGTGCTCCCCGCCGCCCACCCGCCGACGACACGGTGAAACACATCTTGTCGTAGATATCCATGAACGACAGCGGCCCGGAGGTATAGGCGCCGGCGCCGGAGACATAGGCGCCGCGCGGGCGGAGCGTGGAAAATTCATAGCCGATGCCACAGCCCGCTTTCAACGTCAGCCCCGCTTCATGCACCTTGCGCAGGATGTCGTCCATCGAATCCAGAATCGTGCCGGACACCGTGCAGTTGATGGTGGAGGTGGCCGGCTTGTGTTCCCAGGCGCCGGCATTGGAAATGATGCGTCCCGCCGGGATGGCGCCGTGGCGCAATGCCCACAGGAAGCGCTCGTGCCAAAGCTCGCGCAATTCCGGCGTGGCCTCGACTTCGGCCAGCGCTCGGGCCACCCGCTGATGGGTGCCATCGATGGTCTCATCGATGGTTCGTCCGTCCTTGGCCTTCAGCCGATATTTCTTGTCCCAGATATCCCAGGAGGCGGGCTGCAGGGGAACGTCGGCGGTAGCGGTCGAACGGTCGACGGGTTGCAGGTGCGCGATTTTCATAAGCCGATCTCCGGAGGCTGGCGGTGGCTTTGCTTCAGGCCAGCGGATTCTAGAAGATATCTGGAAAATTTCCAGGCGAAATTTCTATATGATGTGGGCAGAACAAAAGATAACACAATATAATGTGTTGAAGCGTAAAACCAACGCATTGTTTCCGCTCATGATCGGCGCGGTCGAAAAAGTTGTTCGAACCTTCGTTGCCAGGTTGATGGAAACTTGGTTGTCAAGGGGTGGCGCCGATGGTATAACCGGCTAAACTTTGCGGGGTACCGCTGATAATCGGACACAAAAACCGAGGGAGAACCCATGAAGATCTCGTATGCCCCTCTTGCAATACTCTGCCTTGGGCTGGGGGCGTGTATGTCCCAAGTGCCCGTCGCGACCACCTATCCCGTAAATTTCCAGAAAAAGATGCAGGCCGCCCACCATTGGGACGTCCTCACCGCCGACGTGGCGAAACGCCTGCACGATCACCTGATCGGTTCCGGCGAACCGCAGGGCCGCCCAATTGCCCTAAATGTTCAACAACCGCGATACAACAGCCAATTTGGCGTGGCTTTCCACAACCTGCTGATCACGCATCTGCTGGAGCAGGGGTTCGTCATGAGCGAGAACCCGTCCGCTGGTCTGCCGGTCAGTTACGACATTCAAGTGGTGACTCATAAGGATCGTGGGTTTATCCGACCGACGCCAGGCCTCTTCACGGCGCTGACAGGCACCGTGCTGGTGATCCGCGACGTGGCGGACAGCCACTCGGCCGTGGCGGCGACCATGCTGGGAGCGGTTGTCCTGGACGTGGCGAGCGGCTTCGTCACCGATACGCCGAACAGCGAAATCATCGTGACCACCTCGGTGATGAACGGGGATCGCTATGTGTCCCGTTTGCGGGATATCTACTACGTCAGCGACAACAATGTGGATCAATATATCGCCAAGGGACCGGCTCCGGTCACCACCCGCATGGTCGAAGTGGTTGGATGCGTTTCAGGCGCCCAGTGCCCATGACGGGTCATGACGGAAATCGAGTTAGAGGTGATTAAGGCCATGAATTGGAATGTAATAGGCTTACGCGGGGCTGCCGCGTTGTTGGTTGCGCTCAGCTTGGGCATCCTGGGGTGCGCATCCTGGGGGTATGACGATACCGCCGCCTCGACCCGGCCGGTCATTCGCGACGCCAACCTGGTCGACGCCAGTCACGCCGCCGCCGACGCTCTGCTGGCGCGGGCGCCCTGGCTGAAGGAGCGGCGCGAGCTGCTGCTGGCCACCACCTTCGTCGACATCAACAATCTCGAAACCTCGTCCGCGCTGGGCCGCGTCATCGGCGAGCAGGTCGGTTCCCGGTTCACCCAGCAGGGTTTCACGGTGATCGAGATCAAGATGCGCAACAACATCTTCGTCGCTGAGGGAACCGGCGAATTGATGTTGTCGCGTTCGGTCCGCGAGATCAGCCAGTCGCACAACGCGGCGGCGGTGATCACGGGCACTTACGCGGTCGCGCGGCAATCGGTGTACGTCACTGCCCGCCTGATCCGCGCCACCGACAATCTGGTGCTGGCGGCGTATGACTACGTGCTGCCATATGGACCGGACGCCAAGGCGTTGGTGGCCGCGCAATAACCGTCAACCCGAATCCTCGCCAAAACGCCCTTCCCCCGCGGGGGAAGGGCGTTTTTGTTGGGGCGGAACGCAACGTCTAGGCGCTGGTGGTCAATCCTAGCCGTTCGCAGACCGCCAGCGTCGGGCCGGCCTGATTCATCGTGTAGAAATGCAATCCCGGTGCGCCGCCCGCCAACAGGCGCCGGCACAGGTCGGCGACCACTTCCACCCCGTAGGCGCGGATCGCATCACGGTCGTCGCCGAAGCCTTCCAGCCGCTTGCGAATCCAGCGTGGAATCTCCGCTCCGCAGTTATCCGAGAACCGCGCCAGTTGGGTGAAGTTGGTGATCGGCATGATGCCGGGCACGATAGGCAAATCCAGCCCCAGCTTCTCGCAGTCGTCCACGAAGCGAAAATACGAATCCGGGTTGTAGAAATATTGGGTGATGGCGCTGTCGGCGCCGGCTTCGACCTTGCGCTTGAAGTTGAGCAGATCGCGCTCGGCACTTGGAGCTTGCGGATGGAATTCCGGGTAGGCGGCCACTTCGATGTGAAAGTAATCGCTGGTTTCGGCGCGGATGAACGCCACCAGTTCGTTGGCGTAACGAAATTCCCCGAATTCGCGCATCCCCGATGGTAAATCGCCGCGCAGGGCGACGAGGCGGTGGATGCCTTGGGCGCGGTAGTGATCCAGAATTTCCCGGATTCCGGCGCGGGTCGAGGCCACACAGGTCAGATGGGGAGCGGCGTCCACCCCGCTATACGCCTGAATCGCCTCGATTGCCTGGAAGGTGCGTTCGCGGGTGGAACCGCCCGCGCCGTAGGTGACCGAGAAGAACGTCGGCCGCATCCGCATCAATTCCTCGCGGGCGGCGAACAGCTTGCGCATTCCTTCGTCGGTGTTGGGAGGGAAGAATTCACAACTGAAGATTTGAGGCCAGTTTGACTGAGGCATTATTTGAGGGGCTTCTTGGGAATGTAAGGCGTCTGTGGATTGACGACCAAGGTTTGTTGACGGGGATCGATGACCACATCCATATCTTCCAGAGGAATGACCCCCAGCAGGGGTTCGATATCGCCAGGCGATACCATTGCCCGCACCGTCGTGGCGCGGTTGGCGAAGCGGATATCCACGGGGCCTACAATATCCAGTTTGATCCGTCTGCCATCAGCCATCTCCGCCAATTGTTCGTCCAGTTTGGGCAAACCTAACTGGATGGCGATATCTTCGTTGATCGCCAGCATGTAAGCGCCGCTATCGACCAGGGCTTTGATCGGAATATGTCGAACCTGATCGGATTGCAGATAGCCCCGCCGTTGCAGCGCAAGATCATCGCTGTTGAATAATTCAAGATCAGCATAAATCAAATCCATGGCGCCCTCATTACGATTGAAATATTCACCAGCTTGAATATCCGGTATTTTCTATAAGATGGCAATATTTGGATCGCCTGACTTTGTTGAGTCATTAAGGCGTCATGTGGATGTAATCCGCTCAGTGTAGGATGGATTTCTATTAAACGTCTTAGGTGCAAAATGCTCGCACCCATCATCTATGCAAAAACCGACAAGGGTCGGAAAGAGATTGAAGGTCGCGCATACGGTCTGTCCGCAAAGGGGCGCAGGGTTCTGATCCTGGTTGATGCCCAGAAAACGGAGGCCGATCTGTCGGTGGCAGCGGGTGTTGGCAAGGAAATCCAACCGTTATTGAAGTTGCTGCTCGACGGCGGCTTTATCGCGCCACGTGATGCGCAAACTATCCAGGCTTCAGAAGCGCTCGCTCCCGTCTTGGCTGAATCCGCATCACCCTCCCCACCTATGCCAAGACCGAAGCGAACAGAATACCCACCTGAGGACATTGCGCTGGTCAAAAAAGTCATTCTGGACACGATAGATGAATATTTAGGTTTGCTAGGCGCGGATATCAAGCGGCGAGTTGAAGCATCAAATGATTCCAGCTCGATCATTAGCTGTATTGCGAGATGGAATTTAGCCATGCGCGAGAGCAAACTGGCCAAGCCTGTCGCCGGTTACTACTTGCAGAAGGTTCAAGCCATTCTGGATTGAGATTTTTGCTCTTCGATGGTTTTGTACGGAATCTGGGTGATCATCAGGGAACAATTATATGGCTAGGCCGAAGCGATAATCCGAACGGCTAATTTTTCTCGAACCCGCTCATAAATCGGAATGTCACTTTTCTCTGCTACCTCCAAGGTAACAGCAAGGCCGTAAGGGATTGCTTCATCAAATTTTTGGCCGGTGTCGCCTTGCGCGGCGATTTTTATTCGCAGGCTGTCACCGTCTTGGAAAACGCAGGCTTTTTTCCCTTCCAGTACTTCGTGCTGAACTGTGCCCTTTTGAGTTTGTTGCCAGTCAGCGTGTTGTCTATCGACTGCCAAGAGGTTTTTGGGTGGCTGAAAGCTCAATTTGGCTTTGCGATACACTCGATGGGCGGGATTGACTGGAGTGAGCCAAGCTAGCGTGATAATCAGCCGGCGCCATTCCGTGGTATTGCTTAACTCAACGGGAAGTGGAAATTCGTATTCATGAGCTTCATCCTGCTGCAATAATCCGGCTCCCAGTACCGTAGCACGCTGGGCGGCGCAGGCTTCTACTCGTGCTGGGTCGGCAATACCATAGCCAAGAAATCGGGCCATTCCCCGTTTCTGTTTTTGGCCTGTTGGAACAACTGATTGCAACAGACTGACGGCTTCATTTGGCCAAGCAGCGCTATGAACGATTAATGCCTTCAATAACGGGGCAGTAGTATTTCTATTAATACAATCACCGCCAGGTAAGTTTTGCAGTTCTTCTAAAACTTCGTAAAGCTTAGCGGTGGCGCGAGTCGCTAATGCAGTGGCGTTGCTGGTGCCACGGGTCCAGATATAGCGATTTATTGCGCCCGTACCTGTATTGTCTGGTACGGCAACTTTTTGTCCGGGAGCGATTTTAGATTCATCGATGGCATAAGCTCCATTCGAGGTAAGGCAGTAACGATAGAGTTGCCTCCCACCGGGTAGCAGGATTTCTGGTTTGATTGCTTGTCGGAAACCTGGACCCAACCGACTGATTGGGCTGGGAAGTTTGTTGGACGGTAGTAAATCAACTCGTTTATGCAGATAGGAAATGGTCGAATAGTCTATATGTTGAGCGCCTACCGTAAGGACATTCATAGCTTCGCCCGGACTTAATAATCGTCGAGCGGGCAAGGTATTTTGGTGGTGGCAGAGCAAGTTTTGAATTTTTTCTTCATCTGATTTAGTGGAAAATGATGATTCATCAATGTCTAGGTTTATGTTGCTTGCCTGATTTCCAGCACTGACACAAAAGAGCAGTTTATATTTCCATGCCAACCAGTCGATCAGTCTTGCCCAAGAACTCATCTGCCGGTCAAACGGTTGTTCACCAACAGAAAGATTGACGATGCGGATATTAGGTGCGATCGGGTTGTTTCCTTCAAACATTTCGACAATGGCACGGTGTACTCGATCCTCGGCAAAAGCATCTTCTGGAATATGTTCTTGTTCGGCAGCATTCCCGTTCCAATGACGACTTGCTAAATCAGGTTCGAGAATCGGGCGACAGAATATGCGTCGGCTTAGCGGCGGTTCATCAGCATCCCGTTCACCGTGCAAAATCAACGAAGACATGGCAGTGCCATGGCGCATTTCCTGTGGCAGATACTTGGAAAGTAGGTCGTCGGGATCGTAGAGGGTGATTCGGCCATTCAAAGCGTCATGTTCAACCAAAGGATAACCGTCGAGTACGGCTACAACCGGTAGATTGTCGCTTGGTGGAAGCCCGAAAAATTCAAAGGGCTTGCTTTCTCCAGGTAAAGCTACAACACCTTGAGCGATTGGTAGAAAGGTTTTAATGGCATTATTACGGAATAAAGCGGCTAGAACAGTTTCATCTTCTGATTCCCGCACCAGAAATGCGGAACGTGCTACCGATGCAGGGATTCGACCTTTCAAGGCATGGAAATGAATTTCATCTATCCGCATACTCGCCAAAATTTCTCCGCCAGCGGCAATAATCGCTTGGCCGACAGTGTGTTCTTCGGCTTGTTGATGGGCTTGGCGACTGGAGTCATCCGATTTTTCGGGATAACAAAGTTCTGCACGGAAAGTGACAGGAGCATTCGGATCGTCTTTTATGCTCTGCGCCCAATCATCCAGGATACCGGAGTCAAGTAACCGATCTTTGGCGCTCCAACGGCGAATTTCTTTAGCATGGCTGAAAATATCCCGCCATTTGGCATTCCCCTGGCCGAGAGGTTGTGCCTTCTTAAAACGCTCCCAAAGCTTTAGAAGTTGCTCTAGTGCTTGTTGATCAGTCATTCCCAGATAAAGTCGCCCATCTAAGTGTTTTTCAGTACGCTGGCCGTTTTTATCCAGACAATAAAAATCGTCGTCTGGCTCCAAATCATCCAGGTCGATTTCCCCCAACCAGCCTATTCCGATAGCTTGGGTTGCACGGTAAAAATCTTCGATGCGCCCACGAGTTTCGATAACCAGAACGAACTCGGGAAAAAGACCTTGGGAATCTGTTTGAAGCGCCAAACGTTCGGCCTCAAAAGCTTGTTGCAGGCGCTTGAATTGGGGACCGAGGCGTTTTATTTGCTGCGATCTATCCGGCGCATGAGGTAGCGTTCCTCCACCGGATCCTTTATCGCGCTCAGCGCGTTGAAAAGATGGGAAAATTAACAACGGCTGTTCCGACGCCATGGACTACTCTCCTGTTTGCTTTATTCGTTCACTTCCGAGTTGGCTTTTACTGTCGCCCGATTTTGCCACTGTCTGAGTTTGAGTTGAGTCAGTTCGTGTGGATGATCGGTTTTCCCTGTCAGAATGGCTTGTCGAAAAACATCCACGCAAAATTCTTCGACCTCGGCAAAACTGTGTCCCAAAAGCTTTTCGGCAATGGTCCCAGATGCTAGGTTGAATTGGAAACGGCGTCGTTCCGCAAAGGATTCAACGAATCGGGCAATCTGGCTCCGGGTCGGCGCTGGGAGAATTATCCGTAACTCGAAGCGACGCCACGCCGCTCTATCCAGCAATTCTGGGTGATTGCTGGCGGCGATGGTCACTACATAGTCGGGCAGGCGGTCAATTTGCGTAAGTAGCGTACCAACGACTCGCTTGATTTCACCGGTCTCCCGATTATCGCCGCGTTCCTTTCCGAGAATTTCAAACTCATCGAAGAATAAAACACAATGTTGTGTTCGGGCATAATCGAATACTTTTTGCAAACGACTTCCCGTTTCCCCAAGGAAGCTACCGATGAGACTTTCATAGCGGACCACGAGCAGTGGTACTGCAAGCTCATAAGCGATGGCTTCAGCAAGCGTTGTCTTACCATTGCCTGGAGGACCTGCCACCAGAAGTTTATGGCGAGGCGATAGACCATAGGTTTTCAGGAGATCACTGCGGTGCTGTTCCGCAATCAGTTCGCGACAAAGAGCTTCCGTTTCTGGAGCGAGCACCAGCATATTCAACGGGCGCTCAGGAGTTTGTTCTAAAACAAAAGAATGCGCCCCATTTTCAATGGGAGTTCGCCGTGCTTGGGATGCACTGGTTGAAGCATTTTGAACAACAGAAACCAGGCGGTCAGCGAGAATGTTATGTTTCTTAGCTCGTTCATCAGCAATCAGGGCTTCAGCGTGACGCCGGAATAACACGGCATCACCTGAAACTCCGGCTTTTACGAGTCCAATCAATATATCTGCATTTGCCATGGCTGGAATGCCTGAAGGGGCGGTTTGCAAATCATACCGCCCCTAAACGCATCTTAGTAGCGATAATTCTCCGCCTTATACGGCCCATCCACCGCGACGCCGACATACGCGGCCTGCTCCGGGGTCAGCGCGGTCAGCCGGGCGCCGATCCGATCCAAATGCAGCCGGGCGACCTTTTCGTCCAGATGCTTGGGCAGCACATAGACCTTGTTTTCGTACTGCCCACCACGGGTGAACAGTTCGATCTGCGCCAACACCTGATTGGTGAAGGAGTTGGACATCACGAAGCTGGGATGGCCAGTGGCGCAACCCAGATTGACCAACCGCCCTTCGGCCAACAGGATGATGCGCTTGCCGTCGGGAAAAATGATGTGATCCACCTGCGGCTTGATGTTTTCCCAGCGATATTGCTTCAGGCTGGCGACCGCGATTTCGGAATCGAAATGGCCGATGTTGCAGACGATGGCCTGATTCTTCATCCGCGCCATGTGGTCGTGGGTGATGACGCCGACGTTGCCGGTGGCGGTGACGAAAATGTCGGCTTGACCCGCCGCGTCGTCCATCGTGACCACCCGATAACCTTCCATCGCCGCTTGCAGGGCGCAGATCGGATCGATTTCGGTGATCCACACCG
>CALGOO010000115.1 GCA_937960715.1 uncultured Candidatus Competibacteraceae bacterium
GCTGGGTCTGGGTGATGTCGATCAGGTAGAGAATGACGAGCAGCAGGACGCCGACACCGACCGCGAACACGAACAGCGCCGCCATCGCGGCCAGGAAGGTGGTGACAAAGCCAGGGAGCCGTCCGCGACGGATTACCCGTGAAACGCCTCGGGCGAGGTCAGGTAGGCGAGTTCCTCGGCGGTGCTGACCCGGCCCAGCGGGGCGTTGCGATGCGGGAACCGGCCAAAGCGCGCGATCAGGTCGCGGTGATGGCGGGCAAAGCGCAGGCTGTCTTCCAAACCGGGCTGCTGGTACAGCCGCGCCGAGCGTTCCTGATCGGCCAGCGTTTCGCTGTGCATGAACGGCAAATACAGGAATTGCCGCTGGACCGGCGGCATGGCCTGATCGAAGCCACGCGCGATGGCGCGGTCGGCGACCGCGCGGGCGGCGGCCTCGGTGGCGAAGCTCTCCGCCTGCCCCCGAAACAGGTTCAGCGGGAATTGATCCAGAACGATCACCAGCGCCAGCGCGCCCTCGACCGATGCTTCCCAGTTGGCTAACTGGCCAGCCGCCGCCGTCTGGTAGGTGGCCAAAAAGCGCGCCCGCAGCGCTTCGTCAAAGTCTGGGGTGGAAGCGAACCACAGCGGTTGAGTCGCCTCCGCGAACCAGAACGCGAGAACGTCGTTGGGACGGGCAACGTCGGTGGCTGACGGTTTCATCGTGGCGGTCACCTCCAGAAAATGGCCGGAACGTTCAGGACAGCGCGGCGGTAATCTCGTCCTGCATGGCCTTGACCACCGCGACCGGGTCCTTGGCATCGCGAATGGGCCGGCCCACCACCACATGGTCGGCGCCGTTGCGAATGGCGGCATACGCCGACGCGATGCGCTTCTGATCGTCGTCCTGAACGACATCGTTGGCGCCTGGCCGGATGCCGGGCGTCACGATCAGGAACTTGTCGCCCAACCCTTCACGCAGTCGAGGAACTTCCAACCCCGAGGAAACCACTCCGTCGCAGCCGAGATCGAGGGCTTTGCGGGCGCGATGGTAGACCAGTTGCTCGATGGTGCCGGTCAATCCCATCTCGCGCATGTCGGACTCGTCGAAGCTGGTCAGCACGGTGACGGCCAGAATCCTGGCGTCGCCCCGTTCCTGCACGGCGGCGCGCAGGATCGGATCGTTGCCGTGAACGGTGATGAAGGTCGCGCCCCGATGCTTGAGCGCCCGAACCGCCAGCGCCACGGTTTCCGGAATGTCGAAGAATTTCAGATCGACCATGACCTTGTGGCCGCGTTTCAAAATCGTCTCGATCACCGGGAATCCGCCGGCCAGAAACAGTTGCAGGCCGACCTTGTAAAAATTCACCTGTTCGCCCAGTCGGTCCAGCCAGCGTTCGGCTTCGCCTGGGGAATCGACATCGAGCGCGAAGATGATGCGTTCATTCAGTGGAATATTTTTTGCCATAATCAAACTCTGGGTGGGACAGCGCGAAAGAACGGCATTGGACCGCCGGCGGATAGGGTAATCCTTGCCCGCTGGTGGAACAATGCGCTCCTGGCCGTTTCCCCGCCCATTCGATCCCAGGCGGTCGCGCCGCCCCGCCAACCCCTAGATGCGAGCAGCGTCATCATGAACTGGACTCACACCGTACTGACCGAGCGATTCGGCATCCGCTACCCCATCATCCAAGCCCCCATGGCCGGTGGACCGGGCACGGCGCGCCTGGTGGCGGCGGTATCCAACGCCGGCGGGCTGGGCTCCCTGGCCGGTAGCTCCCTGCACCCCGAACGGCTGCGCCAAGCCATCGCCGAGGTGCGCGCTCTCACCGACCGGCCGTTCGTCGTCAACCTGGCTATCACCGGTCCACCCAAGGTCGATCCCGCCCGAATTGCCCGCGCCCAGGAACTGCTGGCGCCGTACCGCGCCGAACTGGGGTTGCCGCTGGACCCACCCACGCCGCCGACCCCGCCGGAATTCGAGGAGCAACTGGATATCCTGCTGCAAGAACGGGTGCCGGCCCTGAGCTTCATCTTCGGGGCGCCGGACAATGTGTATCTGGACATGCTGCGGGATGCCGGAATCGTCACCCTGGGCACCGCCACTCACTTGCTGGAAGCCATCGTGCTGGAAGAAAGCAACGTGGATTTCATCATCGCCCAGGGCGCCGAGGCTGGCGGTCATCGCGGCACCTTCGTCGGCCATCCCGAACAAGGTTTGGTCGGCATCCTCACCCTCGTGCCGTTGCTGGCCAAGCATGTCGCGGTTCCCATCGTCGCCGCCGGCGGCATCATGGACGGGCGCGGCATCGCCGCCCTTCGGGTGCTGGGCGCGGTCGGCGTGCAAATGGGCACCGCTTTTCTAGGCTGCCCGGAAAGCGGCGCCCACCCCGCCTACCAGGCTTTGCTGCGCCAGGGCAGCGAGATCGCCACCACCCTGAGCCGGGTGTTCACCGGTCGCCACGGCCGGGTGTTGCGCAACCGACTGGTCGACGAACTGCGCGCCCACGAGGCCGAACTGCCCAGATTCCCCTTGCAATTGCTGCTGACTCAGGATTTGCGCCAGGCGGCCGCTGAACGGGGTTTGACCGATTTCATGGCGCTGTGGGCTGGCCAGGGCTGCCATTTGTGCGAGGATCGTCCAGCGGCCGAACTGATCGAATCCTGGGTGGAACAGGCGACAGCCCTGCTGGGAAACGGCGATGCGCCCGCCCCGGTTGCTTCGAAGCCGGAACCGGAGCCGGAACCGGAGCCAGAATTGGAGCCGGAGCCGGAGCCGGAATTGGAGCCGCCGACATCGGAGCTGAATCAATCCGGCTCGCCGTGATCGTGGTCGGGTGGCTTGAAAGGTCGATGCCAAAGCCGGGCGAGATAGTCCGCGCACTCCTCGGCGGACAACGGTTTGCTGAAGTGATACCCCTGCGCCACGTCGCAGCCCTGCTCGCCCAGAAATCGCAATTGCTCGGGGGTTTCCACCCCCTCGGCCACCACGGTCAACCGCAAGCTCTTGCCCATCCGGATGATGGCGGTGGCGATGGCGGCATCGTCGGGATCGCCGGGGATGTCCCGCACGAAGGATTGATCGATCTTGATTCGGCTGACCGGGAATCGCTTGAGATAGCGCAGGCTGGAGTAGCCGACGCCAAAGTCGTCCACGGCGAATTGCACACCGCCGGCGCGAAGCCGGCGCATGGTCTCGATCATCTTGTCGGTATCCCGCATGAGCAGGTTCTCGGTGATTTCCAGCTCCAGCCAGCGCGGTTCCAGGCCGGCGGATTGAAGCGCGTCGATGACCTGATTTTCCAGGTGGGGTTGCAACCATTGCCTGGCGGACAGATTGACGGCGACCGACAGCGGTGGCAGACCGGCGTCCCGCCAGAGGCGGCCTTGGGCGCACGCGGCGCGCAGGGTCCATTCCCCGATCGGATCGATCAAGCCGGTTTCCTCGGCGACCGAAATGAAGCGTCCCGGCGGAATCAGACCGCGTCGGGGGTGTTGCCAGCGGATCAGGGCTTCCACGCCTACCGGCTGGCCGGTCGCCAGATCGATTTGGGGTTGATAATGCAACACGAACTCATCGCGCTCCAACGCTTGGCGCAACTCGTTGCTTAGCGTGAACAATTCCGACACCCGGACGTTGAGTTCGGCGGTGAAGAAGGCATAGTGGGCGCGACCGTCCGCCTTGGCCTGATACATCGCGCTGTCGGCGAAGCGGATCAGCGTCGGCGGATCGGTGGCGTCCAGCGGATAAATGCTGATGCCGATGCTGGCGGCGACATGCAATATCTGATGGTCCAGCATGAACGGCGCGCGCAATGCCTGCAACAGATGCTCGGCGACCCAGCCGGCGGCGGCGGGTTCGGAAAGATCGGTCAGCACCAGGATAAACTCGTCGCCGCCCTGGCGAGCCAGGGTGTCTTCCCGCCGAACGACGTCGCGCAACCGCTGACTGATCGCTTGCAGCAATTGGTCGCCGACGCCGTGGCCTTGCGAGTCGTTGATGGTTTTGAAGTGATCGAGGTCCAGGAACAGAACGCCGACGTAACTCCTTTTGCGTTGAGCGGCGCGCAGCGCCTGGGCTAGGCGGTCGAGCAACAGAGTGCGGTTGGGCAAGCCGGTGAGGGCGTCGTGGGTCGCCAAATGATGGATGCGATCCTCGGCATTCTTGCGCTGGTTCTCACGTTCGAACAAATCCAGGGCAAAGGAAACCTCGCCCGCCAGTTGGGTCAGCAAATTGGTAAGGTCCGCGTTGAAGAAATCCGGTTCGGCCGCATGGGCGCTCAGGCAGCCGACGACCTGATTGTTCCGGCGCAACGGAAACGCCGCGCTGGCTTGAATGGCCAGCTCCTCGGCAAGGGGACGCCAAGCCTGAAGACCGGGATCGGCCAGAAAATTGTTGCAAACCGCGGGAGCGTCCTGACGAAACGCGATGCCGATGGGACCCCAGCCTTCGGGCAAGCTGGAGTCGCCGGACGGGTGGGCGCTGGCAGGGGGGTGCAAGCGGCCGGATGCCGCGCTGGCATGGGCCGCTCGCTGGAACGCGCCGGTGGTCGGCTCGACGAACTCGATCACGACGATCCGAATCTGATCCAAATCGGCCACGATTCGGCAGATTTGCCGAAACAGCTCCTGGGGATCGGCGCAGCGCATGATGGCGGCGCTGGTGCGGCCGAGCGCGGCGTAGCAATGGCTCAGGCGCACGATCTTCTGTTCCGCCTGCTTGAGCGGAGTCATGTCGCGGATGGCCGCGACCGTGATCTCGTAACCCTTGTAGGTAAAATGCCGCACCCACAGATCGGCCGGGAAAATCGCGCCATCCTTGCGGCGTTGCGGATAGTCGGTGAACCGTTTCGACACGGTGCGCGGCATTTCGCCGTTGGCGCCGTTCCCGGCGGCCAGGTCGCGGTCTCGCAACGCCAGCAGTTCGTCCCGGCTGTAACCGTACAGCCGGCAAGCCGCCGGGTTGGCGTCAAGGATGCGCCCATCGCGGTTGTCGAGCATCAGGATCGCGTCGCCGACGGTGGCGAACACGTTGCGGTATTTCAGTTCGCTGGCGCGCAGCGCCGCCTCGACCTTCTTGCGTCGGGTGATGTCTTCCTTGACCGCGACGAAATGGGTGATGACGCCGGTTTCATCGCGAACCGGGGCGATCGAGGCCAATTCCCAATACAGGGCGCCGTCCTTGCGCCGGTTGTGAAACTCGCCCCGCCATTCGGCGCCGCTGGCGATGGTTTGCCACAGCCGCGCGTATTGTTCGGGCGTGGTCTTGCCCGACTTGAGGAGGCGCGGGTTGGCGCCGATCGCCTCGGCGCGGGAATAGCCGGTGATTTCGACGAACTTCGGGTTGACGTACTCGATGGCCCCGGCGCGGTCGGTGATGACGACCGTGTTGGCGCTCTGTTCGATGGCGCGGGAAAAGATTCGCAGCGTCCGTTCCGCCTGGCGCCGCTCTTGGATTTCCGCCGCCAGTTGGCGTTGTTGCTGGAAAAAATCTCGAACCAGCCGGGCCAGTTGACCAAATTCAGTGTTCTGGCTCGCCAGCGGAGCCAGCAGGGCGGGATCGCCGGCGCGCAGGCCGCGAACCAGCCGGTCCAGCGGCCTGTTCACCCCGTGCAGCAGCGCGGTCGCCAAGCCGATCAGCAACAACAGACCCCCATAAAGAAAAAACCGCCCAGGCTCGGTCGGTTTCAGCGCCAGCACGCCGACCGTGAACAGGGCGATGGCCAGGATCAACATCCCAAGGATGCGAAACCGGATCGAGCTGATCAAGGCTTTCATGACGAAATTCCACGCCGTGGGGTCACGGCCCAGACGGATTGCGGCCGATGGCCGAGCCAGGCGTCGGCGCTGTAGAGGGCGAGCGCCAGCCAGATACAGCCGAACGCGGCTAGATGAATGAGGGTGAACGGTTCGCGATAGAGCGCGACCGCCAGCAGGAATTGCAGGGTGGGGGTCAGGTACTGAATCAAACCGACGGTGGACAGGCGCAACAAGCGGGTGGCCTGAAGAAACAGCAGCAGGGGCGCGACGGTGACCGGGCCGGCGATCAGCAGCAACAGATCGGTTTGCCCGTTCATGGCGCCGAGCGCGCCGGCGCCGCGCGCCGCGAGCGTCGCCAGGAACAGCAGGGCGAGGGGCGCCAGCAACACGGTTTCCACGCACAAACCCAGGGTCGCGGCGTGTCCCGCCTTCTTGCGCAGCAGCCCATAACCGCCAAAGCTGAACGCCAGGGTCAGGGAAATCCAGGGCAACACACCGTGACCGACCACCAGGACCAGCACGCCGGCGGCGGCGATGGCGACCGCGCTCCATTGACGCGGATTCAGCCGCTCGCGCAGGAACCACACGCCCAGCAGCACGTTCACCAGGGGATTGATGTAATAGCCGAGGCTGGCCTCCAGAATTCGTCCGTGCTGCACTGCCCAGATGTACAGCAGCCAGTTGCCGGAAATCAGCAGGGCCGTCACCAGATAGAAGCACAGGCGGCGCAAGTTGCGAAATTCGGCCCGCAAGGCCGACCATTGCCCTTGCGCCAGGATCAGCCCCAGCAGCAGCACGGCGGACCACAGCACGCGGTGCGCCAGTACCTCCAGGGCCGGGACATGGCCGAGCGTCTTGAAATAAATGGGAAACGCTCCCCAGACGCCAAAGCAGCCCAAGGCACTCGCCACGCCGACCAGGGAAGCGTCGGGGGGACGCGGAGAGGCTGGCGCCGCGGGTTGGGTCATGTGCGCGCTGTCCGCCGCTCAGCCGGCCAACACCGCGATAGCTCGCCCGCCCGCCAGCAACGCCAAGAGCAGGAACAGCGCGCCGCTGAGCCAGTGCAGCAGGCGCATCGGCAGCCGTTGCAACACCGTGCGGCCAGCCAGCACGCCCAGCGCCGAGACCGCCGCCAGGCCCAGCGTGCCACCGACCCAGACCGGCGCCGCGGCCTGGGTGCTGGCCAGACCCGCCACGGCCAGTTGGGTCTTGTCGCCCAGTTCCGCCAGAAAGATCAGGCCGAAGGTGGACAGCAGCACGCTCCGTCCGCTTTTCTCCTCGACCTCGACCGCTTCCGCGCCCGCGTCGCGCAGGGCCTTGACGCCGAACGCCGCGAACAGGATTGCCACGACCATCGCCGTCAGCCACTCAGGCAGCCAGGCGGCGACGGAAGCGCCAAACAGGACCGCTAGGAGGTTCAACAGCGCGAAGGCTAGCACCGCGCCGCTCAGCACCGGCATCGGTGGATGACGAGCGGCCAGCGTCATGCAAACCAGTTGGGTTTTGTCGCCCAGTTCGGCCAAGGCGACCAGTCCCAGCGTGGTGGATGCGGTGACGAAGAATTCGCTCATTGGGAAAAGCCCGGCCATCGAAGGTGGTCTCGCGGCGGCCCGGCGGCGGCCCGGCGGCGCGGCCGGAAACTGTGATTATTGGTTCTTGACAGGCATGATAGTAAACAATCCAGCGTTCAGCACGGGATTATTGGCCAACCACCCGCTGGCTGATCTACACTTGAAACCAGTGACAACCCTGGGAGACAACTTCATGCGACGGTTCTTGTTTCTCTTCCTGATCCCGCCGGCGCTGGCCAGCGCGGATAGCATCCGCTGCGATGGTTACCTGGTGAACACCGGTGATTCCCAGTCGCGGGTGCTGGAAATTTGTGGCGAGCCGCAAAGCGCCCGACAGGACGGTTTTATCGAGCAGGTGGTGCGCCGGAACGACGGCGCCATGATCGTCAACCCGGTCTCGCCCAGTCCCTATCCCAACCCGCCCACCTACGAAGTCGAATCTCGCCGGGTGATTCCAGTCTACAAGTGGGAATACAACCTGGGACGCGGCACCTTCCTGAAAATCCTCACCTTCCACGGCGACACACTGGTGGACATCGCCGACGGTCCCCGGCAGTAGCGCCGCGCGCCGGTCGAGCGGGGCGCGTTCCTCCCAGATTTTTCCTCCACAAGATCATCTGGGTATAGCGAAACAGGCCTTTTCTCCGTGCAGTTGAATCGGTGGGAGGCCAAACGATCTCGTTACGCCACCGCCGGCTTGGCGACGGGCGCCTCCCGGATCGGCAAATTCACCACGGCGGCCAGCGCGGCCAAGACCATGTCGGCGTACCACATCCAGCCATAGTCGCCGAACCGGGTGATGGCCAGCCCGCCCAGATAAGCGCCGAAGAAACCGCCAAGCTGGTGCGAAAGCAAGGTCATGCCGAACAGGGTCGCCAGATAACGGACCCCGAACAGCTTGCCGACGAGGGCGGCGGTCGGCGGCACCGTCGCCAGCCAGGTGAAGCCCAGACCCGCCGCGAACAGATAGTAGGTCAGTGGCGTCCTCGGCATCAGCAAGTACCCGGCGATCAGCAGGGCGCGCGAGCCGTACATGATGGCCAGGACGTATTTGCTGCGGTACCTGGAGACACAGAAACCGGCGTAAAGGCTACCGAAAATGTTGGCGAGCCCGATGATGGCGAGCGACCAACTGGCGACGGAGGGCGGCAAGCCGCACAGATTGACCTCGCCCGGCAGATGCGTTACCAGAAAGGCGATGTGAAATCCGCACGTGAAAAAACCGGCGTGGAGCAGCAGATAGCTGGGGTTCTTCAAGGAGGCGCGGACCGCCTTCAGCACTCCCGTATCGTCGCCGACGGGTTTGGCCGGCGCTTCCGCCTGCTTCGTCAAGGCGCCGACCAGCGGTAACGCCGCCAACGTCACCAGCGCCATCGTCCACATCGTTCCCATCCAACCGATGGTCTGAATCAATTTTTGCAGGATCGGCGCAAACACGAATTGACCGAACGAGCCGCCGGCGTTGATGACTCCGGCCGCCGAGCCGTGCGCCACCGCCGGCAACCGCCGGGCGGCCGCGCCGATCAAGACGGAAAAGCTGCCGGCCCCGGACCCCATCGCCGACAGCAGGCCAAGCGAGACGACCAGGCCAAATCCCGAGGTCATGAACGGGGTTATCGCGCTACCGAGGGCCATCACCACCAAACCGCCGATCAAGACCGCGCGCGGACCGAAGCGATCGGCGAGACCGCCGGTAATCGGCTGAACCGCTCCCCAGGCGAACTGACCGACGGCGAGGGCCAAACTGATCGTGGCGATTTCCAGGCCGGTCGACAGCATCAAGGGGTTGACGAACAGGCCGAGCGACTGACGCACGCCCATGGTCACCATCAGAATCCCGGCGGCGGCCAGGGTGGTCACCAGAACATCGGGTTTTCTCAACGCACGAAACATGACCCGTCCTCCCAAGCCACGGCTAATCGCGATCAGGCTGTAAGAACTGTAGTCCTGAACAGCGCGATCATCTCGTGGCGAAAGCGGCGTGCCTCACCCCAAATCCAGGGGGTGCCAACGCCGCCCGTCCTCATTCCAGCTTCGGCGGCGCCGGTTTCAGCACCATCGCGCTCAAGGGCGGCAGGTCGAGGACGATGGAGAAGGCAAAACCATGGCTGGAAAACTCCTCGGCCACCACCCGCCGGTCGGGCAGTGTCCCACCGGAGCCGCCGTACTCGCGGGCATCGCTGTTCAACAACTCCCGGTACCCGACCGGATACGGCACGCCGATGCGGTATCGCGGATAGGACTGGTCGGAGAAATTCAGCACCACCACCACCGCCTCGCGCGGGTCGAGAGCCTTGCGCACGAAGGCCAGCACGCCGGTCTCGGCCGCGCCCGCGTCCAGCCACTTGAAGCCGGCGGCGTGAAAATCCACCTGATGCAGCGCCGGCTCTTGCGCGTACAGCGCGTTGAGAGCGGCCACGAACCGTTGCAGTCCCCGATGCGGGGATTTGCCGCGCGACAATTCCCACTCCAGGCCGGCGTCGTGGTTCCATTCGCTGGGTTGGCCGAATTCCCCGCCCATGAACAACAGCTTCTTGCCGGGATGGCTGTACATGAAGGCGTACAGCAGCCGCAGGTTGGCGAATTGCTCCCGCTCGGCGCCCGGCATCTTGCCCAGTAGCGATTTCTTCAGATGCACCACTTCATCGTGCGACAGCGACAGGATGAAATTCTCGCTGAAAGCGTAGACGATGCCGAAGGTCAGCTTGTCGTGATGGTGACGGCGATGGACCGGCGCCTTTTCCATGTAGAACAGCACGTCGTGCATCCAGCCCATGTTCCACTTGAACCCGAATCCCAGTCCACCCATGTCGGTGGGCCGCGACACGTTCGGCCAGGCGGTGGACTCCTCGGCGATCATCATCACCCCGGGAAACCGGGCGTGGACCACCGCGTTGGTGTGCCGGAGGAACTCGATGGCCTCCAGGTTCTCGTTGCCGCCATACCGGTTGGGAATCCAGTCCTTCTTGGAATAATCCAGGTACAGCATCGAGGCCACCGCGTCCACCCGCAGGCCGTCGAAATGGAAGGTGTCCAGCCAGTACAGGGCGTTGGCGATCAGGAAATTTTCGACCTCGTGGCGGCCATAGTTGAAGATCAGCGTGCCCCAGTCGGGGTGCTCGCCCTGGCGGGGATCGGCGTGTTCGTACACGCAGGTGCCGTCGAACCAGGCCATGGCATGGGCGTCCTTGGGAAAATGGGCCGGCACCCAGTCCAGGATGACGCCAATGCCGCTCTGGTGGCAACGGTCGATCAGTTCCATCAGATCGTCCGGCCGGCCATAACGGGCGGTCGGCGCATAGAAGTTGGAAATCTGATAACCCCAGGACGGGCCGTAGGGATGCTCGGCCAGCGGCAAAAATTCGATGTGGGTGAAGCCCATTTCCAGCACGTAGGGAATCAACTGGTCGGCCAGTTCCCGATAGGACAGAAACTCGCCGTCGGGCTTGCGCCGCCAAGAACCGGCGTGGACCTCGTAAATGGCCACCGGCCGTTGCCAGGCATTGTTCCGCGCCCGCCGCTCCATCCATTCGCCATCGCGCCAGACGTGCTTGCCGGCCCGGTCGTAGACCACGCTGGCGGTGCCCGGCGGAACCTCGGTATGGAAGGCGAAGGGGTCGGTCTTCAGGAAGACGTGACCGTTGCGGGCCAGGATTTCGAACTTGTAGAGATCGCCCTCGCCCAGGCCGGGCACGAACAGCTCCCAAATCCCCGAACCTGGCCGCAACCGCATCGGGTGGCGGCGGCCGTCCCAGTGATTGAACGCGCCGACCACGCTGACCCGCTGGGCGTTGGGGGCCCACACCGCGAAGTTGATCCCGGCCAGACCGGCGACCTGGCAGGGATGCGCCCCCAGTTTTTCGAAAATCTGGTAATGGTTGCCCTCGGCGAACAGATAGCAGTCCTGATCGCCGAGATTGGAGAATTTGAACGCATAGGGGTCGGCGAAAACGTGGTGCTGGCCCCGCTCGATCGCGCCCAGCCGGTAACGCAGCGTATCCGGGTTGGCGACGACGAGGGTTTCGAACAGTCCCCCTTCGTACAGGGGCTGTAACGGATACAACAGGCTGGGCCGAGCCTCGGGCAGTAGACAGGGGGCTTCGGCGTCCGGCAGCAGGGCGCGCACCACGCTCAGCCCCGGCTCTCCGGCCAGCGGATGCGGTCCCAGCAGGCCATGCGGATCGGCATGGCGTCCCCGCGTCAGGGTGTGGCTTTCCGCCGCCGCCAGCGTGGGCCTGGGCGCGCTTTCCCGGATCAGGAACCGCAGACCCGTGGCCGCCCCCGCCGTCCCCAGGCGAGCGGCGTAGGTGCGGGCATCGGTCCGCAGCGCGTCCACATGGTAGACCCGCCGCCAGAACAGGGCGTTGGCCACCAGAAAGTTGCCGATTTCCGGTCGTTCCAGAGCGAAGGCCAGCATTCCAGGCTCGCCGGGCGCGTCCCGGTCGTAGATCCGCGCGCCGTCGAACCAGCTCAGTTCCTGGCCCTCGCGCGGAATCAGCGGCGGAATCCAGTCGAGCACGACGCCGATGTCGCGTCGGTGGCAGGCGTCGATGAACGCCATCAGCTCCTCGGGTCGGCCATAACGCGGATTGGGCGTGTAGTAACTCGCCACGGTTTCGCCAGCGGCCCAAAACGCCAGTTCGACATGGGTGAACTGGCGCTCCAGCAGATACGGCAGGACCCGGTCGCGCAATTGGCCGTAACTGGCGACCCGCTCCGGACCCGGCTCCGCGGCCTCGTCGAAGGTCACCCGGTGCGGGGTGACCGGCAATTCCCAGCCGGGCGTTTCCAGGGCGCGCGCCATCCAGGGGCCGTCGCTCCAGTCGTGACCATGCTGAATATCGCGGGTGAAGGCGGCGGTCTTGGGATAGACCTCGGCCTGGAACGCCAGCGGGTCGGTCTTGAGAAACACCGCGCCGTCGCCGTTGCGAATCTCGTATTTGTACAGTTCCCCCAGGCCGAGGCCGGGGATGAACAGTTCCCAGACCCCGGACTCGTGCCGTTCCATAGGGTGGCGGCGCCCATCCCATTGGTTGAAGGTTCCGACCACGCTGACCCGACTGGCGTGGGGGGCCCAGAGCGTGAAGTTGATGCCGACGACGCTTTTCTTCATCCGCGGGTGCGCGCCGAGCTTGGTGAACAGGGTTTCCAGGGTTCCCTGTCGCAGCGCCCGCCCATCAGTGGCGCTGAAGGACGGTTCGTGAATGGCGTAGGGGTCGCGGAAGGTCACGGACTGGCCCCCGGCATCGACAGCGACCAGCCGGTACTCCAGCTCCCTCACGCCAGGAAAGCGGGCGGCGAACAAGCCGTCCGGGTGTAGCCGCTGCATTTCGCGCTTGCCGGCGCCGTCTCCCGGTAGCAGGTAGGCGCGCTCGGCGTGCGGCAGAAAGGCGCGGATGATCAGCGCCCGTTCCTCTTCGACATAATGAGGCCCCAGAATCGCGTAAGGCGCATCGTGGCGTAATTCGATGATTTTCCGGATCTGTTCTTCCAGCATTGCCCGTCCCTTCATTGGTTGTGCCGCTGTCGGGATAACATAACAAATTTGCGGGTTTATTTTGAACTGATTCACTCCGCGTTCGGGTGCAAGAACAAGGGAAACCCGTACGCAAAAAAACACGGGGGCGACGCCCTGTCGGACGTCGCCCCCGCCGATCGCGAACGGGTGGGTTACTGCACGGGTTGGGTCGGACCCGCTCCCGAGCCGCGCATCATCCGCCGCATGGGTCCATCGGTGAAGAACTTGTCCATCACCTGTTTCTGTTCCGGATCGAGCGCGGCGTAAAGATCGCCCGCCGCCTTGGCCATGGTCTTCATGCTGGCCAGCCGTTGCTCCATGCCCTGGATCCGCTCCGCGAAATGGGCCATGGCGGTCGTCTCCCGGTCGCGCATTTCCTGCCGGATCTTCAACATTTCGGCATGATGGGCATCCTGGGCGGCGAGGAAAGCTTTCCAGGCATTCTGCTGGTCGGGCTTCAACTTGAGCCGCGCTTCCAGTAGTTCCATTCGTTCGGCATGGAATTGCTGCATCATCTCCATCCGACGTCCGGGGTCGCCCCCCCTCCAGCCATGTCCCTTCGGACCGCCGCCCATCATCGAACAATCCTCCATGCCGCCCCCCATCGGGCCATGACCGCCCCAGGGACCGGCGAGCGCGAGGGTGGTCAATCCCAGACCCGCGACCGTGGCGGCGACCAGCAGATTCTTGCGTAACGTCTTCATCGTGGATTCCTCGGTTTGTGGTTGCTTCGACGGTTATTGGACAGCGCGCATGTAACCGGGATTTTGCCGGGCGCGGCGTTTTGTAACGATTTGTAATACCGAACCGCGTCATTCTCAGCCCTGAACCCGCGGACCTTCGACTCCATCGCCCAGGCTCATTGCAACTTCGGTGGTGTTTCGTGTTAGGTTTTTGTTTTTACTAGCGCCAGGATGCTGTTAATATTTACAACAAACCCGTGTGGATAAAACAACACACGACGAGAGCCAGTCATCGGGATGGGTTCGATGGCGGGACCAGTGGCCGGAGGGGGACAAGACGATGTTGAATGGTAAGAGCAGCAAGCCGGTGGCGGTCGTCACGGGGGCCAATCGCGGTCTGGGTCTGGAAACGGCCCGGCAACTGGCCAAGCGGGACATCCGCGTGATCCTCACCAGCCGCAACGCCGGCAAGGGGGAAATGGCCCTGGAAAAGCTGTTGGCCGAGGGCCTGGATGTCGCGTTCCACGCGCTGGACGTGACCTTGGAAAGCAGCGTCGCCGATCTGGGTGGGTTCATCCACAGCCGCTACGGCCGGGTGGACATCCTGGTCAACAACGCCGGCGTCTATCTGGACAGTCACGGCTCCGAGGAAATCGGCGGCGCCAGCGTGTTCACCGCCAGCCTGGAAACGCTGACGGCAACCTTGAAGACCAATCTGTACGGCCCGTTGCTGCTGGCGCAGGAGCTGACGCCGTTGATGAAGCAACAGCACTACGGCCGCATCGTCAACGTCTCCAGCGGCATGGGCCAGTTGAGCGACATGGAAGGCAAATCGCCCGCCTACCGGATTTCCAAGACCGCCCTGAACGCCCTGACCCGCATCCTGGCGGCGGAAACCCGGGGCTACAATATCCTGGTCAATTCGGTTTGCCCCGGCTGGGTGCGCACCGACATGGGCGGTCCCCAGGCCGAGAAAACGGTGGAGCAGGGCGCCGCTGGCATCGTTTGGGCCGCGACCCTGCCCGACGACGGGCCGACCGGCGGCTTCTTCCGCGACAGCCAGCCGATTCCGTGGTAGGTCGCGCCGAAGGCGTTTTTGCCCCATCCCCGGCGGTCCAGCCCATTGAAACCCGGTCCATGCCTTCTCCTCTCGCCCATCTGGCGAGAGGAGGGCTGACGATCCGCTAGGCGGAGTCGGTTTCCCAGGCCGCCAGCACCGCCTCCAGTTCCCCCAGTTCGCCGATCTCCGCGTTCGCCCGGGGGCCGCCCGGCCAGTTTCGACCGGCGCGATTGACCCACACGGTGCGAAATCCGGCGTTTCGGCCACCGCCTATGTCGTGTTCCGGATCGTCGCCGACATGGACGATTTGTTCGGGTCGCAGCCGCAGCAAACGGCAAACCTCCTTGAACATCGGCGCTTCCGGCTTGGCCGCGCCGACATCGATGGCGTTGAGCGAAACACGGAATACATCGTCCAGCCCGATCAGCCGCAGATCCGCGTTGCCGTTGGAGAGCGACGCCAGGATATAGCGCCGGGCCAGCCGTTCCAGCGTGGGACGCACCTCGGCAAAGGGCTCCACCGCGTTGCGGGCCATGAAGAACAGCGCGAACGCGCTTTCCACGTCGAATTCCCGATAACCGGTCCGCGCCGCCGCCAGATTCATCGCTTCCTTGCGCAATGCAGTGCGGTCGTGGGCGATTTCCGGGCGGGCGGCGCGAATCTCGCCCGCCAGTTCGCGCAGTTCCAGCGGCGTGAATCGCTCCGGGATGCGCGGATAGCGCGCCGCCAGCCAGTCGTGCAGCAGCCGCTCGGCGCGTTCGACCACCGGCCAGACCTCCCAAAGCGTATCGTCCAGGTCGAAGGTAATTGCCTTGATCATCATAAAAATTCCCGTGCTGCTGCAACCTTAGGCGATTTCCAGAAATGAAATGACCCGGACTGGCTCCCATGCTCCAGCGTGGGT
>CALGOO010000116.1 GCA_937960715.1 uncultured Candidatus Competibacteraceae bacterium
CTGTAATCGCGTCCCTCATTTCTGACCGGAACCGAGCCCTCCGCGCATGATTTCCATCAATCATTCCACGTTCGTCGGCTGGGTTTTGACCGGCGTCGTGTTCGGAGGTGGAGTGGGGTGGATACTCCCAACCGCTGCGGCGCCACCGCTCGGCAGTGGGGTGGGGAGCAGTCCGGTTCAGTCCCCGCCGGAGACCTTGCCCGCGTTACCCGTTCCCCCAGCCTCGTCGTGGGCGTCCACCGCCGCCACTGCCGGTTCGGTCAGGCCGCTGGCGGCCAGCCAGGCCACGGCCCCTCCGGACGGCCGATCAGTTCGCGCCGATGAACCAGTGATCGGCGTCTCGCCCGACCCCATCACGGCATGTCCGCCGGAAGCGCCGATCCGCATCGACGCCACGCTGTGCGTCAATCAAGCCACGCTGGAGGCCATCGAGGCCGGCGGTCAACTGAGCTACGATCCGGCCACCGGGGAGGCGATCTTCACCAATCCCGCGCCGTATGACACCATCAACGGCGGCTATGCGTTCAACGCCGCCACCGAGCCCTGCGATCCCAATCTCGACGTGCTCCTCAAGGAGGCGGCGGTGGCGGGCAGTCAGGCCGCCCGCGGCATCGTCAACCGCCAGATGAATTATCCGGATACCGACCCGCTCATCGCCGTCAAGAACCCGCAACGCGACGGCTACGGCGGGGCCTGCACCGTCAGCCTGATCACCTTCGATATTCGGGATTTGCTGGGATTCGATCCGGCCCAGACCCTGGAGGAGATCAAAAAACTGATCGATGCCATCGCCTCGTTGGATCTCAACGACCTGGTCGGCGCGGCCTGTCGGGTGTTCAATACCATTCTCGGCGACGTGCAGCGCCAGTTGCTGGATGACCTCCGCCGGAACAATCCCCTGACGCCCTACCAGCGATTCGTCCAGGCGCTGCGAGTCGGGTTTATCGCGCCGCTGCCATCCTTTCTGTCGCTAGGTCTCACGCCCCGGTCCACGACGGCGACCGTGCCCGGCGTGGCCACGGGGTCGGCGCTGTGGGTGGTGCATCTACCCGAGGTGGGCTATGTCTATCTGGCGCGCCTCAGCGACCTCAGCGTGATCGTGGTCGCCTTGTCGGCGACGCCGTTAGCGCCTGGGGATGCGGGTTGAGTTCGATGGATGCGGATAGAGGTTCGATGCTGATGCACGATGATCGGGTGGCCGGCGCTGCCGTGGACGAACCCTTGCTGTTGATCCTGCTGGGCGAGCGGGCCGCCGCCGCGCGCCTGGAAGAGGAATGGCGCCGGGAGGCCCGGGCGGGATTGCAGGCCCTGGTGCAACGGGAACCGATGGCGGAGCCTGCCGATCTGTTGGCGCTCGCCGGGAGGCTGGGGGTCAAATTCGAGCATGGCTCGGCAACGGGCCCGTTTGAGCGAGACAGGCGCGTGTCATGATCCTCGTTCCGCAGATTCAACACCCGACGGCGACCGAGTATTTCTTCGCGGAAGGCTGTTTCATCACCGAGTGGTGGAATTCAACTGCCGATACGGCCGTGTCGCTCGCTCGCGCCCGCGTGGAACCGGGCGTGACCACCCGCTGGCATCGCCTGCGGGGCGTGACCGAGCGATATCTGATCCTGGAAGGGCAGGGACGGGTCGAGGTAGGGGAAGGGCCGGCCGAGGACGTCGGGCCGGGCGCGGTGGTGCTCATTCCGCCCGGCACCCGCCAGCGCATCACCAACACCGGGGAGGCCGACCTGATCTTTCTCGCCGTGTGCACGCCACGGTTTACCCGGACGGTTTATCAAGACCTCGAATCCGAGGGCTGGTCGGAGCAGAACCATGATGCTGAACCCTGACGACATGCTCATCGACGCCCACGTGCATGTCGTGCCGCCCGGTCTACCGGGGTTGCACGCCTTTCCCGCGGTGTTGGACGAGGCCGTGGCGACGGTGGCCGCCACGGTGCGGGCGGACATGGCGGCGAGCGAACGGTGCAGGCCTTGGCGATGGGCGTGCTGTCCGACGATCCCGATGATCCACTCGGGGTGGCGGCGACGCTGCGGATCGCCGATCAGGCGCCGGGCCTGCACGCCATCGGCGTGGCCGATCCGCGCCGCGGCGATCCCGAACACCTGGATCGAGTCGAATACCAACTGCGGCAAGGCCGGATCAAGGGCCTCAAGGCCTATCTGGGCTACCTGCACCACGGGCCGGCCAGCCCGGGCTACGCGCCGTACTATCGGCTGGCCGCCCGCCATCGAATCCCCGTCATCTTCCACAGCGGCGACACCTACGCGGCCTCGGCCAAGCTCCAGTATGCCCATCCCCTGCGGGTCGACGAGGTGGCGGTGGACTATCCCGACACGAATTTCGTGATCGCCCATTGCGGCTGCCCCTGGTTCATGGACGCCGCCGAGGTCGTCTACAAGAACGCCAACGTCTGGGCCGACCTGTCCGGGATTTTCGCGGGGGACGCGGCCGCCTTCGCGGCGCTGGCCGCGCGAGGGCGGTTACAAAGGACGGTCGAGCGGCTGCGCGAGGCGCTGGAGTACGCCGAACGGCCGGACCGGTTCCTGTACGGCAGCGACTGGCCGCTCGCCCCGATGGCGGCGTACCGGGCGTTTCTCGCCCCGCTGCTGGACGATCCATGGTGGCGGCCGATCCGGGCCGACAACGCCAGGGCGTTATTTCGGTTGCGGGCATGAAGGGAAAAGGCGGCGGGGCCGGTGGGAAAACCGGCGGTCGGCGATTTACCGCGAAACCCAGTCGGTTTTGACGCCCAGGGCGGCGCGGATGGCCAGGACGATGGACGCCAGGATGCCGGTCAAAATTTTGTAGGTGCGGGTGGAGCGTGAAGCACAAGCGTGGCGGAGTGTTCGGGATAGCGAGGCGACGATGAATGTTCTGCTATTGATCGATCAGTATCCGCCGCCTGCCCGGCGCGAAGCACCGAGACCCCCCTGGATCGAACCGGCTCCGGGCAAAGAAGCCGGCGAGTGAGCATCCACCGAGGACCGAACCGATGCCGATTTTCGAGAGCGACGGCGCGAAACTGTTCTACGAGGACACTGGCCACGGCGAGTCCGTGCTCCTCTTGCATGGCCTTGGCGGCAGCAC
This sequence comes from uncultured Candidatus Competibacteraceae bacterium, assembly GCA_937960715.1. Taxonomy (GTDB): domain Bacteria; phylum Pseudomonadota; class Gammaproteobacteria; order Competibacterales; family Competibacteraceae; genus Contendibacter. The sequence continues at coordinate 3,097 of CALGOO010000116.1, forward strand.
GGCCGACTGGGCACCCCAGATTGAAGCGCTCGCCCCGCGCTACCGCGTGCTTGCGCTCGATGCGCGCGGCAGCGGTCGCTCGCGCGATCTTCGCCGCCCCGGGGGGCCGTTCTCCGTGCGGCAGTTCGCGGACGATGCCGCCCGCTTTCTCGACCAACTCGGCGCGGCGCCGGCCCACGTCGTCGGGCTGTCGCTGGGCGGCATGATCGCCTTCCAGCTCGCGGTCGACCACCCGCGCTGCGTGCGCACCCTCACCATCGTCAACAGCCTCCCCGCGCTGGTGCCGCGCACGCTATCCCAACACCTGACCCTTTGGTTTCGGCGCGGCGTGGCACGCCTGTTCGGCCCGGCCGGAATGGCGCGGCTGCTGGTCCGGCGGCTGTTCCCGCGCCCGGACCAGGACCCGCTCCGGCGGCGCTTCCTGGAACACATGGCGCGGAACGACAAACGGACTTACCTCGCCAGCCAGCGCGCCGTGGTCGGTTGGAGCGTCCTCGACCGCATTGACGCTATCGCGGCGCCGGTGCTGGTGGTCGCCTCGGAGCGGGACTACTGGCCGGTGGCGGTCAAGGAAGACTACGCCCGGCGGATGCAGCGAGCCGAGGTCGCGGTAGTGGCCGACGCGGGCCACGCCCTGCCCATCGAAGCGCCCGACCGGTTCAACCGCGTGCTGGTCGCGTTCCTCGACCGGCAGGGCGCCGGCGGGGTTCCAGGCGGCGATTCCAGCCGTCAGGCAGAGCGATAGTGGCCCCCCGGCGTAGCGCCGCGCCCGTTCCCTGGCCTTGGCCAGTTCCCCGCCCCGCAATTCCCGCTGAAGATCCGATTCCAGCCTGACGGCATCTCGCTCGCCTTGAGCCGAGGCCAACGAGAGCCAGGCGCGGGCTTCCACCCGCATGATACGCAACGCGTTCTTCGGTCATCGGGGCGCCTGTCGAGCAAAGAGGTAAACCCTAGTTCGAGCGATTTCAGCGTCGTGCGTCGAGGAGGCTCAAGGCCGCGCTACGCCGGAAAATCCCGGGCGTATTTCGCCACCCATTCGGCGGCGGCGGCGGCTCCCGACAGCGAACGCCCTTCCCGTTCCAGGACTTCCCGCTGGTAGTGGTGAATCTGGCAAATCTGTTCGACCATGCGCACCGCGAACTCGGTGTTGGCGTCCGCGAATTGCACGCCCACCTCGTAATGGCGGTTGGTCTGACGGCACCAGACGATGGTCCCTGTCGCCTCAAAAGGCGGCTCCCGCACCGGAATCGTGATCTGGATCACGCGGCCTTGTTGGAGAGCCTCCTGAGTTTCAAAGCACAGCCCGCCGGCGCTGATGTTCTGCAGTCGGTCCCGCCGGTTGGAGCCATGGTGCGTGAGGCGATAATCCATCGGGATATCCGAGGGATGACGAATAAAGCTTCGCATGGGTCGTTCTCCAGACCTGGAAATCGTGCGGTTCGCTCCCTTGCCGCCCGCCGCCAGGGAACGGCTTGGGTTTCGTCACCGCTGGGCCGAGCCGGTAGGAGGTTGGCGATTTCATCCGGTAGCCCGCGCGAGTCATCGGTCGCCGGTCTCGTAGGGGTTGCCCTGGTGATTAGCATGGGCCAGCGCCACCAGGTCCTCGATGGCAAGGAGCGGTTCGGCGCTATTGGCTGGGCCGGTGGGATAGGGAACACGGCCTTCCATCAGGTAGCGGAATCCGGTGAGCGGAGGCGGCGGGTACGTTCGGCGATGTTCAGCGGCGGGTCCGGGGCCTGATCCAGATCAACCCTCCCGTTTCACCGGCGAGCGGGCCGTGCCGGGCCGGTGCGGGACGCAACAGGGCCTTCAGGAGTTGAGTATCCGCCGTCCAATAGGGCACGTACCACTCCCGATCCACATCCAGGATCAGCACCTGTCCGGTACGGGCGTCGTAGGCCCCGATCGGCGAGACATGCGGCCCATCCCAATCCCCCGTCACCACGCCCTGATTGAAATACACCAGGATGACATCGCGGTCGGACGCCTCGTTGTCGGAAAGAATCTGGCGCAGTCGCGCCAAGGTCTCGGGTTGCGCGTCCGCCGGTCTGATAACCTCGACGTCATGGTCGTGTAACTGGAAGCGCGCCAGGCTTTGCCGCACGAGGGCGACCAAGCCGTTAAACGTGACGCCACTGCCGCCCTCGGCCACCTGTTTCCTCCATGTCGCCTGACTCATCTTTTTGAGCAAGATGGACTGGGTGACGAGCCGCTGGTCGGACCGGGCCGGCAGTCCCCGCAGCGCATTCAATGCCATGACTACGCTGGCGAGCGAACAGGCGCTGGAGGTTTGTTGCGGTACGTAAAAAGGACTCAGTTTCCAGTAATCGGGCGCCGGCGCGGTGCGGAGGTACTCAGTCTGTTGGGTGATCGGCACGGCCTCCGGTCCGAGCTTGGGTTTGCCTTCGAAAGCGACGGTGGGGGTGGCCCCCAGTCCGGCCAGCAACCAGGTGGTTAGGAGGAATCGGCGCATGGAAATCTTGATGTGCATTTGTTAATCTGTAACTCAATCAACTATAGGGTAGCTGAGGGGCTCGCGCCACGCGGAAAAACAACGCTACCCGCGCCAGCGCCCGAGCGCGCGGGGCGGGGAATCCCCAGGCGAGGAGCCTCGCGGGCGGGCGCGGTGTCGCGCCCCGCGCGGCGCAGCGAGCAGCACAGCATGATCCCGAATCGCCATGAGGAGCCATCGGGTTATGGGTACCGTCATCGCGGGCGTCAAAATTCCGGGTCGGGTTCGCCGGACGCTGGATCGGGGGACTTCTCCCTCCTGCATCAACTCACCTGGTTCAACATGGCGATTCACAGCAACGCCGAGTATGCCAGGGGCACCTGGTTCAAGGAGCGTTCCCTGGCGGGGCCGGTCATCTTCGCCGTCGCCGATGGCCTGATCCACCACGCCGACACCATCGCCGAGTTTCTGGCCCAGGACGGCTATGAAATTTATGCCTACCTCGGCGTGGACCGGATGAAGATCACCACTCCGGTGCTGTTTGGGGACACCCTCCGGGCGGAGGCCGAAGTGGTCGAACTGCGCCCCACCCAAAACCCGGAGCGGTTCTTGTTCATCTATCAAAACAGAGCCTACAACCAGCGCGATCAGCCGGTAATCGAATACCAGACGACCATGCTGGTGGTTAAGAAGGACTGAGAAAGCCGTTGATTCGATTGTTCGGGGCCATCGTTTCCGCAACCCCCCTGCGAGACACTTGGAGCAGCGGGAGTCGACCCGTAACCGGCAGCGGTTCCAACCATCGCAGTGACCCGGATCCGGTTGGGCGTGGGCGCGCGGGGGCGCGAAGGCCGGGACACCCGCGCAGCAGGAGCACGAGGGAAGCGTGGTGAGAATCTGGATTGATGCCGACGCTTGTCCTGGCCCGGTCCGGGACATCGTCTTCCGGGCCTCGCGCCGGGTCGGCGTGCCGGTGACGCTGGTGGCCAATCGCCCGCTGCCACTCCCGCGCTCCCCGTTGCTCGCGGCCGTCCGGGTCGGCGCAGGGCTGGATGAAGCCGATCATTATTTGGTACGCGAGGCGGGAGCCGATGATTTGGTCATCACGGGGGACATTCCCCTGGCGGCGCGGCTGGTGGCGCGCGGCGTGGCGGCTCTGAATCCCCGCGGGGAGAGGTATTCCACGGAGAATATTCAAGAGCGGCTGGCCTTGCGCGATCTTAAGGAGGCAATGCGGTCGGCGGGTGCGGCAACCGGTGGGCCGATGCCCTACCATAATCGCGATAAACAGGCGTTCGCCAACGCCCTGGATCGCTGGCTGGCGCGGCAACGGGCGGGCGAACGCGCGCCGTAGCCGGTTCTACACGATCACCGTGGCGAGGGGCCTTGACCCGGTTTTCCGTTCCACTGCTCCCTAAATCGCACCCCGGAGGGAACCCACCATGAAAATGATGCGCGCGGCAATGACCGTCGCCCTGCTGGTGCTCGGCACCGCGCGGGCCGCCGAGGATGACCAGGCCGGCCGCCCCTGGCAACTGGAACTGGGTGTGGGCGCCTCCTACGAGCCCAACTACAGCGGCGCCGATGCGTCCAGCCCGCGCCTGCTGCTATGGGCGAGCGGCGAGTACCGGACCGAACGCTGGGGCGCCTTCGCGCTGGACAGCGGCTCGCTCACCCTCGACCCACAACTGCGCTGGACCTTCGGCGACGACAAGAACTACGGCATCGGGCCGCTGCTCGGCTACCGCACCGGCCGCGACGACAGCGACCCCGGATGGTTTGCCGACAGCGGCAGCGACCGGCTTGAGGGCATGGGCAGCGTGAGCGCCGCGGTCGACGGTGGCGTGCAAGGCTGGGTCGCGGTGTTCGGCGTGCCGGTGTTCGCGCAATTGCGCGCCGCCCTGAACGGCGATCAGGGCACGATCGGCGTGCTCGGCGTCTACCTGCCGCTCGAGCTGACGCCCGACTTCACGCTGACCGTGTTGCCGAGCGTGACCTGGGCCAACGGCCAACAGATGCAGGCGTTCTACGGCGTCACGCCGGCGCAAAGCGCGGCGAGTGGCTTTGCCGTCTACAACGCCGGGGCCGGCTGGCAGAACGCCGCGCTTGAGATCAATAGCGACTGGAAGATCGCCGCTCCCTGGCATCTGGTCGGCGGCGTGGCCTATCAACGGCTGCTCGGCAACGCCGCCGACAGTCCGCTCGTTCAGGACAAGAACCAGTGGAGCGGGCTGATCGGCCTGTCCTACAAATTCTAAGCGCACCGCCATGCGAATCGCCCGCCACCGCGCACCCGTGCTCGATGCGGCACTGCTCGTCGCCAGCACCGCGCCGGCCGAGGCCATCCGCCGGATCTTGGCGGAGCGGGGCGGGGAGGCGCACGAAGGGCTGCCGGGCCAGCAGAGTGAACCTGGAACCCGTTTCGGCCTGATCGCGGCAGTTGGCCCCAGCGGATGCAGGGATGTCCCTTATTCACCTGGAACAGCGCGAGCCGGCCCACAACCGGTGGCGGTTCCAAACCATCACGGTGTCCCGGACCCTGTTCGACGGCTGGGCGCTGGTGCGGGAGTGGAGCCGGATCAGGCAGCCGGGCACCGTGCGGGAGATGGGGTTCGAGACTGAAGGGGATGCCTGGGCGGCGGGGGAACAGTGGCGGATTAGGAAGGAGAAGCGGGGTTACCGGGCTGTTGGTGGGGCAGAGTAGGGGGCCGGATGGGCTAACCAGGCATCGTGGGGGAGGCAATGGTTGGTAATGTTTGATAGGGTTTGGTATCTTGGTTTCGATTTTGGAACCGGAGGGGCTCCAAAGTGGAAAAGCTGTCGGATTACCTGCGAATCTCCGATGCTGCTAAGTATTTGGGCGTTTCGCCAAACACCCTTCGCAATTGGGTCAACGCTGGAAAGATCGCCGCCCTTCGCCATCCAGTGAACGCCTACCGACTTTTCAAACAGGAAGACCTGGCCGTGTTGTTGAAGCAGGTGGAGACCGCGAGCAAGCAGACGCTCGGGAAATGAACGGTCGGGGCGCCAGCGGAAGACGGGGGAGTAACGAGGAACGATAGAGACCGTCCATTGCGACGATTTCACGAGGACCGAGCATGGCGAAACCGAAGAATCCAGGCAGGGAGAGGCGGTTTCGGTCTTCCGTTCCATACTCGTCCAGGATCATCAAAGCGGGCGCCCTGATCGGTGACACCAAGACCCTGCTCTCCCACTGGGATGTCGCCGCCTCGGTTGCGGAAAACCTGGACCGGGTTCAACGGGAGAACGTGTTCGGCAAAGCATCCCGCTCCCGGGTCGAAGATATTCTGGCGATCTTCCGGCAGCGCTACCTCACCGAGGCATCGGTCACCAAGGCGCTGGTCGCTCTGGTTCGCGGCCAGTTCCCGCCCGCCGCTTTGGAACGGTTGCTGTATTTCCACTCGGCTCGCGCCGACCCGTTGCTTCACGATGCCGTCACCGAGATTCTGGTTCCCCGGCACGAACGGGGCTTGGCGGACATCAACGTGCCGGCGTTTCAGCGCTCTCTGGCCCAGTGGGTGGAGGAAGGGAAGACGACGGGGCACTGGTCGGAACCCACCATCACCCGCATCGCGCAAGGGCTGCTCTCGGCGCTGCGGGACTTTGGCGTGCTTCAAGGAGCGGTCAACAAGAAGATCGCGCCCGCCTTCGTGCCCATCGAAGCCTTTGCCTACCTGGTGTTCTACCTGAAACAGCACCAGCTTTCAGGGGCCAAGCTGATCGAGTTGCCCGACTGGAAGCTGTTCTTCTTGCCGAGGGACGGCGTGGAGCGATTCCTTTTTGAAGCTCACCAGCGTGAATTGTTGGAGTATCACGTTGCCGGCAGCGTCACCCGGCTGACTTTTCCCGCTGAAACTCTGGAGGCGTATGCGCATGTCCTCGCTCAAAGATAACATCGCGCATCTGGAGAGCCACCTGAAGTCGGTCCCGATGCAAATCAGCGTCTACCAGGACCTCCCGTTTGCGATCCTGCGCTATGACCCCGCCGAGGAGTGGGAACTTCGGCGTGAACTCAAACTGCTCGCTACTCGCCTGGAAGCGGTTGGCAAAGCAGTTTACCTCCTCCCGATGTCGGAACTGCTTTGGTCGGCGCTGGAGCAAGTTCACGAAAAAGATGATGACGAGGGGTTGGAAGCCGTCATCGCGTTGGAAAAGGACCGAGGCTATATCGAAGCCCAGCAACAGATCACCACGTACTTGTCGAACAAAATCTG
>CALGOO010000117.1 GCA_937960715.1 uncultured Candidatus Competibacteraceae bacterium
TCCGCTTCCCCCCTCCCAACCTCCCCCCGCTGGGGGGAGGTGCCTGAACGCTTACACGCAACCCTCCCCGTTTTGGGGAGGGTTTTTTCATGCGCTCATTTGGCGGGTGGCGCTTCGGTGGCAGCGGGTGGTTTCTCGGGAACAGGCGCTGGCGCGGGCGATGCGACGGGCGGGGCGGATGGCGCCTCGGTGGTGGAAGCAGCGGGCGCGGGTGGCACTGCGGGTTCCGCAACGGGTGGTTTCTCGGCGGCGGGCGCGGGCGATGCGACGGGCGGGGCGGATGGCGCCTCGGTGGTGGAAGCGGCGGGCGCGGGTGGCGCGACGGGTTCGGCGACGGGCGGTTTTTCGGCGGCGGGCGCGGGCAATGCGACGGGCGGGGCGGATGGCGCCTCGGCGGTGGCAGCGGCGGGCGCGGGTGGGGTTCGGCGACGGGCGGTTTTTCGGCGGCCGGGGTGGGCGCGACGGCGGGAACTGGCGCGGGTGCGGCGACTGGAGCTGGCGCGGGTGCGGTGACTGGAACTGGCGCGGCGGCGGGCGCGGGCGCGGGTGGCGCGGCAGGTTCCGCAACGGGCGGTTTTTCGGCGGCCGGCGACGTTTCGGCGGCTTGCTGTTGCTCCAACAACTGGCTGGCCGCCTTGGAACCCGTGTAGTCCACGATTTCCCGCAGGGTTGGAATCCGCAGGGTTGAGCCGATCTTCAGGCTGTCCATGTTGTTGGCTTTGGAAAACGCCCGTGGATTCGCCTTCAGCAGCGATTTCATCATGTGTTCCTTGCCAATGGACGGATCGGGGCGAACCTTGGTGGCGATGTCCCACAACCGTTCGTTCGGCGCGACAGGACCGTATTGATCGCCGCCCTTGTACAGACGCGGGGGCGGCTCAACCGCCTGGGCCGATGGTTCCGCCGAACCCGCCGCCGCCAGTGGCGGCGACTCCAGAATCGTGGATGCGGGAGACGCGACTCCCGCCGCCGATGATGGCGTGGCCGCCTTGGCGGGCGTAACCGGAGTCGGCAGGGATTCGGCGAACGCCGCGACCATGGGAACCGACACATCGCTGACCAAGTACGCTTGCGACAACGAACCCCGTTCCTCGCGCGGCGCGTGCTTGTCGACCGCAGCCAGCAAGGTGGCGGTATCCATGGGTGTCGCCGGCGGTTCCGGCGTGGCGGTTGGCGTCGGTTCCGATCCCTCGGTCTTGGAAACCGCGACTGGCGGCGTGGGAGGGGCGGGCGCCTTCGATTCCAGTCTTGGCGCCGCGACGTCGACGTCCGAAGCGATTAGCGCGGGCGGTTGACCGACGGCCGTCACCATCTCCGAAACCGCCAGGAACAGCAGTGGGCTGACCGAAACCGGCTCCACCAGACCACCGGCGAACGATGGGGCGGTATCGAGAACGTTTGGCTCCGGGACCGCTGTTGCAACCGTCGGTTCGAGGGTTGGCGCAACCGGCTCCGACACGGCCACGGCCGGCGTGGGGATTGGCTGGGCGACCGTTTGCAGTGCGGCGGGCGGCGCGACCGTCACCACGGTGGGTTCCAGCGATACGGGCTGTTCCAGCGGGAATACTTGCGGCGCGCTGGTCGCGGTTCGCACGGTCGATGATACGGCCGCATCAGGCGCGGGACTTGGCGCCGTGGCGGCGACCGCCACGGCGGCCGACGGATCCATCCCCGCCAAATGGCGAGCGGCGGTGGAGCCAGTCATGTCGGCGATTTCCTGGAAGCTGGGAATGCGCAGCGTGGCGCCGATGCGCAACCCACCGATCCCGGCCTTGCCAAAGGCATGAGGATTGGCCTGGAACAGGGCCTGCATCATCTGCTCGCGGGTGATGGCGGGGTCGGGGCGCACCTTGAGCGCGATGCCCCACAAACCCTCGCCCGTCGCCACCGGTCCGTAGGTATCGCCCGGCCGATAGATCCGCACCGAAGCCGGCGCCGCTTCCGTCGGGAGCGCCATCGGATCGGGTGTTCCGTCGGTTTGGGTCAGCAACGCCACCGGCCTGGAGGTCGGTTCGTCGTCGCCGTCGCGCCGCGCGCCTTGTTCCAGTTCGGGTGGCGCGGCCACGGTCGCCAGCGCCGGTTCCGGGCGCGGCGCGGCCACGGCCGCCAGCGCCGGTTCCGGACGCGGCGTGGGTTCGACGGGCGGCGCGGCGGGCGGCGCCGGCGTATTCAACACGGTTTTGCTGCGGTCGCCGGGCCGCTTGGCCAGCCGCTGAACCGGATCGAGCAGGACGGTGAATTCGCGGAAGGTCTTGCCACGCGGCCAGCCAAACTCCACCAGCAACCCCAGCGACGGTTCCTGGATCGGCCGGGTCGAAATCACCTTGACGTACACCTGGCCCTCAGCGTTGTATTCCACCGAAAACACCAGATTCGCCAGCGTCGGCGCCCGTTCCAGTTCGAACTCCTTGAACATCGGCGCGGGCGCGAGTTTCACCGAAACCTTGTTCAATTCCTCCGGCGCGAGCGTCGGCAACGGAATCCGGGCATCGAACAACTGGTTCAAGGAGGAATGAACCTGAATCTCGCCGACGTCGAGCGCCAGGGCGCAGGCAGGCCCCAACAACAGCGGCGTCAGCCAGGCCAGACCGGCCGGCGCGAACCTGGACACGGCGCGCGCGTCCGTGAAGCTGGCGCCCAGCAGGGCGCGCATCGAACGGAAGGGTTTGCGGGTCATGGACGAATCCTCCGAAACGGGTAGCGGCGCGACCAGACGTGGTTCGGCTGGCGTCAATGCATCGCGGTCATTATGACCTAATTCTAGCGCGCCAGAAGACAACCCGTACCGGAGTCGATTGCAATCCGGCGAAATCCACGCCATGTCGGCATCGTCATTCGGCTGGCGATTTCACCGCCCCGGCGGTAGTCAATGCCGCCGCCAGCCGGCGGTCGTCTCCATTGATATGCTTGAGCAGCCATTCCTTGAGCGCTTGCAGGGTCAGCATCAGGCTGACGCTGTCGAACTGGCGCTGGATGCCGAGCAAATCCTCCACCAACTTGCGGTGCTCCTGCTGGTGAGCGAGAGCGTCCGCATAGCCATACCGGTCCATCAGGCGTTCCTCGGTCGCGAAGTGATGGCGGGTGAGGACGATGAGCTCGTCAAGCAGCGCCATGATCCGCTCCACCTCCTGGCCGGTCTTCACGGCGTCGCTGATGCGATTCAGCAACGCCACCAGTCGGGCATGCTGGTTGTCGATCACCGGCACCCCGACCGACAACTCCGCGCTCCATTCCAAGAACGCCATCTTCACCGGCTTGCCGTTCAGCAGCGTCGATTCGTACCGGGTCCAGACGTTCTTGCCCCGATCCTTGCTCCGATACATGGCGGCGTCGGCGTGGCTGAGCAGGGTTTCGATGTCGTCGCCGTCTTCCGGGGCGATGCAAAGACCGATGCTGGCCCCCACCCGGCACTCGCGTCCGGCCAGGAGAAACGGCTCGGCCAACGTTTCGATCACCTTGTCGGCCACTCGCGCCGCGTCGTTCGGCTCCTTCAGCCGAGATAGCAGAATGATGAATTCATCGCCGCCCATGCGCGCCACGGTATCGGATTCGCGAACGCAGCCGCGGAGGCGCCGCCCCACCGCCTGAAGCAGGGCGTCGCCAGTTTCATGGCCATGGGTGTCGTTGACGGCTTTGAACCCATCCAGGTCCAGCAGGAGCAGGGCGAACGGCATCTGATCGCGCTTGTTCTGGATCAGCGCCTGCCGGAGGCGATCGAAGAACAGCGCCCGGTTGGGGAGATCGGTGAGCGAATCGTAAAACGCCAGATAATTCAATTGCCGCTGGACCCGGTTTCGTTCGGTAATGTCGAGCGCCACTCCCACGATGGCGGGGTGTCCTTCGTACTCGACGACTTCTCCGTTGATCTCGATGTCGATCAGGCGGCCATCCTGGCGGACGGCGCCGAAAGTAGAGTGGATGTGGCCGATTTGGCTCTCCAAACAACGGCGGAGATCGGCCTCGATTTGTTCTCGATCGACTTGAGCGGTCAAGTCCAGCAGCCCCATCCGCCCCGCGATCTCCTCCACCGTGTAGCCGAAGATAGCGGCGAACTTGGGGTTGGCATAAACGAACCGGTCGTCCTGGATGATGTAGATTCCCACCAGGGATTGTTCGACCAGACTAGGACTTACGCATTGACAAGCATCGTATAATGTGCATATCCAGTCAAACCTT